>JAPPEG010000260.1 GCA_028875345.1 Gemmatimonadota bacterium
GGCCGTAGGCCCGGAGATGGTCGCGCTGGGAGGTGTCCATGGGCACGAGGATCTGCTCGGCGCGGGCTGGGAGGGCGAGGGTGCAAAGGGCTAAGGCAAAGAGGATGGGCATGGGATCAACCGCTTTCGCGCAGGTGGCGGAGCCGCTCGATGTGCAGGCGCGCCTCTGGGGCGCGGGCATCGTGTGGGTGCTGGAGGAGCGCGGTCTCGTAGGTTTTGAGGGCCTGCTCAATCGCGCCTTGGCGTTCGTAGAGCGCGGCTAGGCCGAGATGAGCGGCGACGATGTGTTCGCCTTGGGGGAAGCGAGCGATTTGGCGCTGGTACAGGATCATAGCTTCGTCGAGACGATCTTGTTGGGCGCGCAGGTCGGCGCGGAGGAGCAAGCTCCACTCGGCGAGACTTGGCTCAGCACCATCTTCGAGAGTAGCCCAGTGCGCGTCGGCTGCTTCGCTCTGCCCTTGCCGCTCTAAGAGTTGAGCGCGGCTGAGATCGGCGAGGCCAGCGGACGCGGCGTACTCTTCGCAGACGGCCAGCAGGGCGAGGACATCGTTGGCGAGGGCATGGCTCGGGTCGGCTGCGGCCAGCGCGGCCAAGGCGGCTGTAGCTGCGGCAAAGTCGCCGCGGAAGTAAAGCAGCTCAGCGCGGTGATAGCGAGCCGCGTACGCAGTCGGACCGCCGCGCTTTTCCAAGTCCGCCCACAAACTATCTGCGCGATCTAGGTTACCGAGGCGCAGGCTGCACTCGGCTATCAGTAGCCGGGCCGGTTCGGTCCACGGGCCTCGCTGCGGAGCTTCGACTACTGATCGCAGGGCGGTACAGGCCGCCTGTGCGTCGTGTTCAAGCAATAGACGCGCTTGCTCGACTTGTGCTTGCAGGTCGGCGGTCGCAGCAGTCGCGCTCCACAGGCCGAGGGTGCAGATGAGGGCGGGTATTTTCATGGGGCTTCGCGCACTTGTAAGTCTTGGTAGATTTGGTCGTAGTAGCGCCGGAGCAAGGCGCGGTACTCTTCGGGATAAGGACCGGCGAGCGCTTGGCGCAGGGCTTCGCGCCACAGGTCGGGCGTCTGCCCGCGGTCTGCGGTCAGGGTGGTTGGGCCGGCGTAGGGGTGGTCGGTGGCTGTGATGCTGCGCCGCTTTTCGTCAAAGCCGCGGCTGTGGATGGAGCGGCTGGCGTCGAGCATGCGCTGGTAGATGCGCTCCTGATTTTGCCGCGTGCGCTGAGTGAGCCGCCCGCGCTGCAAGTCGGCGAGCACGTCCTGCATCTCGTCCTGGATGGCTTGCACGCGCTGTTGCGCCCCTCGGTGCCCGCGCAGCGAGCGGGCGATCTCGTCGAGCGCCTGCATGAGGCCTCGCTGTTGGGCGCTGAGGCGCGCGATTTGCTGCTGGAGCCCAGGTCCCGGCATCTGGCCCATGGCCTGCTCGGAGGCTTGGTTGAGTTGGCTCTGCTGTTCGGAGAGGCCGAGTAGCTGCTGCATGGCCTCGGCAAAGGCCGAAGGGGTCTGCGCCTTGGCGAGGTTGTCGAGGCTCTCGCGCAGGAGGAGCACGGTCTCATTGAGATAGCGCATGGCCTTGCGCTGGAAATGGCGCGCTCCTTGTACATCGCGCTGGCCGAGGCGCTGGGCTGCGTGTTGCATCTCGCGCAGAGCGTAGCCGACGGTTGCGCGTAAATCGGGAGCGAGGGCCAAGGTGCGCCGGCCCACGGCAGCAATGCGCTCCACGACGTGGCTGGTACCTTGCATGAGCGCAAATTGGTCTTGGGCGCGGGCGTCGGCAAACAGGCTCTCTTGGCGTTGGGATAGTTGGACGAGATCGCGCATGGCGCGGCGCAGTTCGCGGCTGAGTTGGTCCTTTTCTCCGGCGAGGTATTCGTCTTGCATCTGCTGCAAGTCCTCGGCTAGCGCGTCGAGGTCTGCGGCTAGCGCCTGTCCGCTCTGCTGGGCCGCACTTGGAGATTTGGCCCGCATCTGACGCACCATCTGGCGCATCCGCTCGGCGAGTGCTTGGCGCTCTATGTCTTCGGCGCGGTGTGCTAGCTGTTCGGAGAGCGCGGGGTTTTGCTCGGCTGTGGAATCGCTCAGTTCCTGGAGCTGCTCGGCGAGCCGCTCGGTATCGCGCTGTAAGCTGCCTTCCTGTAGCTGCTGGCGCAGGCCGCTCTGGCCGTCCGCAAGCTCGCGGTTGATCTGGCTCTGGCGGCGGGCTAGTTCCGCGGCTTGCTCGACGATGGCGCGAAGCTGTTGTTCGGTCCGCACCTGTTCGAGCAGGGCAATGGTGCGGTCGAGCCGTTGCTGAAAGGCTTGCTGGTCTTCGTTAAAGCGCTTGAGGGCTTCGGCGAGGACTCGGGGGTCTGGGTCGCTGGCGGCTTTTTGCAGGTCGGCGAGAGCCTGCTGCATTTCGGGGGTGGCAATGTCGCCCATGAGTTCGCGGATGTGGTCGAGCTTGTCGAGCAGTTCTTCGCTGCCCGTGCCCTCGTCCTGCATGGAGTCAACGGTTTTCTCCAATTCAGCCGCGAGTTCTTCTACGGCGCGGGCGCGCTCGGCTTCGGCCGCGAGCGTTGATTCGAGTTCCTTCTTTTGCTCCCAACTCAGCTCCTCGCTTTTGAGCAACTCGCGGCGCACCCGCTCGATGTACTCCTGATGAGCCTGTCCTTCGGCCGCGAGTTCATCCAAGGAGGATAGTTGTTCCTCCTGGGCTTGGTCGGCCTCTGAGTAGAGTTCGTACAGGGAGGGGAAGCGCAGCACGTACTGGCGGCTCTGACCCTTTTGCGGGCCGGCTACTTGATTGTTGTCGAGGGCTTCTAGGTGATAATAGATGCGGTCTTCGGGCAATAGATTGGCGGCTGAGAGATCCCAGATGTGGCTGATGAGTACCTCGCGCTGGGGGCTGATGGGCAAAGCTCGGCGCTGTTCGGAGCCGTTGTTGACTCGATAGACCAAGGCGATTTCCTCGACGGAAAAGTCGTCGCTGGCCTCGGCTTTGAGCAGTACCTTGAGAGACTCGGGCAGGTCGCTATCGCGGCCGGGATCAACGAGGGCGACCACTGGCTTTTGGTCTTCGCGCACTTGGATGGCGTAGCGGATGGGATCGCGATTTGTCGCTCCCTTGCGATCGACAAGGGCGATGTGGTATGCACCCGTGCGCTCGATTTGGAAGGCGACGCGGGCAGTCGCACCGTCGAGCTGGGCGGCGATAGACAAGGTGTCATCGAGGACCAAGGTGGCCTTGGACAGGGGCTTGTTGGCCGCGATTTCCAAGGCGACGCGGGTGCCGGGCAGCCCTTGGATGTCGCCGCCTTCCTCTTCGATGCGGTCGGGTAGCTGGCTGTAAGCGGGGTACTGGTAGTGTAGGCGCAATCGCTTGACGGCTGGCGGGTCGATGACGCGCACCTCGTATTCGGGCGAGCGGTCGTCGCCGACCGCGATGGCGTAGCGGAAGGATCGCTGGACCTGGGGGAAGGTGTAGGTGACGGAGTCGGCGCGATCAACTACGAGTTCTTCGGTCTGGTAGGGTGCTTCTGCACTTGGGCGGCGTTCGATGCGCGCGCGGCGCGGCTTGTCACCGGCAAAATGCACTTGTAGGGTGGCGTCGTCGCCCTTGATGACTTCGAGGTCGCCGGGCTGTACCGTGATTAGGGTGCGCGGCGGGCGCTCGTACGCGGTGAGGGGATGGGCACAGCGCTGGGCGGCTTGGGCGAGGTCGTCGCCAAACAGCGCACCGCAGAGAAGCGCGATGGCCACTGCTCCGCCAAGCAGGCGCAGGTAGGCGTAGAGCGGCCGACGGTCGAGGATTTGGGCCGGATTAGCGGCGCGCAAGAGCGCGGTGGCCCGCTCGCTCGCAGCCGCAAGCAGTGAGGGCGAGTGAAGGGCTGGTTCTGCATCGGATAGCTCTAGCGCACTAATCAGCCGCTGTTGGAGCGGGGGACAGCGCCTTTCGACGAAGAGGGCGAAGCGCTGCTGCGAGAGGAGAACGGGTAAGTGCCGCTTGAGAGCAAATGCCAGTACCCCTCCGGTAGCCAAAAATGCCAAGATGCCCAAGCCCGTGCGCCAAGGTGGTGAGAGAAAAAAAAGCACTTCGAGCAGGACCCACAGCAAGACAGACATCAAGCCTGCGGCTAGACCCAAGGCCAATGCAGAGAATATGGTTAGGCCCAAGGCGCGGCGGCGCAGTGCGGCTAAGTGTGTGAGAAGGGGTGATAGTGAGCTATGGTCCATAGGGATTAGGCTTGGGATCGCTATATAGATGTTGCGGTGCGGAGCGTGGTTCCGCGTAGAAAAATAAAGTTAGCGCAGGGGTGCCGTTGCCGCCAGACGGCTACGTGGTTGTCCAGAACCTAACTGAGCTAAACTACCAACTCATTACGGCGTTGCCGCTTTCGCCGGCCCAATAGTCTATGGCATACCAGATGCCGGCCGTGACGAACTGACCGAGAATCAGGCCCATGAAGAAGGGGCGGGTTTTGAGATAGAGCGCCGGGCCCCCGTAGCGCAGGACGAGCGTCTTGCAGAGCCAAGCTAGGAATACACTAAAAAACATCGTGCCAAAGACGGCGCTGATCGGAAAACCCAACGGGTGGAAAGGCCACCAAGAGATGTGCTGGCGGGCGGCCATCAAAAGTACCATGGCACCCGCACCAATAGTTGTATATATCCAGTTCTCCCAATGCGGGCCGTCGAGGGATTGCAGCCGCGCGGCGGCGTTGTCAAAGGGGTAGCGCGCCGCGCCGCCAAAGAAGAAGGAATCGGTGTTGATCCCCCCGTAGCGATAGCCTAGATCGAGGATGGCCCAGATCGAGCTAAAGAGGGTCACGAGGATGGCCAAGAGGATGCCCCAAAAGACGATGCGGCGTCCTTTTTTTATGGTCTCCTCGGCGAGTTTGAGACCATTGGCGCAAGAGGCCATGACAAAGGTGAGAATGTCGCTGGCCCATATGTATGTAAAGGCCAAGGCCATGACGCCGGAAGAGCCGATGGTGCGGGTGCCAAAGCCAGCGGCGACAAAATCCGAGGCGATCATCGGCGCGAAGATAAAGGCCAAGCCCCCTTCGGCGACGACGCGGGTGATGCCTATGAAGAGCACAAAAGCAAAAAAGAGATAGATGGGGGTAACCCAAGCGGGCAGCCCTGACTGCCAGAGCCACACGCCCATAAAGGTCAGACTGCCCGCCAGCATCAAGAGCGCAGTCCGGTAGGAGAGAATTTCGCCGGAGTCGTCAATGTCGGAGGCACCGGAGACGGCTTTGCGCCAGACCGCGCGCAGGTGGTCGCGGGCATTCCACAGGCCGAAGAGGACCAGCGCGATGACGGCCCCAAAGCCTTGGTGGACGATGATCGAACCCGTATAGGTACTGTAGGCTCCGAGTACGGGATCGATCTTCTGGACGCCGAGTACGTTGAAGATGCCCTGCTGAACGGTGTTGAGCAGATAGAAGAAGCACAGCCCAAAGGCTATGTCGCGGTTGACGAAGTAGGAAAAGCCCAGCATCTGGAAGCTGAGCCGGAGCGGAACCTCGATGCTGTCGCGGAAGAGCGGGACTGAGCTATCGAGACCGACGCGGGGGAAGTAGGGAAAATAGTGATTGAGGCCATTGACGCTTTGGATGAGGGCGGGTATGGCAAAGCCGATCCACATCAGCGGATTTTTGAAAAAGGCGTTGAGTAATCCGGGGCGCTGGTCTTCTTCTCGGAGCATGGCGATGGGGAGCTGGACCAGTGGGAAAATTAGGCGCTCGTTTTCGATCCACTGTTTGCGCAAGACAACCACCATGGAAATCATCGCCACGTAGAGTGCCAGCACGAAAGGCACCCACAACGCCAGCGGGGACAACCACAGCGCCCAAGGGATGCCCTGCCCCTGCGGCGCGCCTTCGTAGAAGTTTTTGATCTGGTCGAAGTCGTGGTGGGGGATGATCCAATCGGGGATGAGTGGATGGAGGAGCTCGGCCCAGTTGTTCTCGGGCGTGGCATAGTAGATGACGCTGGTAATATCGGGCAGGAGAAAGGCAGTAAGCCCCCATTCGGGGATTGAGGTGGCGACGATCCACATAATGTAGATTAGCGCCAACTCGGCCCGATTCAGCATCCACGAGCGGCGCATGAAGCCCAGCAGGGTGTTGCCGACAAAGACCAGAAAGAAGAAGAGAATGATGGCGGCGGGCGTGTTGAAGTACGAGGCGATCCGAGAGCCGTGGAGCACCATGTTGCAATACGGGACGCCAGCACCAATGGCCCAAGCACCCGCTGCACCGACGAGCAGGGCGCGGAGACCGGGCCGCTGTGGAGTGGATGAAGTCGCGATCAAGGAATGGAGGGGTGGCGATGTCAGTACGCCACCCCGATCAAGTGCGTCTTACTGGTGTGGGATGCAGAAGCTGCATCTACGTCGGCATCTATCTTGCAGAGATACGCTCCTGGCGGCACGAGTTGCCCGTCGTCGCCGCGCCCGTCCCAAGTGAATACCTGCTCGCCAAAGCCCTGCCGCCGTTCGCTCCACACGGAGTGCCCGGCCAAGTCGAAGATGCGCACTTGGATGGTGCGCTCGGCATTGAGGTTGCCGAGTGCAAAGCGTATGTGGGCTTGATCGTTGGTGCCGTCGCCATTTGGGGTAAAAGGATTCGGCGCGATGGCGACGCCCTGTACGACGCGGTTGGACAAAGGCACGGAGATGCTCAGGGCGGTGCCGGGCGTCAGGGCTGTGGCGTCGCCTGGATCGACTTGCTGATAGGTATCGGGGAAAGCCGAATCGCGGATTGCGGCATCTACGGTGGTGCCGTTGAGCAGCACCGAAGCGTGAAAGCGCACCCTTACCAGTTCGCCGGCTGCGGCGATGGACCCTTGCTGACTCCGGGGCAGGGCATTGTACGCGGCTTGGGTCAATGGGTTTCCCTGCTGGTCAAAAGGGAATTCTCCGCCTTTGCCCACTAACCGGCGAAAGTAGCGAATTTCGCCTTGAAGCGAATCGGCCAAGCTATGGTATGCGAACTCCTCTACGGCTTCGGCAATGGGATTGCCGTCTGCGTCGCGGCCGCGCAGGGCGAAGTAGAGGATGTCGCCCTGCTCCTCGGGCGGCAGGCCGAGATAGGTCAGCTCGTTGAGGATGCGGCCGTCGCCATCTACGGGCACCTGCTCGCCCTCCTCTGTTACGACCCGATAATAGGTGCGGGTGTCGTCGCCCGCGGCCTGCAAAGCCACCTTTTCGGGGAGGAGCAACCGCAGGCCGGTGCCGGTGTCGGTCGAGAAGATTTTCAGGGAATCGCCAGTGGCCGCGTCAATCAGCACGTCCGCGCTGGAGGCGGAGAAGAGGCGGCGGGGTTGGCCGCGGTCCAAATCCTCCTCACGACCGAGAGCTACATCGGTAATGGCGAGTGTCTCTATTGGCTCGGCGTCCAGCAAGATCTCGTCAAAGCGACGGCTGGGCGGTCCTCCGGGCTGGTGTTCGACAAAGGTGGGCTTTAGGTAAAGTGCGAACTCGCTCATTTCCCGCGGCTCGACCGTATTGGGCCAGATCTCGGCAACGGTCCGGTGCGCTACCGGGGGTAGGAATGCCACGGCAATGGAGCGCAAGCTGGCCGCCACATCGGGCGAGGTGGAAAGCAGCCGAGCCTGAATCTGCAAGAAGCGGCGCGGGCTGGGGGAGGTCACAATCTGACCCGAGCGGGTATAACGCTGGCTCCAGCTACTCCAGCCGCCGCCGGGTTGCAGCCGATTTACGACCGGCCCCTTAAAGCTGGTCGGCAGGTTATTGTAGTCGGTTTCGGTTTTGAGGTCGCCGCCGTTGCCATAGTACTCGACGATTTCCACGAGGCGGTCGCCGGTGCGCGTGCGAATCTGGACATCGACTCGTTCGGAGTCCGGCAGGTCGGCCTCCCATTCGATGCGGCCGAGAATGACCGAGCCGGGCAGCTCGATCATCGGCGAGGTGAGCGTGACCTCAGAGGGGTAGCCCTCGCCGAATAGCTGCACCTCGCGGATGCGATCGCCGGTGTTGTACCCGCCAGCGCGGCCCGCTTGGCTGGTGTATATCTGGCTGTTCAGGTAGCGCACCTGCTCGAGTCTTTCGAACCCACTCTCCGCGGTACCCACTGATACCCCCGACCATGGGGTAGAATTCCGTGCAGATCCTGCTTGGCGGTACATCTCGCGCCATTTCAGGCTGCCGTTGGAATCGCGCGATCCGTCTGAGATGCGCACCACCAGTTCGTCGACCCCGCTGATGCCGCCGACCATGCGGAAGTAGTTGAGCCAGAAGCGCGCGCCGAGGTCGAGGGTCATAATACCGCGGTCTTCGAAGCGGGGGTCAGGCGACCAGACGAATTGAAGGAAGTTGCTCTCGTAGCGACCATCAAACCCGGGCAGGCCGCCGAAGGTGCCGGTTAGTTCGACGCTGCCGCCGCCGTCGATGACGTCGAGGGCGATGTTGTCGCCTTGGGTCCACACTTCTACGGCCGCTAGGCGGGGCCGCTCGCGTCGGTAGTGGACGAGGCGACCGCGGCGCTCGGGAGCGACGTCCTCGTATATGCTGCGAGCGACCTTGGTCTCCGTGCCAGCCGCATTGACGATGTGGTAGTCGATGCCGCCCTGTTCGTCGAGCGACAGGGCCGCGAACTCGGCTTCCGTCACGACCGCGAACTTGTCTAGCTTGCTGTCGGTGACTGCGATGCGCAGGATGTGGAGCTGCCGGTAAAAACCCTCGTCGTTTGGGTCGAGGTTAAATTCCACCGAGGTTTGGTTTTCTACCGGGGCGATGGTGCGGTCTATGAGCGACAAATCCGCGCCCCGCGCGTCCGAAGGCGTTCCGAGCAAGCGCACTTGGCGAAAAGGCTCGCCCTCGCTGGGATCTAGGAAGCGCAGTACCACCTTGGAGAGTGGAACCAGCCGGCCCAAATCGATATCGACCGTCCAATTTTCGAGCGAGTGGTTGTGATATTCGACGCGGCGATCACTCGGGGCGGCGGCGTCATACGTGGCCTCATCCACTCGCTGTTCTAGGCCATCGTTGCCTTTGACGATAAAGTAGATAGGTCCTTTGGCAGCCGGCGGGAGGTCATTGTATTCGGCGCGGGAGACCAAGGTGCTGGGTTCCCAATAGGTCGTGGGATCACCGTCGAGAATGGCGGCGGCGGTTTCGACGCTGGTGCCAGCGTGGCGGATGCCGCCGTGATAGTAGTACCAGATAATCGGATCGCCGACCTCAATGTTTTTCTTGGTGTTAGCCTTTAGATAGACGATCGGTACCCCGGCTACCGTGGCTGGAGCCATGCGGATGTTGAGCGGTACGGGACGGTCGGCGCGGTTTAGTTCCTTGACTATCTTTTCGTATGCCTTTTGGTCTCCGATCAGGGTCTGGAAGCGATCGATGTCTAAGATGGCGTCGGTCGATTGGCCGATGCGGCGCGGAGTGAGGGCATGGGTTTGGGGATCGATGCGCACGGCGTGTTTGGGCCGCGTCCAGTGTTCCCATTGCGCGGCGCGATTTATGGTCACGCCATCGGCAGTCAGCTCAAATCCCTCCTGCGCTCTCGCTTGGCTCAACAAAAGGAGCAACGGCAGGCTCCAGCGTAAGGGTATGCGTTGGATAGTCATGGGAATTCACTCCAAGGTTTCACTCGCGCGGTACTAGGCTAGCTAGCAGCGAATCGGGCAGGGCGGCGGCGAGTTGTTCGGCAGAGATGTCGATTTCGTTGCGGTATTTTTCTCGCAACGACGCAATCCATTGGCCAAAGCGCGCTTGTTCGGCCTGCTGCACGAGAGTCGCTCGCGCCCGTTGCCGCGCCTGCTGTGGCGGCTCTGGGCGGGCGGGCTCGGTTCGGACCACCACGAATAAGGCAAATCCCTCGCGGGTTCGCACCGGGCCGTTGAGGACGCCGACCTCGGCCTGTTGCAGGGCGCGCCAGAGTTGGGGATACGGAATGCTGTTGTAGCGGTGCATGCAGACGAGACCGTCGGCGCGCCGCGGTCGCAACGGGAAGCCGCGGGCCTTGGCCAAGGCAGCCAAATCCTCTTGGCCTGTCAAGGTGTCTTTGAGTTGCTGCGCCTCTTGCGGGCTGGGCGCGATCAACTCGTCAAAGCAGATGGACTCAGGGATGGTAAATCGCTCGGGATGCGCGGCGATATAGCGCTCGACAGCGGCGGTGTCCACGGTGACTGAGTCGCTTACTTGGCGTTGATACGCGGCTTTGAGTAGCAATTCTTCGTCGGCCTTAACCAAATGCGCTGCGGCCTCTAACTCTTGGTGATAGCCCGCCTTTTCGGCCGCGTCGGCCAAAACGAGTTCCGGCAGGATGGCGCGGCGCGCAAAGGCCGCAATGGTCGCGCTGTCTTGCAGCGCCTCTGGGCGCGTTACCCGATGCTTCTTAAGAACTTCTAGATATTCCTCGGTGGAGACCTGACCGCTGGCGTACGCGAACAGGGGCGCATTCGCGCGCGATGGCAAGGCGGCTAGGCCCTGCGCAGTCAAATGCCAGCCCAATTCATAGGCGAGGAGCTCGACCTGCTTCTTTTCGACCTCCCGCCTCTTGGCTTTAGCCAACTCGCGGGCGAGCAAGTCCCGCTGGCTATCGACTTCTACTTGGCGATCCTCTATAAAGCGCACCAAATGAAATCGCCGCCCCAAGGGCAACGGCTCGGATACGACGCCGGTCGGTTGATGGTCGAATACGACCTCTGGCACTCCGAGGCGGCTGGCCATGGAGCGATTGACAAAACCGATCCGGCCGCGCTGGGCGGCCGCGCGCGGGTCGAGCGTGTGTTGAGCAGAGAGTTCGGCGAAGGAAGCACCGGCTGCGAGCTGGCGCTGGATCGCTTGTGCTTCAGCCTTGGTCTGGACCAGAATGGCGGTCATGAGGCGTTCGCGCCCGAGGTCGTGTTCCGCGAAAAAATGGGCGATGTCCGCGTCCGTAACTTGCGCTTGGGGATGCAGGTCGCGCTTTCGGTACAGGTTCGCTAGATAGGTGCGCCGCTGGAGTAGCTGCTCGACCCATACGGCCGACTCGCGGTCGATCCCTATTTCGCGCGCGTGGCGCAGCATGAGCTGGCGGTCGATCAAGGTCTGCAAGTAGGACTGCCGCGCCGCTGGTCCCTGTTGGGCCGGACGCAGCCCCGGCAGCACGTTTGACGCAAATTGGCGCAACTCGGCACCTGTGATGGGCACGCCGCCGACTAGGGCTACTGGCGGCGCGTCTTGCTGGCTGCACGCGACCGACAAAACCAACGCCGCCCACGCAGTGGCGCATCTGCGCCGCAAAACATTTCTGCTTAGCGTGTTCATAATTACTTTGCATTATACAAAGAAACATTTGTTTAAGGAAATCGGTTTTTGACCTCGCACTTTATCTACATAGCGGCGTTGGCCCTGGCGTGTTACGCCAACACCTTGGGCAACGGCTTTGTGTTCGACGACTCGGCGTACCTCGCTAGCGATGCAGTGCGCGCGCTAGCCCTAGGCGAGCTTTTTGGCACTAGCTGGATGGGGCTGGAGCTGTACCGACCGCTCACCTTGCTCTCGCTGGGGTTCGATTTCCAGCTCTTCGGAGAAGCCCCTTGGGGCTATCATCTGACCAACGTCCTGTTTCACGCGGTCAATAGCCTGCTCCTGTACGCATTGGCCCGCGACCTGCTCGGCGAGGATCGCGCCGCGCTGTGGGCCGCCTTGCTATACGCGAGTCATCCCCTCCAAACCGAAGTAGTCGCTTGGATTTCGGCGCGGGGCGACTTGCTGGCCAGCCTGTTGTCGTTGAGTGCTTTGCTAGCGCATCGGCGGCGGAGCGTACTAGCCTATTTGCTGTACGCGGGGGCGTGCCTAGCGAAGGAGACGGCGATGGTTTTGCCGGTCGCGCTTTTCTTGGCCGATTCACGGGAGGGGATAGCGGCTTGGGGCAAGCGACACTGGGGATATGGAGTGGCCTTGCTCGGCGTCTTGGCGTTGCGTTGGCTGGCGTTGGCCGACGCCCCTGCTGGGCCGGTCTCTACCAATTTTTTGGCCGACCTTGATCCGTGGCAGCGGCTCGGCACGGCCGTGGCCATTCTGTCGCGCTATTTGCTGCTGATCGTTGCGCCGCTGCATTTGTCGGCGGATTACTCGTATGCGTCGATTCCCCCAGTGGCGTCGCCTTGGGACTTGTGGTTTGTTGCGGGTTTGGCCTGTGTGGCCGCGTTGGTCGCGCTGCCTTGGGTGGCGCGGTCGCATTTTCTCGTCTTTGCCAGCGCGTTTTTTGGCGCGTGCCTGCTGCCGGTGGCCAATTTGCTTTTCCTCGCGCCCAGCGGCATGGCCGAGCGCTATCTGCACTTGGCCATGATCCCAGTGGCCCTGACTTGGGGATGGGCCGGGCAGTGCTGGTTGCGGAGAAGTCCGGGACAGCGACGACTAATTTGGGTGGTCGTGCTGTGTGCGGCCGTACTGGGCGGTGCGCGCACCATTGTCCGCAACCGAGACTGGCACAGCGACGCCCGCTTGTTTGCCGCAGTCTTAGCGCGCTATCCAGACAACGCCCGCGCCCACGACAATCTCGCGTTTGCCTACTATCAGCGAGGACAATACGCCCGCGCTTTCCACCACTATCAGCGGGCGGCGGCCAGCCAGCCGACTCGGCTGCGAGCGCATTTTAATCTCGGAATACTGCACAGCGCAGCGCGGCGCTACGAGGAGGCTATCGCGTCCTTCAAGACCGCGCTGGCCCTAAATTCTACCCACGTTGAAACGCACTTCAATCTCGGCCTGACCTACCAGAAAGCCGGTCGCTACAAGGAAGCCATAAAGCACTATGGTACAGTGCTGAATTTGGCCCCGCACCATCTGAAAACCCACTACAATTTAGGCCGCGCCTACGAGCGCGTCGGTCGCATAGAAGATGCCATCCGGCAATACACCGCGCTCGTGGCGTTAGATGCCGAATCCGCTAAGGCGTATTACCGCTTGGGCGAGCTGTACCGCCGCCAGCAGCGCTTGGCGGAAATGGCTGCTGCTTGGACGACTTTGCTGCGCTTGGACCCGGCGCACCGCGAGGCCGAGCGCATTCGTCAGGCACTGGTCGAGAAGTAGATAAAACCATTTAATAACAATAATTTATATACTTTTACAAAGGAAGCCATGAGCGCGGCAGTACAGCTAAAAAGATGCTTGACTTTAAATATTGTTGGGATTACCTTGAGACGTAATCTTAAGTACTCGTTCTATATCACACGCCATTTCAAGGAGATGGAGATGCGCAAAACGTTAGTAAGTGCCTTACTCGCCGCGGTGGTTGCGCTACCGGCTCTGGCTCACTTTCCGCCTGGCGAACTTCTGTTCGCCGTGCAGTTCCCAGATGAAAACATACCAGTCATCGACGGCAATCACGCCGATTGGGCCGCTGTGCCCCAGATTCCCTATGAAGTAGGCAACGACAAGTACTCCGATTCGGTGTACAGCAAGGCGCGCGGTGAGATCGACGTAAGCGACCTGAGCGTGCGGCAGATTGTCGGTTGGAACGACAATACCGACCTGCTCTACTTCATGGCCGAGGTCTTCGACAACGTCCACACTCGCGACGCTGAAGAGCCTAATGCTTGGTGGTCAGACGACGCTTGGGAAGTCTATGTGTCGCCGAGTCACCCCGAGGTCGAGGGCGGCGGCGGCTATGCCCCCGGGGCGGAAGGCGGCATCCTCAAGGTGGGATACAACTGGTCCATGCCGCCGACGGCTGGCGCGTGGGGCGGTTACAATCCCCCGTTTGATTGGGTCGTCGATCCCGACAACAACGACGCTTGGAAGTTCGCGTACACTTTTTCGGGAGAAGAGTTCGGCGAGAGCACGTATTTCTACGAGGCTTGGATCCGGCCCTTTGACTTCATTCCCGACGATGGCGACCGGGACGCTGCTGAAGAGACCGACCTCGAAGAAGGCCAGATCATCGCCATTAGCTGGACCTTCGGCGACTTCGACATTGAAGGTGGAGCCGTTCTCGAAGACTATCAGGGCTTCTGGTCGGTATCGCCCAATGGCTGCTGCCGCGCAGACAACGACATGGTCATGAGCGAGCTCGACGACGCTATTGACTGGGGAGCAGCTCCTGCCACCTCGGTTGAATCCAGCACGTGGGGCCGCATCAAAACCGAGTTCAATCGCTAGATCCTGCTGGCTCGACCCGGCATTCGGTTTAGATTTACAGGCGATGGGCTAGCCAAGCCCATCGCCTTATTTTTTTCAAGGAGCCCGGTATGAGATCGCCTTTTTTTCTTGCAGCCTTGTTTTGCCTCCTAGCCGGAGCGGCCAGTGCCCAAGACTACGGCAGTCGGTTGGGCGTCCAGCGCGGCGGCAGGACCACGTTTGAGCCACAGGGTTCAGGCGTTCTTTTTGATGCGATAGACCCGGCCGTAAAAAAGTGGTACATCCCGCAAGAACTTTTCAACGAGTACCGCTGGCGACAGTGGGAGTATTCCAATTACGCCCGCACGCAGTACCAGCGCTACGTCGATGTGGCGTTGGAAGGCAGCTACTTCTACGACTTCTTCGGCAATTTCGTCAATCGCGGTTGGCTCATTTACAACAATAGTCAGAGCCAGCCCTTGCAGCGCGGCAACGAACTGTTCAAGGATACCCGCTTTGGCACTTGGTTTAACAGCCTGCTGATCGCTTCGGACTCCATCGGCGAATACCACTACGCCATCACCATTGGCAACGGCATCCGCACGACCCTGACGCCGATGACCTTTTCCAAGCCCGATTTCGACGGGGTCCAGTTCGACTTAGCCACGGACAAATACTTGCTCACCTTCCTGTATTCGCGGCTGAGCGAATCGGGCGGCTCGGGTACGAATGTCGAGGGCATCAACCGCACCAACAACACCTCGCTGATGGGGGGGCGCACCACCGTTCAGGTGGGAGATTTTACCACGTTGGGCTTCAACTTCGTCAACGCCCACCAGTCGAATACGCTCACCGACGGCTTTGGCGGTAATCCCCTCACGGGTGAACTGACCGTCGATCAGAAAAACGAAGCCGTCTCTTGGATCGAAATTTTGCTCAGCGACGACTCGCCGGCCGATGGCGAGGGCGGCGCAGCGTTTTTCAGCGCCGGCTCGGATATCATCATTACCTATTTGGACGGCAGTGTGGACCGCGGCAAGGAAATTGGGTTTGAACCAGTCGTCGAAGGCGGCTTCCCGCAGGAGGGCTTTATTTCGGCCGACGGCAACGAGCAAATCCGCCTGCGCTACGATTTCAACAGCGCGGATTTTTTATTAGTCGCGTCGCAGGACAAATCGCAGATTCGCCAGGTCCAGTTCGACTTGGTGCTGGGCAACGACTACAAAGTGCAGGCCACGTCCAACCGCCAAACCGGCCGCAGCAATGATCCCATCTTCCTAATGGTCGCGCGGGCCACGGGCAACGTCAAGGACAACACCAATTTGCGGGTCGTCTCGTTTGAGTACGGCCTGCCCACTGCGACGCAGATATTTGGGTTCACGCTCGCGTTGGAAGATGTCAAGGGCTTCCACTTGTACGGCGAGTGGGACAACAGCCGCACGTATCGCAAGTATCCCTATCCGAGCGCCGACCAGGGCAATACCGATCACAGCATCTCGTCGGGTACGTCTGCGAAGCCCTCGGCGGACGCATTCATGCTCAACCTATGGAAGCGCGCCTCTCCGTATTTCTTTTTTGCCGAGGCATTCCACATGGATCCGGATTACGCTACTTCGACGTACATCAGCGAGCAGGACGGCTTCATCGATTACAACTCTGGTTATTTTGCCGACCACAACCCGGGCAGCAACGAGCGGTTCTTGGTGGAATTCGTCGAGGACAACGACGATCAAGATCGCACTCCGGATTGGGGCCGCAACGATGCCCTGTCGGTAGATCGCGCGGTCTTTCCGGGTTGGGACGAGAACAACGATTTCATTCCCGATTTCAACCAAAACGACAACGGCCGCGTTATCAATCTGATTCCAGACTACGAGGAGCCTTTCCTCCGCCAACACGTAGATCGGCCCGAATTTCTCTACGGCATTGACGCCAACAACAACGGCTGGATCGATCGCTTTGAAAACGACAACGAGCCGGACTTCCCCTACAAGCGCGACCGCAGTGGTTTCAACGTGTACGCTGGCGTCAATCTCACCCCGGAAATCCGCGCAACCGTTGGGCATCTGCGCGAGGAGCGGATTACCTCAGACCAGCGCAACCGCACCACATACGGCGTGATGACCGTCGATGTGAATCATCCGAATTGGGGACGGCTCAAGGTCATGGAGGTGCTCAAAAGCGCGAAGGACGACATTCCAGACAACCTAATTCAGTGGGACAATCGCAATACCCTGCGCGACTCCCGCAACGTAGAGGTGCTGGACCCGCTGTTGGCGCGCGACGCGCTCAACAATTCGCTGTACATCGGCCACACGTATGAGCCGCTAGAGGATTTGACGATTAAAAATTCGCTCAAATACGATTTGTGGCACCAGCGCCTTGGCCAAACGGCGCGCACCCAGTTCGGCTTGGACGACGAGGAGTTTTTCTTCGGCGTCATCAACAAAGCCGATTATCTCGTCGAGTTGTCGCGCCTGCGGTTGCTGCCGAGATGGAAAAGCGAATACCGCCGCCAGACCTACGACCTGTTTACCAAGGACGACCGCGAAGAGCTGACCGAGATATTTGGCGTGGTAGTAGAGCTGCCTGTGATGCGTCGCACGACCTTAGCAACCGGCGTCGAATACGTGCTGTTTCGAGATCTGGAGGCCGAGATCAACAACTTCCAGTCCTTCATCACGGCGAGCCAAGTCACCAATGTGGCCGAATACCAGGGCTACGTGCTGACCACGCAGGTCGGCCTGAAATTCGACGCGCGCGACTTTGAAGATCCGGACATTAAAACCCGCACTGTGACTGAGGGTTTTATCACGGTGTACGCCGGCTTGGGTATCTAGGGCGGTGGGAAAACTCGCGCTCGTCTGGGGCGCGGCCTTTGCGCTGCGGCTGCTGTACATTTTCCAGAGCCAGCGTAGCCCGTTCTACGATTTTCCCCTCGTCGATGCCAAGACCTATACCCAAGCGGCCGCGGCCATGGCCCTCGGCCACTTCGGTGATCAGCCTTTTTGGCAACCACCGCTCTACCCGCATTTTCTCGCCGTACTCTACGCGCTTTTTGAGCCGAGTTTTACCCTGCCGAGGCTAGTCCAAGCTGCGCTAGGGGCCACGCTGTGCCTGCTGATTTTTCGCTTGGGGCGCGTCTTTTCACCTGCCGTAGGCTATCTGGCGGCCGGGCTAGCCGCTTGCTACGGGCCTTTCATCTTCTTTGAGGCTGAACTGCTGCCGCCGGCCCTTGCGCTGGTGTTAAATCTGCTCGCGTTATGGGCCCTGTTGTGGGCGACCGAGGGGCGGCCGCGGCGGCTTCTGTTGCCTGGATTCCTCTTCGGCCTTTCCGCGCTGTGCGTGGCGAATGTGCTGGCGTTTGTGCCGGTGGCTGCGCTGTGGTTGGTGTGGGTGCGTCGCGGCCGGTTAGTGGGGGTGGCCGCGCTGTTGTTGGGAACCGCTTTGGCCATCGCGCCGGTCACGCTGCGCAACTACTACGTGGGCGGCGATTGGGTACTCATTTCTTACAACGCAGGTCTCAATTTTTACATTGGCAACAACGCCCAGTACGACGAGACCGTGGCGATCCAGCCGGGGCCAGCGTGGCTGGAATTGACTGCGCGGCCGCGCGTGGAGGCTGGCGTGATCCAGCCTTCGGCTCAATCTGACTTTTTCTTTGTCGAAGCGTGGGACTTTATAAGCCAGCAGCCTTTTGCCTACTTAAAGCTGCTGCTGTACAAGTTGTATCTGTTTTGGCATGGCGACGAGATTGGCCGCAATCAGGACTTGTACTTTGCCCGCCAGTACGCGCCGTTGCTGCAAGTCTTGCTGTGGAAGTACGGCGTGGCATTTCCCTTTGGGCTGCTGGCGCCGCTCGCGCTGGTGGGATTGGGCCTGAGCTGTCGGAACGGCTTGCTACGCCGCCCCGAGCCCCTGCTGCTCGCCTTGTTCGCCGGTGCGTACATGCTAACGGTGGTGGCCTTTTTTATCAGCGCGCGCTATCGCCTGCCTGTGGTCCCCATTCTACTGATATTTGCCGCGTATGGTGGCCGGGAGCTCTACCTGCTATGGCGACGGGGAGCGCACCGAGACCTACTCGTCGGCTGCGGTGCCGCATTCCTATTGGCGGTCGCGTGCAATTTTCGGATGGGGGCGATGAATGTGGAGGGCGACGCCCACACGCACTATCGACTGGGCTATGTGTACGAGAAAAAGGGTCTGCCCATCAATGCTGTGGCCGCTTATGAGCAAGCGCTGACGCTCGACCCGGATATCAAGTGGGCGCGTTTCAACTTGGCCTCTTTGTATGCCCGGAGCGGCGAGTACAACCGGGCCATTGCTGCATACGGCGAACTTATCCGCCGCTTTCCCGAAGTTGCGCGGGCGCGGCTGGCACTGGGAAACGTGTATTTGCGCACTGGCCGCTACGCCGAAGCGATCGCTGCATACGAGAGCTTGCTGAGTGCCAAGGACGCGGACGCAGCGGATCTGTACGGGCGGCTCGGCTATGCTCACGCTCAGTTGGGACAGTTGGATCAAGCCGCGAGCGCGTATGAGGAACTCGTAGCCGCCAAGCCGGATTCGCTGCAGGCGCGCCTTCAGTTGGGCGAGCTATACGAGCAGTTGGAACGCTTGGATGAAGCCCGCGCCGAATACCGGCAGATCCTAGCGGCGGATTCGCTACACGCTGCGGCGCGCTACCGCTTGGCCCACCTGCTCTTCTTCGCCGATCAGGCCGAGGAAGCTAAGGCCCATTTGCAGCAAGTAATTGCCCGCAACTCGGACGCGGTCGATGCCCGCTTGCTATTGGCCACCCAGTATGTCGTCGAGCATCGCGCTGTGGCCGCCATGGAACAGGTGCAGGCCATTTTGGCCGTTCAGCCAGAGCACTATCAGGGCAACCGCTTGGCCGGCCATTTGTACATGGTCTTGGGGGATACGCTCAAAGGGGTGAAGCACCTAGAGCAGTTTACCGAGTACTACCGAGAGGGCCGCTCGGCGGAGATTTTTGAACAGCTTAGAGAGCAGTGGGAGGAGCAGTTGCGAGGGAGTGGGCGCTAATCCCCTTCAATACGCCACGCCTACCGTGCGCACCCTGCTCGTCTGACGCGCATCACCATCTACGGAAAGTGATACCAAGTACAGTCCTGGCGGCACCCGGTTGCCGTCGGCGTCGCGCCCATCCCAAGACAAGTGGTCGTAGTGCCCGCTCAGGTCCGCTCCTGAGTAGAGCGGCTTTACGAGGCGACCGGATAGGTCGAAGACATGCACTTCTACGGCAGTTGGTCGGGTCACCGCAAGGATGTCGTAGCCAATGGTCGCGGCGTCGTTGACGTTGTCCCCATTGGGAGTAAATACGCTCGGCTCGATGGCAAAAGAGCCGAACAGATCGCCCTCGTTGATGTCTGGGCTCAACACGGTGATTCCAGAGGCCGTGGGCAGGTCGCCTTCCCCTAAGAAGTCGGCGTTGCCCGCGGAGATGCGCTGGATGCTGCCGGTCTGCGATGAGAGCACGGCTTGGCCGCGGAACAAGGTGCTGTACAGCAGTACGCGCCCGCGAAATTTGATTTTTAGTAGCATCTGGCCGCCGTCGGCTGGCCGGGTGATCTGGGGAAAACGCATGATCGCGTTGCGCTCGGTTACTGCTTGGATGACAAAGGAGCCGCCGTCTGCGGATTCGACGGTATAGGGTAGGGCGTGTTGGGTGCCATCGGATGTCTGGACCGCGGCTTGGCCATTGGGAGCAGTCACGATGTCGGCGTTCAGGGCCTGCTCGGCAACTAAGCGGTCGGGCAGTTCCCAGATCTCGATCTTGTCGATGCCCAGCACTCGATTAGCGGTCAGCAGTTCAAAGGTGTCGAATCCTTTGACACCCTCGAACTCCATTTTGGCGCGCACGGCATACGTGAAATCCACCGACTCAAAGACCTCTACTTCCCGCGGGAAGATCTCGGCGACGAGTTCCTCGGCTATCGGCGGCAACAAGTATTCGATGGATAGCTGTTCTAGCGCCTTAGTCGCGTTGATTTCGCTGTTGAGGAAATCGACGGAAAACTGGATGTAGCGACGCGGCCCCGGCGACAAAACCGGCGTACCGCCCTCCCGTTCACCCCCTTGATGAGGCGACGACCAGGGACTCCAGTTTTGCAGGTCCTCGCCGATTTCTCCTTTGCCCCAAACCTGCGGGGGCACGGCTTCGAGATTGGGCTCGAGGTCGAGATACTCGTCGCGCGCGAGTTGTTCGTCCGGATTGTCTATGGAAATGGAAAGCTGGTCGTCTGAAACGCGCTGCACGTTGCCACGCTTGTAGAGCACTGGAGTCGGATCGGTGCCCGTGCGGATGCGGACTATGACCTCGGAGATGCCGCTGGTGCTTCCAAACGGGCGCGAGGGTTCGTTGACTGTTGGCCCCGTGCTTTGCTGGCGGCCCGGCAGTACGGTCTCGCCGCAGTGGGTCTGGAAGCACTCGTACACGTTGGTGTAACCTTGGTCCGCAGTAAAACGCGCTGTTGGTCCGCAGTCGCCGTAGTCGCTTGGAACGGCTTCGGGCGTGGCGAATACCGCGGATTCGACGCGGCAGGTGCTGGCTTGGGGAGTGAGGTCGGTCAGATCGCTACGGGTGCGCAAATCAACGATTTTTTCCCGCCAGCTTATATTCCCCCAAGTGGCCGGCGCGCCCAAGTCGTACACGTGGGAGATGTAGCGGCTGGTGCCGATAAAGCCTTCGCCGAAGACTTCGAACTCGTCGAGTTCATAGGGAAAGGAAGACGTAGACTTGAGCCGCACGAAGCGCGCGGTCTGGGCGGGATCAATTACCAATTCCACTACCGATTCTTCGTTGGCCGAGGTCTTTAGCAGCATCTCGAAGTCGTCGAGCTGGGGTACGAGGCGTCCGGTGCCGTCCAAGACGAGGTCTTGCCCGTCGTGGGCGAGCAACTCGAACTGGCGGATAAAATCCGTCTGAAAAGGGTATTGGGGCGCGCTCTGCACGGTGTTGCGCGGATAGAAGCGGATGCGGTTGATGCCAATGGGGCTGCCGAGGTCGAGGACGATAAAGGTGCCCAAGGCTCCAAAGGCCCCCTTGCGGGCGAACGCGTCTTCGGCCCCGCCCGGTTCGATTAGCTCCAGCAGGGTCGCCTCCAGCGTAGATGCGGGCACGTCCTTGATAGCCGGTGCCGTAATGCCGCCGCCCCACCCGAGGGCGCGCAAGGCCACGTTCTCACCGCGGACGACGTGATCCGGGCTCAACAAGACCGGCAGGATGAGCGGATCAATGCTTGCCGAGCGCACCGGCGCTAGGGCGGCGGCGACCTGCGCCACGGCCTCATCGAGGGGAATGTCGTCTGCAAAATCAATGCGAATCAGGGAGAGTCCCTCGCGCTGGGAAGGCGTAATCGCCGTCGTCCCCGGTACGGACGAGATCGCGTCTAGTAATTTTTCTTCGGCTAGGGCTAGCTCTCCGGAGAGGAGTTCGGGCGGTGCTTGGATGAGGGTCTTGACCAGCACTTGGGGGCTTACCACCGCTAGGTTGGACAGGTCGATGACGTTGCCCGGTACATTGCCGGTCTCGGTGAAGAACCGGCTGACCTTGTACTCGGCGGGAAGCGGCTGCACGACTGAGCCGAAGGTTTGCCCGGCCCAAGAGACGTTGCCGTTGTTGCCCACTCGCAGAGTATCAAGTGCCAGCAGGTCGGTGCCGAGCGTCAGCAAGCCCCAGAGAATGCCCAATATGAGCCGATAAGGCATAAAAAAAAACCTGACTGTTAGAAATGGACATGCTAATATAGAACCTAGCCAAAAGAGTGCATAGCGAGTTTTTTTTTAGTATGTTGCATTGACGCCCTCCACCCCTTAAAAGTTGTTGAGGTCGGGATATGTTCTTTGTTGGTCTTTTACTAAGTGCGCTGGTCGCCTCGCCGGCCTTCGCTTTCAATGTGTACAAACTCGGCGGCGAGGACGGTAATGCTTGGATGGCGGCTCTGTCCTTTGAGCCGGGTCACTACGCGGTGCTCGATTCTGCGGGCGCGCCAATTGAGATGCAGCCGGTGGCTTCCAATATCGCGTATGCCACTTGGGAAGATACGCTCAACGAGATCGTCGATGTGGACGATGGGCAGTGGATGCGCCCGTTTTTCGTGCCGCCGGATTTGAATTTGGCGCACCCCGATGTCCGTACCCGCATTGCCCGCGGCATTTCCAACAACATCACCACCAGCGGGAGCTGCAGCGATATCTCCACCCAATTGGTACAGGTTGCCCCCATGTTTGACGGCGACCCCAACACTGCGGCGTTTTTCAGCGTTAGCAACATCGAAAGCAGCGGGATTCAGAGTTGGCTGTACATCCAGAATTCGATTGTCGAATTGGGCGTCAACTATCCGATCAATCGGATCCGCTTCTATCCGCGGCTGGGCACTGCCAATCCTAAAATCGACGAACTGCTCGAGGCGATGGGAGAGCCGCGTTTGGCCAAGGAAGACTTGGCCGAAGAGGATTTCACCGAGAACTTTCTGCCGTGGTTTGAGGTGTCGGCAGCCAACAGCTTCAACAACTTTGCCTCCCACTGCTATTTGAGCACTTCCTCAAATCGCTGGTTCACCCAGATAAGCCGCCGCCGCTTGGACTCGCCCAATGACACGCGGCTGATTACCCTGAGCAAGGAAACCGAAAATTTGGATCCGATCGTCGATATCCGCTTCCCAACCCAGCAGTTCCAGTGGGTGGCCGTGCGCCCGCTCAATCCGATTGAAAACTGGGAGATCGCCGAATTTGAGATTTTTGGCGAGGGTTTTGTCGAACGCGCCGTGTACACCACGGCCGTGCTCGACTTTGGTACGCCCATGGCGTGGGGTAAGATCCGCTGGGACGGCGCGTTTGAAGAAGGGTCTAGCGTGATTATTCGCACTCGCTCGGGCCGCGATCCAGACCCCAATTTGTACTGGGTACCGAGCAACATAGAAGGTGAGCCGACGCAGCTAATCCGCAAGGAGTTTGAACGCGCCGATTTCTCTGTGCGCTTTACGACCCTCGACGAAGAAAACTGGAGCTTCTGGTCAGCTCCCTATGCGCTGGCGGCTGGTCAGCGCGATTCTACTGTAGAGTCGGCGACGTGGGCGGACGGCACTCCCATTCTCTCGCCCGGCCCCCAGCGCTATTTGCAAATCCAGGTCATCTTCCTGTCGAGTCTGCACCAAGCTGGTGCGCTGCGCGAGTTGGAGATTCAGTTTGCGCCGCCGGCCGCCTTAGAGGTAGTAGGGGAGATTTGGCCGCAGGACGTCTCGCGCAGCGAGAGCACGAACTTCACCTATAGCGTGCGCCCGACTTTTGCTCCAGAAGACACAGGCTTTGATCGGCTGGAAATTTTCACGCTGACCCGCGCCGAGGCCGTGCATGCCGTGCGCGTCGATGGCGTTGCCTTGGGCAGCGACTTTCCGGTCGAAATCCTCGACGACCGCATCGTCGTGGCCCTGCCCAAGCTGGCGGGCACGGACGACACGTTCAAGCTCATTGAAGTAGAATTCGCCGCTCACGTGGTGCGCTATGGAACCCAGTTCCAAGGCTGGGTCTTCGACAGCGAGAGCGACGGCGTCAAACAGCTCATCGACCCTGGAGATGCGAACATTGATTTCCCGGGCAATTCCCTCGGGGTGCGCACCGACGAGTTGGGTTCAAATCCGCTGGCGCAAGTTCGCGTCGCGCCCAATCCATTCACCCCCAATGGCGATGGCCTCAACGACGCGGCTGAATTTCGCTTTCAGCTACACGACGTGTCGGTACAGCGCGATCTCATTGTTGGCATCTACGACTTGGCTGGCCGACCGGTGCGCCAACTAAAGCATCTAAGCGCAATTCGCGGCTTGTTTGACCGCGGCGCAGCCGTCCCGGTGTGGGATGGCCGCGACGACGCAGGCCAGCCAGTGCCTCCGGGCCACTACATCTACCGCATCTCACTGGATACGGACGCAGAGACCACGAGCCGAGTCGGCACGATTTCGCTCGTCTATTGATTCAGATGCACTGGGGAAGGGGTGCGCTGTGCTGGGTCGTTTGGGCCGGTCTGCTGCCAGCGTGTAAGCCGGCTGACGCGCCCATCGTCGCCGAGGTTGGCCTACACCGGATTGAGGCCGACGCGCTGTGCGCTTACGTCGTACAGCTTCCAGCCGAAGACCTTGCCCTGTTGGACGCAGTTCAGTCGCAAGATATGGCGGCAGTTAGACGCCAGTACCTCCAGCTAATCATAGATCGCCATTTGTTGTTGTCGGAGACCCGTGCTCAGGGCTTGGACAGCACGCAGCTAGCTGCAGAAGAGATCCGCGCTTATTACCAGAATCAGTATCCAGACGCCCTGATGGAGGGCGAGCGCGGAGCTTTGTTGGCGAGCTTGCGAGAACGGCGCGGTCACGAAGTGCGCGTCTATCCCGAGTTGCTAGAACGGGCTTTGCCGGATTCATTGCTGGCGCGCAAGGCCCAGCAGTGGGGAGCGCTGTTGGGCCAGCGCGGTAGGACGTTGCTCAAGCAGGGCCGCCACCGCAAGGCCCTCGCCGTGCTGGAGCGAGCAGCCGCGCATGCGCCGGATCTCGCACAGACGCATTTCTACATGGGTATGGCCCATGCCCGCTTGGATGAAAACGAACGGGCTGCACTTGCGTTTGAACGCGCCGTAGCCCTAGCGCCGGAAGAAGCCGACTTTCACTACGCACTGGGCACCACCTTGCAGATGCAGCACCAGTACGAGGGTGCGGCGACCTGTTTTCAGCGGGCTATTGAACGGAGCGCAGAGCAGCCCCACTACCACTTTCGCCTCGGAGAAGTACGTCGATCTTTGGCGGACTTTGAGGGGGCGTTGGCCGCGTACGGCGCGGTGCTCGAATTGCAACCCGACCACGCCCAAGCTCTGTACCGGCACAGCGACTTACTCGCCCGCAGCGGCGATTTAGCTGGCGCAGCGGCCGGGTTTAAAAGGGTCTTGGCCTTGTCACCGGAAAATGCGGCAGCCCTCGTTGATTTGGCCGGCGTCTATACCAAGCAGCAGCGTCATCCCCAAGTGGTCGCTGCCTTGGAACGCGCGCTGCAGTTAAATCCGGCAGATCACAGCATCCACTACTTGTTGAGCTTGGCATACGCGCAGGTGGGGCAACCAGACCAAGCTGCGGTAGCTGCGGCCGAGTTCCAGCGGCTGAGTGCGGCGGATCGCCACTACAAAGAGGGGCTGCGCAATGCCAATCGCGGCTCTTGGGATCGCGCAGCCACTCTGCTAACCCAAGCCGTGGCGGCTGATTCTTCCCACGTGCTGGCACACATTCGCTTGGGCATGGTCTATCTGTATCAAGGCGCGCCCACGCGAGGGATCTCGGCCCTCAAACGCGCGCTCGCGTTGGCTCCGGACCATGTGGAGGTTCACTGCTTGTTAGGCGAGGCGTACGCAACCAGCGGCCAGCCGGACTCTGCACGTCATTTCTTTAATCGCGCGCTTGGCGTGGATTCTACTTCCGTGCGGGCGCACCACGGCTTGGCCAAGGTGGCGTACCAAGCTGAAGACCCGCAGGCCGCGGTGATCGCCAGCCAGCGCGCGTTGGCCAGCGACCCCGATCACCGCGACAGTCACTACTTGCTCGGGTTGGCGCACGCGCAATTGGGGCAGTCGCGCGAGGCTTGGCGCAGCTTGCAGGCGTGTGTTGAACTCGATTCCGGCGATGTGGAAGCTCTTTACAGGCAGGGCTTGCTGTTGGTACGCCACGGTTCAGCGGATGAGGCCCAGCGCGTCTTTGCCAGCGTCTTGCAACGCGACCCCGATCACGCGGAAGCGCAACGACAGTTGGCGCGATTGGCTCGGGAGCAATGAGTAGATCCTTTAACGCCTTGGTTCTTCCACCACTAAAAACTGATTGGCGGCCACATCCTCTAAGTGCTGCGTGCGGCCCGAAGGCCAGTGGATTTCGATTCGCTCGGCCGTGGCGTTTACGCCCAAGCCGAAATGGAGGCGTCCGTCGCTGTGCGAGAGGAAACTGCCTCCGCTGACCCGCTCGGCGATCTGTTCGACCCCGCCACTGACCACGGCGATTCGTGCCCCAATGCCATCGCGGTTGGACGCGGTGCCGACCAATAGAAGGCTCAGCCAATTGAGTTGGTTGCCGCTGTCGTTGCGCAGCAGGGACGGCGGGCCGTCGAGATTGAATACCAGCAAATCTACATCCCCGTCGTTGTCGCAATCTCCTTTAGCCGCGCCGCGGCTGACGGCGGGGAGGCTCAAATCCCCAGCCGCGACCGCGGAGAACCGGTAGTCCGCGGCCGGCCCCTCGTTGGCGAAGAGCTGGTTGGGTTCGGCGTACCCGTCCGGGTTCAGGTGGCGTATTTGGGGATAGACGTGACCGTTGGCGACGAAGAGGTCTTGGTCTTGGTCGTTGTCGTAGTCGAGGAAACACGTGCCAAAGGCCAAGTGGGGTAGGCTCGGTTCGGCGAGGCCCGCCACAGCGCTGGCCACGGCAAAGGTGCCGTCGCGGCGATTGCGGTAGAGGGTGTTGTAATCGTCCTCAAAATGGGTCACCAGAAAATCGCTAAACCCGTCGCGGTCGTAATCCCCATAGGCAATGCCCATGCCGGCCTGCGCCACTCCCTCGGAGCTGAAGGCTGCGCCCGCCGCGACACCTACTTCGCGGAAGGTGCCGCCCTCGTTGCGGTAGAGGAAATTGGGTGCGGAGTCGTTGGCCACGTAGAGGTCTGGGTCGCCGTCGCGGTCGTAGTCGCAAAAGAGTGCGCCGAGTCCGTAGGTCGGCTCTGCTTGTTCGACGTGAGCTTGGCGGGTGACATTGCGAAAGGTGCCGTCTCCCTCGTTGCGGTAGAGGGCGTCTTGCGCACCGGTAAGGCCGAGTGGGCCGGCGAATACGAGAACCCCCTTCCACATCCCGCCCCGAGGCGGCACGCGCTCGGGTGCAAAGTGTAGGTACTGGGCTACGTAGAGGTCTAGGTCGCCATCGCGGTCGTAGTCGCCAAAGGTCGCGCTGGTGCTCCAATCGGCTAGATCGACGCCCGCGGCTTGGCCTACCGCACGGAAGGTGCCGTCTCCCTCGTTGTGATAGAGGGCATTGGCCCCGTAGTTGGTCACGTAGAGGTCGCTTGCACCGTCGTTGTCGTAGTCGCCCACAGCGCAGCCCATGCCCCACTGGTCATCGCCGACGTCGGCCGCTTGCGTGCGGTTGTCAAACGCGCCATTGCCTTGGTTGCGATAGAGGGCGTTGGGAGGAGCAGGGCTCCCGAATTGGGCACCATTGACGAGATAGATGTCGAGCCAGCCATCGCCGTCGTAGTCGAGCAAGGCACCACCGCCGCCCTTGGATTCGAGGATGTAGTTTTTGATCTGTCCGCCGGAGCGCATCTCAAAGTGGAGGCCAGAGGCAGCGGCCACCTCGGTGAAGTGCGCGGGTGCTGGCGTGGGAGCAGGTGCGTCGCAGGCTGCTAAAAGCGCGACGCAGAGCACGGCAAGTAGGGTCATGGAGAGCGGGCGCAGCGGAAGCCGATATAGGGGCTGCGCTCTACGGGCAAGACTTCGAAGCGGTTAATGCTGCGCAGGACCGGTCCTGGGTTTATCCACGAGCCGCCACGCAGGACCTTGAAGCGGCCCGTCTCTGGTCCTTGCGGATCTTTGGTCGGTGCCGTGGTATAGTAGTTAGCGTCGTACCAGTCGGCGCACCACTCCCAGACATTACCGGCCATGTCGAGCGCGCCGTATGGGCTGGCTCCGGAGGGAAAAGAGCCGACTGGTGCCAGTTGTTCGTACCCGTCTTCTGCGCCCCAGAGATTGGCATGTCCTGCGGCAAAAGCCGTGCCCCAAGGCCAGAGCCGACCGTCGCTGCCGCGCGCACTTTTTTCCCATTCAGCTTCGGTGGGCAGCCGTCCGCCGCGCCAAGCGCAATACGCGTGGGCATCTTGCCAGCTAACATAGACGACTGGATGGGTTGGGTCGGCTACCGAGCCGGGGCCGTGGGGCTGACGCCAGCTAATGCCGTCGGCCTTTTCAGCGCCGCGCTTTTCCGCCTCCGTTTGGTAGCCAGTGGCCGCGACAAAGGCGGCAAAGCGGGCGTTGGAGACTTCGTAGCGGTCGATGGAAAAGGCGCTCAGATAGACTTGGCGGCTGGGCTTTTCGTCGGTAGCTCGCGGGTGATCGATGCCCATAGTGAAAGGGCCAGCCGGCACGACGACCTCTTCGGCGGCAACAGGTGCCGAGAGCAGCAGGGCCAATAGGAGGCGCGAGATCCGCATGCGCGGCGGTAGGTGTGGCTAGCCCTTCTGCATCCGCGCCCAAGTGTCGCGCAAGGTGACGGTGCGGTTGAAGACGGGCGCGTCTGGCGCATGATCCTCGCTATCGGCGCAGAAGTAGCCGAGCCGCTCAAACTGGCAGGAGTCTCCCGGGGCCATGTCGGCGAGGGATGGCTCTAGATAGCAGGGGTTGAGGACTTTGAGTGAGTCTGGGTTGAGGTTGTCTATCCAGGTACCCCCGGGCGGGGCTTCGAGCGGTTTTTCGACCTTGAAGAGCCGGTCGTAGAGCCGCACCTCGGCTGGGACCGCGTGCGGGACTGAGACCCAGTGCAGGGTGGCCTTGACCTTGCGGCCATCGGGTGCGTTGCCGCCGCGCGTGGCCGGGTCGTACGTGCAGCGCAGTTCGACGATCTCGCCGCTGGCGTTCTTGACGACTTTGGTGCAGGTGATGAAATAGGCGTAACGCAATCGGACCTCGCGGCCTGGGGCGAGGCGAAAGAACTTGCGCGGCGGGTCTTCCATAAAATCCTCGCGCTCGATGTAGAGGTGCCGCGAAAAGGGGATGGAGCGGGTGCCGGCGCTGTCGTCTTCCGGGTTGTTGATGGCCGTTAGCATCTCGCTTTGGTCCTCTGGGTAGTTTTCAATGACGACCTTGAGCGGGTTGAGTACGGCCATGCGCCGGGGCGCGGTCTGGTTGAGCTGATCGCGGATGCAGTATTCTAGGAGGGCGATGTCGATGTTGTTGCCGCGTTTGGCAATGCCGGCTTCGGCCCAGAAGCGGCGGATGGCTTCGGGCGGGCAGCCCAAGCGGCGCAGGCCGCGCAAGGTGGAGAGACGGGGATCGTCCCAGCCGGACACGAGTTGTTGCTCGATGAGCGGCCGGAGGTAGCGCTTGGACAGGATGGTGTAGGTGATGTTGCCGCGGGCGAACTCGATTTGGCGCGAGGGGAAGATGCCGAGTTTTTCGATGAACCAGTCGTAGAGCGGTCGGTTGTTGGTAAATTCGTCTGAGCACAGCGAATGCGTAACGCCCTCGATGGCGTCGCTCTGGCCGTGGGCCCAGTCGTACATGGGATAAATGCACCACGCATCGCCGGTGCGGTGGTGGGTGGTGTGCATGATGCGGTACATGACGGGGTCGCGCAGGTTGATGTTGGGCGCGGCCATGTCGATTTTGGCGCGCAACACGCGGGAGCCATCCGGGAATGCGCCGTCTTTCATCTGCTCAAAGAGGTCGAGGTTTTCTTCGATGGAGCGGTCGCGGTACGGGCTGTTTTTACCCGGCTCGGTGAGCGTGCCGCGGTTTTCCCGGATCTCGTCCGCGGTTTGGTCATCCACGTACGCCAAGCCCTTTTTGATGAGCGCGAGGGCCCATTCGTAGAGCTGGCCGAAGTAATCGGAAGCATAGTACGGCTGCGGCCCCCAGTCGAAGCCGAGCCAGCGAATGTCCTCCTGCATGGAGTCCACGTATTCTTGCTCTTCGCGCGTGGGATTGGTGTCGTCATAGCGGAGGTTGCACTGGCCTCCGTAGTCGGCGGCAATGCCGAAGTTGATCGAAATGGCCTTAGCGCTGCCGATGTGCAGGTACGCATTAGGCTCTGGCGGGAAGCGGGTGATGACTCGGTCGTAGCGGCCGTTTTCGAGATCGATATCGATGGCTTCGCGGATGAAGTCGCGGTTTTTGTCCGTGCTCATGTTCCCTCTGTGTCTGGTTGCAGCGTAACAAATAAAGGATAGGGCAAATGGTCCTAACGGCAAGTTGCCCACTCGTCTTCCAATACCCCCGTAATTCCTAATTCTCAATTCTCAATTCTCAATTCCTAATTCCCACTCTTGCGCTCCCACCCGCTCGTCTTCCAATGTCCCCCTTGCCGCTTAAAGTTAGACTCCTTGGGCGGCAGCAAGCTGCGCAGGTGTTGGCCGCCAAAGGCAAAGCCCGCTAGGCCGGGGAAGCCGCGATCTTCGTTTTCCACGCACAGCACGTAGTCGTAGTCCGATTCCCACAGCGCGCCGATGATGGTGCTCCAGTTGAGTTGGCCGCGGCCGGGGACGCGGTATTGCCACCACCAATTGCCGATGATGCCCTGGCGGTAGAGCATCCGCGGGCTAATCTCGCAGTCCTTGACGTCGGCGTAGTACCAATGGCCGGCAAAGTCGCGGATGACGTCTTCGACCGGCAGGATGTGCATCCACAGCCAGTGCGAGGGGTCGCAGGATAAGCCGAGGTGATCCGAAGGCACGGCGTCGAGAATTTTTTCCCACATCTCTGGGTTGCAGCCGATCTGGCCCATGCGCACGGCCACGTCGAGCGCGAGCCGGACATTGTTGTCTTCAGCCGCTTGCACCACGGGTTCGAACATGGCTTGGAAGCGGTCAACGAGTTCGTCGGAGCGGTCGCTGGGGTTGCCGGGTTCGGAGGAGAACATGCCGTAGAACTGGCCGTTGCGCACGGGTGCGCCGCTGCTGGTGACGATGACGGGGCAGTCGAGGGCGCGGGCCGACGCAATGGCCTTGAGCAGCTTGGCTTGGGCGGCGCGGGCCTGCTCGCGGTCGTCGTCGAGCAGGTTGTAGTGCGCGGTGAGGGCAGCGAGGTACAGGCCATGCTGGCGCAAGGTCTCCAGCACGGCGTCCGGCCCGACCACTAGAATGTGGTCCGAGTCGAGCGCGCCGGAGTCGTTTAGGCGCACGCAATCGAAATCGTGCTCTCGCGCCCAACGGGCGCATTCGTCGAGGCTCCAATTGTTCGGGCCGCCGGCACTGGTCATAAAGCTTATATCCACGAGTGAGTCTCCTTTTTGAATTAAGAATTAAAAATTAGGAATTACGAATTGCGAATTGGGGACTAATGATTGATAATTCGTAATTCCTAATTCGTAATTCCTAATTCATTCCAAGAAAGTGAATATCATGGTGCATATCAACGATCACTACCTCAAGCTCAAAGCCGGTTACCTCTTTCCAGAAATCGCCCGCCGGGTCGAGGCGTTTGCCGAGGCCCATCCGCAGGCCGACGTGATTCGCTTGGGGATCGGCGACGTGGTCAAGGGCATTCCGCGGCCGATGGTCGATGCGATGAAAGAGGCCGTCGAGGAAATGGCGCACGACGACACCTTGCAGGGCTATCCGCCCGACCAGGGTCAGGATTTTTTGCGCGAGGCCATTGTCGAGCACGACTTTGGCGCGCGCGGCGTGCAGGTGCACAGCGACGAGATTTTTGTCTCCGACGGGTCCAAGTGCGACTCGGGCGCAGTGCAGGAAATTTTCGCCGACGATTGCGTGGTCGCGCTGACCGATCCGGTCTATCCGGTGTACTGCGATTCCAACGTCATGGCCGGACGCACGGGTCCAGCCGACGAGAATGGTTCGTACGCCGGTATGGTTTACATGCCGTGTACGGCCGCTAATGACTTTATCCCGGACCTGCCCACTGGTCACGTCGATCTGATTTATTTGTGCTCGCCCAACAACCCCACGGGCGCGGTAATGACCCGCGATGCCTTGGCCCGCTGGATCGAATACGCCCGTCGCGAGCAGGCGGTTATTCTATTTGACGCGGCCTACGAGAGCTACATCACCGATCCGGCGCTCCCGCGCTCCATCTACGAGGTCGAAGGTGCCCGCGAGGTGGCGATAGAATTTCGCAGTTTCTCCAAAAACGCCGGCTTTACCGGTTTGCGCTGTGGGTACATTGTGGTGCCGAAGGAACTCAAGGGCCGCGCTGCTTCGGGCAAGGAAGTGGACCTGCATCGGCTGTGGGCGCGGCGGCACTCGACCAAGTTCAACGGCGTGGCGTACCCAGTGCAGCGCGCCGCGGCGGCCGCGTACTCACCGGCCGGTCAGCAGGGCATTGCCGAGCGCGTTGCGTTCTACATGGAAAATGCCGCGATCATGCGCCAGCAGTTGGGGGCGGCTGGGCTTACGGTGTATGGGGGCGAGCACGCTCCCTATTTGTGGGTGGCCACGCCCGAAGGGCAGGACAGTTGGAGTTACTTCGACTACTTGCTCGACAAAGCCCACATCGTCGGCACGCCAGGCGCGGGTTTTGGCGCGGCTGGCGAGGGATACTTGCGCCTGTCGGCCTTCAATCACCGCGACCGGATCGAAGAGGCCATGGAGCGGATTAGCCAGCTCTAGGCCCGCGTCCCATCTTCCTTTTTTGTGCGACAATTTGGTTAAAGCGCGGTTACAAATGTATTGACGGACCGCCAGTGATTCATTAAATTACATACATATTAATTAAATTTTATATAAAGATGATATAATGCCAACCAAAGATCAGAGTCGCCGGGCCAAGGTGCGGACCTTTTCAGCGCCCGATAGGGACCACGAGATGCTCGACGCGATTGCCCGCTATCACGGCAGCAGCAAGAGCGCCATGATCACCGGCCTCATTCGCAAGGAATTTTGGCGCGTTTTTCCCAACGGCACCGAGACCATCCCCCCCGACGAAGGAGCGCAAGTCAAGCCATGACCCACTCCGAGACCATCGCCCCAGCCGCTGGGCAGTATCACAGCGACCTGCCCGCCGAGGAGCTCATCGCCCAAATCAACCACTTGCGCCGCGAGAAAAACGCGGTCATCCTCGCGCACAACTACCAGATCCCACCGATCCAAGACTTGGCCGACTTCACGGGCGATTCGCTTGGGTTGTCGGTGGAGGCTGCCAAGACGGATGCCGAGCGCATCGTCTTTTGCGGCGTGCATTTCATGGCTGAGTCGGCCAAAATCCTCAGCCCCGGCAAGCAGGTGTTCTTGCCTCATTTGGGCGCAGGCTGTTCGCTGGCCGACTCCATAACTCCGGAAAGCCTCGACGATTGGAAAGCAGACTATCCCGATCACACGGTGGTGACGTATGTCAACTCCACGGCTGAGGTAAAGGCCGAATCCGACATCTGCTGCACCTCGGCCAACGCCGTCTCAGTAGTGCGCAGCCTCGATAGCGACAAGATTCTCTTTACGCCCGACCGCAACTTGGGCCGCTGGGTGGCCGAGCAGGTGCCGGAGAAAGAGGTCGTGGTATACGACGGCGCTTGCCCGACGCACGACGTGCTGCGCGCCGCCAGCGTCGAGCGCACCCGCACGGACTACCCCGAGGCCGTCATCATCGCGCACCCGGAATGCCGCGAGGACGTGGTCGAAATCGCGCACGAAGTGTGCTCGACCACGGGGATGCTCAAGGCCGTGGAAAAGTATCCCGAGGCCAAGAGCTTCATCATCGCCACGGAAAACGGCATGTTGCACCAGCTCCGGCAACGCTTCCCGCACCAAGAGTTCGTCGCGGCGGACGGCTGCATTGGCTGCCGGCTACACTGTCCCTACATGAAAATCACCGACCTGCAAGACGTGTACTTTTCGCTGCTGTACGAGCGCTACGAAATTACACTAGAGGATGAAGTGATTGACGGGGCGCGGCGGGCGTTGGAGCGGATGATGGCGGTGCCGAGGGACAATTGAGCCATTGCGTTATTCTCCCACTTACCGCAACAGGGTCAGCTTCCGCATGAGGACGCCCTGGTCGGTTACGAGCCGATATAGGTAGGTTCCGCTGGCCATCCCACGTCCTTGGCTGTCTTTGCCATCCCAATGGAACTGATGATAACCAGCGGCCTGATCCCCTTGGTACAGCGTTGCAACATGCTGCCCGAGCAGGTTGATAAGTTCCAAGCGCACAAAAGAGAACTTCGGCAGGAAGTAGGACAGGATCGTTTGGCTGTTAAATGGATTGGGGGCGTTCTGCTCAAGGAGGAGCTTGGAGGCCAACGCTAGCTGTTTAGCGGAACCCGATTTGACCTCAAAGCGAACGATTTCCGTAAAATCGGCCTGAAATCTATTCTGCGCCTTATCCCAGACTGTCATATAAGCAAGGCCCCAAGTACCGGGGATACTACCTACGGGTAAAACAATGGTTCGCTTGTAGGTCTTCCAGACTGTAGGGTCTCCCTTAAAGTAGACGCTGTAATAGTCCTCTCTGTAATGCCGGTAGAAATGCTCTGTTCCTTGAGGGTCACGTAGAAGCATGTCTGTGGATCGGTATCCACTATTATTGTCCTTGACTCTGAAGGAAATATCTACTTGGGTCTCACCGTTGGGAGCAGTAGGGTTGGTTGACTCGGCTTGAATCGTGATCTTGTTTAGATCAAGTTTGGGCGGGGTAGTATCTGGATTGGTCGTGATGATCTCAATAGAGGCGGGCTGTTCATCAATAACTTCTTGTTCGTCTCTGAGACCATGACCCGGATGGGTGAAATATACGCCTCGCATGTTTAACCCATCATCCTCCATAAGGATATAGTTGAGCTTCCAAACACCACCGGGATAGTAATTCGGAATCTTGAGTTCAACGGTAGCCTCTTTAGTCTGCTCATTATAGTCGCCCCAGTTTTCTGCACGCCGTGAGTAGGTTTTATCGGAAGAGTCATTGAGCTGGGCCAAGACTCCTTTTATTCCATTCTCTTCCAAGAGCTTCCAGCGGGCGGTCAGGACTTGATAGGGCCTGCCTTCTTCTGTGGCTTCGGACAGAGATAATTTCATTGATTTTGGTACGTAATACGGCGGGTCTGAATCAGCCAGCGGATTATCCACAAACAGCTTCCAACCAAAATCGGCTTGCGATTCATGCCGCTCATTACCTTGGGCATCCCGCAGCGTGATCTGATCGGTTCGCCAATAGCCATCAGCCGCAAACTTGGAAAGAGTTTTTTCCCCACGTAGAATGTGGCTTGAGTTGACGCGACGGCCGTTTTTGTCGATCGGATTAAGCCAAAGGTCAAAAAAGGATCCGGTTTGACTAAAGATCCTCAAGTGAGACGCCTCTGCGGCGTCCTGGTCGCTTTCTTGGTGAAGCTCAAGCTCTATCGTTACGTGTTTGTCTTCTCTGGGCTTTCCCTCGACGGTTATATCCACTCGTATAATCCGGCCGGGATAGACTACATCGGGATAGAGGTTGTAGACTTGGAACGTCAGATCGGCGCGGATCTTTGAGATATAGCGCGTCCCGTGCATGACCCGATTCTGTATGAACTCATATTTTGCCGGGGAGCGGCTGCGCAGCTTGTCAGGGTTGACGATGTAGTACGCAATGCTTTCGGCCATGTCCTCATTTGGGTTTTTGCCATGAGCATAGGCCGAGACAAACTCGGTCTGCTTGGTGGTTGACCAACCATCGGGGTCGCCTGATATAGTTGCAGGCACCGCGTCGGCGTCGGCGAGGGTGGTAAAGTTGGAGCCGAAGACCCAATCAGAGGCCCCATCCTCGTTTTCGGCCCGCACAGCCCAGCGGTACGTAGTCGAAGGCTTCAGGTTGTTGATAGTGTTCCATAGCCGTACTCCCCTATGCGGCTCGTTGGTCCATTTTCCTCCCAGCTCCTTGTAGTTGACATCATAGTCCGTCGCCCCCTCCGATGCGTCCCAGCGCACCCTGCACGAGGAGTCGGTCAGCGCCGAAAAGCGTAAGTTGGTAGGCGGCGGTGGCGCATCAAGGGTTCCTACGGCCTTGCCCGCTGCGCCATCCGGGTTTCTATACCAACCGCCCAGTTCAATCCAATCCTGTTTGAGTTTTTCGTCGAACAGGTGTTCCCACAGGAAATGGGCCTTTTCGTGTACAATCAAGCGGTGGATGTAGGCTGGTCCGGTCTCCTTGAAAGCCGACTCCATAAACTCTATGTAGCCTTCTTTGGGCCACGCAACCGCGGGAGCAGCTGGATATAAAGGGTGGGGTAATCCGTCCTTGCGACGAACCAGGAAGTCAAGCCCGGGCGTGTGAAGCATCCCTTGAGGGAACTCCTCGAACATAGAGGCAATGGCTATGAGCTCTTCGTCTTTGAATTGTTCAAAGCGAGAGGCCGTTTCATTGGTAGTATGCCGCGTCAATATGCCGTAGTCTTCAACCTTAAGGCTTACCCCATAGCGATCGGAGAGGATCCGTTCAAGCGCCTGCCTGTCTTCTCCATGATCTGTTACGAATCGAACGACAGCGCGGTGAAGCCGTTTGGAAAAAAAGCGACCCTGAACGCCTTCTATCTCGGCCAGCAGTGGCTGAGCATACCTAAACGCCTCCTCGGCTATCGTAACGTGTCGCTGCCCATCTTGGATCGTAAGCTCAATGTCGTTTTCAAGGTGCCTGTCGCTTAAAGTCCACAAAGAAGGCGGTATGCTCTTGCTCTTCCCATAGGGATCGTTCTTTTCTTGAGGTACCGATTCAAAGGTCTGGAAGAGGCTATGGGCTTGGCTTGCGCTCCATGCGCCCTCCAGATGGACAGAATATCGTTGCATCAGTTGTAGAGAGGCACTGTGGTCGGCCACCTCTACCACCTGAGAGCCCAGCACGACCTGTACTGGTTCAACAACCGTTGCACGCTCTTGTCCTTCCGGCTTGTTGGCTATTTCCCAATGGTAGGTATAGGTAGAAGCCTCACTGGGGGAAGCCATGCCAAAAAGAAGGAGTGCTGCAAGGAAAAAAGAAGATGCGGAGAGAACTTGGATACGGAACACGGAGTGACTCCTTGTGTTTTTCAAAGAGTTGCTAAGATAACGTGAGTTCGGGTTAAGCGGCCCTCTAACTGGAGCCGTGCATTGCTTTTTAGGGCCGGTTTTTAGGCTGGTGGGACTTGCTTAGTAGCATACGTTTGCAAACGTAGTACGACGATTCCCTACTGTCAACCAGGAAATGTTGGTTTTGAGCTTGGTAATCAACTGGAGACCAAAGCGTGCGCTCAATTTGAACCCGAAAAACTAGCCTGTCGAGCTTTTCCCCTCTGCTTATCCCGAACTCACGTTACAGATAACTATTGACGATATTCTCCAGCATTTCCTCGCGGCCGCTGCGCTTTTCCGGCTCGCCGTGCTGGTGGACGTATGCCTCTAGCTCGGCAAAGTTGGTCTCGCCGCGCATGATCTTCTCGCCGATGCCGCTGCGGTACGAAGCGTAGCGCGCCTCGACAAAGGAGTCGAGTGCGCCGTCGTCGATGATGCGCTGGGCCAGCGTTAGCCCGCGGGCAAACGAGTCCATGCCGCCGATGTGGGCGTGGAAGAGATCCTCCAAATCGCAGGAGCCGCGCCGCACCTTGGCGTCGAAGTTGATGCCGCCGGAAGCGATGCCGCCTTGCTTGAGGATCACCAACATGGCGTAGGTGGTGGAATAGAGGTCGGTGGGGAATTGGTCGGTGTCCCAGCCGAGTAGGTAATCGCCGCGATTGGCGTCAATGCTGCCCAGCTTGCCATCGGCCGAGGCGAGTTGGAGGTCGTGTTCAAAGGTGTGGCCGGCCAGGGTGGCGTGATTGGCTTCGATGTTGAGCTTGAACTCGTCCAACAGGTCGTATTTGCGGAGGAAGCTCAAGACGGTGGCGGCGTCGTAGTCGTACTGGTGCTTGGTCGGCTCTTTGGGCTTGGGCTCCACGAGCAGAGTGCCGGTAAAGCCGATTGCCTTTTTGTGTTCAACGGCCATGTGCAAGAAGCGCGCGAGTTGGTCTTGCTCGTGGGCCATGTTGGTGTTGAGCAAGCTGGAATATCCCTCGCGCCCACCCCAAAACACGTAGTTGGCTCCTCCGAGCCGATGGGTGCATTCCATGGCCTTCTTGATCTGCGCCGCAGCCCAAGCGAAGACGTGAGCGTCTGGGTTGGTGGCGGCTCCATGCGTAAAGCGTGCGTTCGAGAAACAGTTGGACGTGCCCCAGAGCAAGCGGACGCCCGTGTCGGCTTGCAATTGCTCGGCTAGTCCTACGATGTGGTCGAGGCGGTCGTTGCTCTCTTTGAGGGACTCACCTTCGGGTGCGATGTCGCGGTCGTGCCAGCAGTAGAACGGCGCGCCGAGCTTGGTGATGAACTCAAAGGCCGCGCGCAAGGTGTCCTCGGCGCGCTGCATGGGGTCGGTGGCGCGGTCCCAGGGCCGGTCGTACACCGGAGTTGGGCCGAAGGGATCGATACCCCCGCCCTTGAAGCTGTGCCAAAAGGCCACGGAGAAGCGCAGGTGCTCGGCCATGGTCTTGCCGCCGACCATCGCCTCGGCGTCGTAGTGCTTGAAGGCGAGGGGGTTTTTAGAATCCGGTCCTTCGTAGGCAATCTTTTCGATACCCCTAAAAAATTCGCTCATGGGTTACCCTTTCTGAGTTGTGCGGTGAGTTACAGAAAATTCAACAGGTCCAGCGGCTCGGCAAGCAAGGCGCGAGCACCGCTTTGGCGCAGTTCGTCCCCGGAGCGAAAGCCCCACGTGGCTCCCAAGGCGTACATGCCAGCGCGAGTGGCGGTCTGCATGTCGGTGTCTGTGTCGCCTAGGTAGAGGCAATCCTCCGGGCTAAGGCCGAGGGTGGCGGCGATGTGTAGGGCCGCCACTGGATCGGGCTTGGGCGGGATATTGGGTTGCGCCCCGCAGACCGGGTGAAAAGACCAGCGTGGTAGCAGCGCATCGACGGCGAGGCGCGTGAAGGCTTGGGGCTTGTTGGAGAGGATGGCCATGGGCATCTGGCGCGCACTCAGCGCGTCGAGTAGCTCCGGCACGCCCGCATAGGGCTGGGTTTTGTCCTGCCAGCGCTGGCTGTACTCGGCTTCCATCGCGGCTTTGGCTCGGGCGACGGAAGCGTCGTCGCGGGCCGTGGCGGGCAGGGCGCAGCGCACCAAGTTTTCAATGCCGTTGCCGATGAAGTAGCGGTACGCGTCGGTGGGATGCGGTGGGTGCCCGGCCGCGGCGAGCGCGGCATTGGTAGAATTCGCGAGGTCAGCGAGCGTGTCGAGCAGGGTGCCGTCGAGGTCGAAAACTGTGGCCGCAAAGCGCATGGGCGACCTCACTCTGGCGTGACATAGGCAGCGGTGATGCCGCCATCGACGACGAAGGCCGAGCCGGTGATGAAAGAGGCGTCGTCCGAGGCCAAGAAGACGACCGTGCGGGCGATTTCCTCGGCCTCGCCGAAGCGGCCCATGGGAATGTGGACCAAGCGGCGCTGGCGCTTTTCTTCGCTGTCGAGGTATTTCATCAACAGCTCGGTGCGCAACGGGCCGGGGCAGAGTGCGTTGACGCGGATGTTTTCGCGGGCGTGGACAACGGCTAGCTCACGCGTCAGGGCGAGGACGCCGCCCTTACTGGCGGTATAGGCCAATTGGGGCGTGGCCGCTCCGAGCAAGGCGACAAAAGAGG
>JAPPEG010000170.1 GCA_028875345.1 Gemmatimonadota bacterium
CGTCGATGAGGGTGGCGGTGATGTCGATGATTTGGGCCGGGGCGTGCGCGAGGTCTGGTTGTTTGATGGTGGCCGGCCAGCGGACGATGCAAGGGGTGGCGATGCCGCCTTCGTGGACCCAGCGCTTGTAGCGGCGGAAGGGGGTGGTGCTGACATTGGCCCAGGGCACGTCATAGCTCATGTACGTGTCCTCGGCTCCGGGCATCAGACTAGGGATGTTGCCCATTTGCACGGGCCTCCCGTCGTGGGTGGTGAGGCCCTGTAAAAAGACCCAGTCGATGCGATTGCCGTCCTCGCACAAGAATTCAGCACAGCCGCCGTTGTCCGAGAGAAAAATGACTATGGTGTTATCTTCCACGTCGAGTTCGCGGAGTTTGGCGAGGATGCGGCCGATGCCTTGGTCCATGCGATCGACTTGAGCTGCGTACACGGCCATGCGCCGGTCTTCCCAGTCCGGGTCGGCCACTTCATGCCAGGGGGGTGCGTCCTCGTCGCGGGGCGATATGTCCCAGCGGGAGTTGACGACTTCCATGTCTTTGAGCGCTTCGTGGCGGGCGGTGCGCGCCGCATCCCAACCGCCTTTGCGGTACTGGCCCTGATAGCGGGCGATGTCCTCCTCAAAGGCGTGGAGCGGCCAATGCGGTGCCGTGTACGCGACGTACATAAAGAAGGGCTGGTCGGCGCTTTCGGCGATGAAGTCAACGGCGTGATCGGAGATGACGTCGGTGAGGTAGAAGTCGGTGGGATTGGCGGCGATAGGTTCGCCGTCGAGGGTACAGGTGCGCCCGCCGAAGTAGCCGCTGTTTCTACCGAGGCCAAAAAGGTGGTCGAAGCCGTGCTGCATCTCGGGAGGGCTGTCGGCGCTGTCGGGTCTTTTGCCGCAGTGCCACTTGCCCGACATTAGGGTGCGATAGCCGCGCTCCTTGAGAATTTGGGCGATGGTGACGGCCGAGTGGCGCAGATAGCCGCCATAACCGGGAGCGTTGGGGATGCCGCCGGCCATGTGGCCGATGCCGGCTTGGTGCGGATAGAGACCGGTCAGCAAGGCCGCGCGCGAGGGGCAGCAGCGGGCGAAATTGTACATTTGCGAGAAGCGCAAGCCCTCGGCGGCGAGGCCGTCTAGGTTGGGGGTGCGGATTTCAGAGCCGTAGCAGCCGAGGTCGGAATAGCCCATGTCGTCGGCGAGGATGAGGACGATGTTGGGGCGTTGAGAAGCGGTGGTCATGGAGGGACTCCTAATATACTAAGGGGTCAAATGAGGTCATCCACTGTTACCTGCAACGCCTTGGCGAGAGCGGCCAACGTCTTGGCCGAGCCGGTGCGTTTGCCGGTTTCGATCTGGGAGAGATAGACTGTATTGATGTTGGCGGCGGCGGCTAATGCGTTCTGGGTTAGGCCCCGGTAGTTGCGATACACACTGATTGGATTTTGTCCGGCCAAAAGTTGGTCGACCACCTCAATAGGGAAGGATTCGCCGTTGTCCGCGATGGCGCGGTCATAATGTTCTTCATCACTCAATATCGCCTCCGCGTCCTCGCTTGTGAGGCGTTCATAATCGCGCCAAGGGATCACGACAAAGGCGGGCTGTCCGGTGTCGTCAAGAATAACCTGTGGCTTGTTCATGAGGTGCTCCTATCGCTTATAGGCCTGCCCACGCGGGACGATCCGCAGCACGTCAATTACCCGAGCCTTATCGTCTCGCGTGAAAATTATCCGCCAGTCGCCAACGCGGAGGCGAAAACCGGGCCGCCCCGTCAAGCTAGCGACATCAACATCCCGCCGGTTGGGCTGTTCGGCCAATTTGTCCAATTCGCGGCGAATGCGTTGGGCGTTCTGACGAGGCATATTTTGCAGGGCTTTGATAGCTTGTCTCTTGATCGTCAGTTCGTACAGTGCATTCACCATACCCGAAATATAGCGATTAGCTTTATTAGTGTAAAGCTAACTGTTTTACTGAAAATTTCACAGCTTCCGAAAAAAGCGTGACTTATGAAGGAGATGTTTTATGGCTACAGTTGACACTATAGCGCATGGATTGACTGCGGAAGAGCGCGAAAAGTATGCAAAAGATGGGTTCTTTATTCGCTTAGATGCCTTCGACACTTATGAGATTGATGCACTGCGCAACAGAATCGAAGATCTCGTAGAACTCATCGAGACCTCTGACGTGTTGACAGAGAAAGAGAAGCAAGCAATTCTAAAACGCAATGCCGGAACTGATGCGACTTCTGGACCTGCATCGCTAAACGGTATAACGCGACTTCACAGGTTCAGTGCATTGGTGCGATCCCACATTCGCGACCCAAGGCGGTTAGATGCGGTCACAGAGATCGTGGGGTCGGATCTGTTCTGTCCAAACGATCTGTATTTTTTTAAACCTCCGGGCACCGGGCGGCCTATTGCGTGGCATCAGGACTCGTGGTATTTCCGCAACACGTATGTCAGCAGCGTGGGGGACGCCATAGACCAATCGACGATTGGAACTTGGCTGGCACTGGACGATGCGGATGAAGCAAACGGATGCTTGTGGGTGATCCCCGGCAGTCATCGCTTGGGAGTTATAGATCACAGTCAGGTCGAGAGCGATGATTATTTATTGCAAAAAAGAGTGACCGTGTCCGACGAGATGGAAGAACAGGCCATGCCAGTAGAAGTGCCAAAGGGCGCACTGGTATTTTTCAACAATGCGCTATTACACCGTAGCACACCCAACAGATCAGATCGGTTTCGGCGAGCTTATATCGTGCATTACATGAAAGCGACAATCCAGCATACCGGGAACAGACCAAGGATTCCCGAAGGCACGGAGCACTGGGGCACTCCTGAGATGTACATCTGTGGACAGCAATTGCCCGGATGCGTACAAACGACGCTTGAGAAAGACAGCATGGACTGGGACAGAGCATTGGAACGGACATTGACAGAAGACGATATTCGGATTTCGGAGCCGTAGTAGCCGAGGCCGGGGTAGTCATAGAAGGCGTCTAAGAAACTAATATACTGAGAGGTCAAATAAGATCATCCACCGTCATCTGCAACGCCTTGGCGAGAGCGGCCAACGTCTTGGCCGAGCCGGTGCGTTTGCCGGTTTCGATCTGGGAGAGATAGACTGTATTGATGTTGGCGGCGGCGGCTAATGCGTTCTGGGTTAGGCCCCGGTAGTTGCGATACACACTGATTGGATTTTGTCCGGCCAAAAGTTGGTCGACCACCTCAATAGGGAAGGATTCGCCGTTGTCCGCGATGGCGCGGTCATAATGTTCTTCATCACTCAATATCGCCTCCGCGTCCTCGCTTGTGAGGCGTTCATAATCGCGCCAAGGGATCACGACAAAGGCGGGCTGTCCGGTGTCGTCAAGAATAACCTGTGGCTTGTTCATGAGGTGCTCCTATCGCTTATAGGCCTGCCCACGCGGGACGATCCGCAGCACGTCAATTACCCGAGCCTTATCGTCTCGCGTGAAAATTATCCGCCAGTCGCCAACGCGGAGGCGAAAACCGGGCCGCCCCGTCAAGCTAGCGACATCAACATCCCGCCGGTTGGGCTGTTCGGCCAATTTGTCCAATTCGCGGCGAATGCGTTGGGCGTTCTGACGAGGCATATTTTGCAGGGCTTTGATGGCTTGCCTCTTGATCGTCAGTTCGTACGGCGCATTCTCCATAGCCAAAATATAGCGATTAGCTTTACTGGTATAAAGCCATTTGTTTTAGCAGAAATCTCACAGCTCCGAGAAGGTGCGGCTTATGAATGTACTGCACATCCTATCTGATCAGCACCAAGCGGCTTGCATGGGTTGCGAAGGCCACGCGCAGGCGCTGACGCCTAATATGGATCGGCTGGCCAGCGAGGGTATGCGCTTTTCAGCGGCGTACACCCAGAATCCGATCTGCTCGCCTAGCCGCATGAGCATGTACACGGGACAGTACTGCCACAACCACGGGTTCTTAGGTTTGGGTGGGCCGCGCCCGGAGGGGATGCAGAGTTTTCTCGGCCATTTTAAGCGGCACGGGTACAAGACGGCGGTGATCGGCAAGACGCACGTGCCTAACCAGCCGCGCGACTGGCTGTTGGATCACGTTGACTACTGGATGTCTGGCACCTCGACGCCGGTGCCGGACGCAGGCGGTATGTCGCCGTATCAAACGTTTTTGGCCGGTGCTGGTCTTTTGGAGCAAAACGACAATTTTCGTATCACCGGCTATCCAGCCCTCCACCCTGTTGGCCTGCCCCAGAACCAGTTCCGCGCCCGGCCGTCGGAACTGCCGCTGGAGTACAATGTCGAGAGTTGGTGCGTGGACCGAGCGATTGAATTTATGGACGGGTGCGAAGGAGACCCCTTCTGTATGCAGGTCTCGTTGCCGCGACCGCACGCGCCTTATACGCCGGATCAGAAGTTCTGGGATATGTACGCAGACGACATTGCGTTGCCGGAGACCTATTACCAAGATCCGTCGGGACGCCCGCCGCATTTCCGCGATATGCACGCGCGATTTCAGCGGGCTTGGGAGGGGGAGGAATGGTCGCCGGAGGAGGGGGCGCGCAACATCTGGCGCGGCTATCTGGGCTGCGTGACGCAGGTTGACTACTGCATTGGCCGTCTTTTGGACTACCTCGACGAACGCGGCTTGGCTGAAGATACGATCGTCGTCTATAACTCCGACCACGGCGCGTACAGCACTGCTTTTGGCATTCAGGAAAAGGCCCCCGGAATATGCTCCGAGGCGGTGTGTCGGGTGCCGATGCTCTGGCGGGTGCCGGGCGTTGCGGCCGCGGGCAGGGTTTGCGACGCGCTAGTGGAAAATGTCGATTTGGCCCCGACGTTTATGAACCTCTGCGGGTTGCCGGCGATGGAGGGCATGGATGGGGCGGATCTCAGTGAGCTTTTGCGGGGTGGAACCGATCCCGTGCATGAGGTGGCGGTCACTGAGCATCGGCACAGCAAGGCGCTGCGTTGGGATAAATGGCGCTACGTACACTATCAACCGGAGGATTTCGGGGATGACTGCGGCGAGCTCTATGACTTGGAGGCCGATCCGCACGAGGCCCGCAATTTATACGGCGAGCAGGTATACCAAGAGATCGTCGAGCAGTGCGAGAAACTCCTGTGCCACTGGCTGATCTCGACGCGGCAGTATCGCACGGCGTTCTTGGTGGGGGCGTGGAACGAGACTAATTACGCCTGAGAGGTTCTCGTCGATGAAATTCAATAACCATTCGCCCCGTTTTTCCTCTTTCTCCATCGGCCTCGATATGGATGTGAAGTTGCGGGGCCTGCGCAGTGGCTTCTGGCGTTGCTTTGGATTGTCGGTAGGCTTCCTGATCGCGTTGGTGCTGCTCGATCCATTTAGACCGACGGCAGAGCAAGCTCCCCGTCCTCCAGCCATCAAGCTTGTCCAGACACCTGTCGTGGCTGAGCAAGCTCCTATCCTTGAACAAGAGCCTTCTTCTCAATCGATGGCATCTGAACCACCGCCGAGTCCGGTCAGTGTCGGCTCGCCTAGTGCCGGTACTCGAACCCAAAGCGTTGAACAGTCGGAACTACCTGTAGCAGGCAGTCTATCTTTCCTTCCCCGTGTTCCTCCTAGTGCGGTACGCACAGGGACGGGTTTAGCTCCGAGCCTATCAGCTATCGAAAATCCAGCCGATCTAACCGATAGATATGAGACGCCGGTAGATTTCTCCTTGGAGATGCCGGATGTACACAGTATAGAGCCCGGCCAACATCAGCCCAGCGCCGCCGCCCAACAGGAGATCAAGAGTGTTGTCAAGCTAGCCAGTGTATGTTCAAGCAATGATTTAGGTTGGGAGCCAGCCGGTTTTGAAAATAATCGGACGGTCGATGCGTTGGCGGATGCACTCAATGAATACACGAGCCTACGAGTGGAAGTTGGCGATCAACTCACGTTTGGCGATGATCGCATCCTCGAACTCTCCTTAATTGCCAAGCCGATATACCGCAATCTAAGCGAGGAAGAATTGCAAAATGTAGTTCGATACCTCATGGAAGGGGGGTTCCTTTTGGGAGGGGTGCGCCAAGAGGTTATCTTTCGTGGCTTAGAACATCACGGTGGCTTGGTACAGGGGGAAGATTTCTGGTCTGAGGTATTGCCAGACGATCATCCCGTCTATCGTGCCTTTTTTAAGCTAGAAGGAGGTTTGCAGCCCCGGACCTTGCTTAACATAAATCCCTCTGGAGGACCACCCCGTGCGACTGTAGTTAATGGCCTAGTGGGTTACTTCATTCAGGGCCGGATGTTCGGCATAGACCCTATTGAGAGTCAGGCTTGGCGGCGAGGGAATGACTTTGAGTTGATGCTCGCTACCAATATAGTGGTCTATGCGTTGACCCAAGAAGGTTCCATCACCCAACTCACGACGAGATAAGAGAGGAATTGAACTGCGCTATGTACGAACAATTAGAAATACACTACGAAGGGCAGACGGAATTCGTCGCCACAGACCAGCAGGTCAAGCCCTTGCGGCTGTTCGTCACTTGTCCGGCGGGCTTGGAAGCCGGTGCCGACGTGCGGGTTTCGATCAGCACGTTCCATTCCTATTCCCGCAAGTGGACGCTTGTAGATCCTTTTGTCGAAGGGGGTGAGGGCGTGGTGGTGATCGGGCATGGGTTGGCGCGCGACTGGACCGATATGACGCGGGGTGGCGACGGGCCGGCTGGTGGCGGGTTGGTGGGAAGGCCAGTCAACGAGCTCTACCTGTGTACCATCCAAGTTACCAAGTCGCTAAGCGCGGGAGCGCGGCTGGTCTTTCCCTTGGGCGTGGTGCCGTCGCCGCATGCGGATATAAGCGGTGCCCTGCAAGTGCGGGTACGGAGACCTGAAGCTGAGGTTTTTGAGAAGGTGGGAGATCCCATTCCTCTGAGCAATGCTTCCGGTCCTCTGACGCGGCTGGAAGGGAGGATTTCCGCTGCGGCGGATGCGGAGGGAAAGCGCAGGGCCGTAGTCTATGCGACGGACGATCATCTCAATCCAATACCTAGCTACCGGGGAACGGTGACTTTGCAGGCCGACGGCGCGCTCGCCGGGCTGCCCGATGAGGTAGAAGTTGGTGCTGACGGGAGGAGCGTGGTCGAAGGCGTTGAGGTGCAGGCCGACGGTCCGGTCCGCATCACCGTGCGCGATGTCGAGCGCGGTTTAGAAGCTCAGAGCGGTCCAACGCAGGCGGCCGGCGAACGCGGCCACTACTTCGGCGGCATCCACTTCCACACGCGGCTTTCGGTAGATGGCGACCGGGAGCCGCGCGCGGCGTACGCCTATGCCCGCGACTTTCTCAACCTCGACGTGATCGCAATGACTGACCACGCGCCAATTGGTCCCGGGTGGGCCGAGTGCTTGGCGGTCAATGAGGAATTTTACGAGCCGGGCCGCTTTGTGACGATCCCCGCGTGGGAAAGCTCCAATGCGTACGGGCACGCCAATCTCTATCTGCGCACGCCAGAAGTCGATGGCGGCACTTGGCACTGGAAACCGGAGCTTTGTCCCTCGGAAGTAGTTTGGGACGAGGACGTGGTCATGGTGCCGCACCATCCCAACTGTGGACAGCCCATCGAGTACGGCAAGCACCGCGAGGTCATGGGCAAGACGTTTTACTGGTCTCAATACCACTGGGAGTTTCCCAACAAGCGGGCTAGGTTGGTAGAAATCGTCCAGGGCCGGGGCAATTTTGAAGCCGACGCACTCGATGAGTACTGGGGTATTCGTCTAGGAGAATTGGGTGCTTCGGTACAGGACGCTTTTGCCCAAGGCTGGCGCTTGGGGTTTGTGGCCGGGACTGACAACCATCAGGGGCACCCGACGCAAAATCCGGGCGGCTACGTGGGGATGACCTGTTTCCGGGCGACGGAGTTGACCCGCGAGGCCGTGTGGCAGGCGATGGACGAACGCTGGACCTACGCGACTTCAGGCGTGCCGATTGTCTGCGACTATGCGGTCAACGGCGTGCGCTCGGGCGCGGAGGGTTCGTTGGCAGAAGGAGAAAAGGTGCATTTTTCCGCCAGCCTGCATGGGACTGCGCCGATTGAGCGGGTGGAGATCATTGCCAACGGGGAATGCGTCTGGCAGGACGCGCCCAATGCTTGGGACGTGGAAATCGACGGGACCGAATTGCCAGCACCGGAAGGCGCGTGGGCCTATTACTATCTACGGCTGCGACAGAAGGACGGACACCGGGCGTGGCTGAGTCCAGTGTGGTTGGACCGGGGATGAACGGAACGAGACGGGCCGATATAGAGCGTGGGATGCGCGTTACCATCGTGCAGAAGCAGGATCAGCGCACGGGGCGGCTGACCGAGGGCGTGGTGCGGGACATTCTGACCAAGTCGGCGACGCACCCACACGGGATTAAGGTGCGCTTGGAGACCGGCGAAGTCGGTCGGGTCAAGCAGGTGAGCGGTTAGAAGTAGTAGAAAGAATAGACCAAAGACGACCCGCCCACGCCGACGCAGGCTCCCATGATAAAGCCCAAAAAGAGCGGCCGCACTTTCCTGTATAGAATGACCCCTCCGTAGCTGATCAGGATCGATTTAACAAGCCAGGCGAGGAATATCCCAAACCAATCGCCGCGCACGGTATTGGTCAGGGCTACGGCCAGCCCCACCGGATGCAGCGGCCAGCCGGCGAGGCGGTGCTGGGCAAAGGAAAGCAGTCCGGCGAGTCCAGCGCCGATGCCAGTGAACAGGGTGGTCAGGTGCTGGGGTGGGTGCGGATTGTTGACCGTTTTGGCGACCCAGCCCCACTTGCTCAGCGGCGAGTTGATGTAGTACCAGCGGAAGCCGTGCATCATACCGTGCTGATAGCCCAGCCATATATAGACCACGACAGTGGTAATTGCACTGATGACGAGGGCGGAGGCGAGGAAGAACAGCAGCTTGCGGGCGCTGATCTTTTCCTTGACCTCCTCGCAGACCTTGAAGGCGTGGGCCATCGTGCCCATGAAGAACAGTTGCACGTCCGCAGCCCAGACCATGTTGAGCCCCATAGCGGTGAGACCCTTATCGCCGAAATAGGCCGTGCCGAAGATGTTGGTAAAAAGCGGCGGAATGGAATGAGGTGCGCGCAGTCGTCCCAAGCCGGTCTGCACTAGCAAGCGCGCTGTGCCCAAGAAGACCAGCAGCGAGACCAGCAGAAAGGCCAAGCTCCAGCCGAGGGAAAGGCCGGTGGCGTGGAGGAAGTACGCCATATAGACCAAGCCGGCGACTCCCATCAGCGCCAAGGTGCGTGGCGAGGGTAGGTGTGTGTTCGGACCTCTGGTGCCGCTGGCGATAGCGCGCCACTGGTCTTTGAGAAAGTCGCGCGACATCCACAGCGACGAGAGGATCAGGAAGATGAGCGCCCCCATCTGCTGATGCGACATTAGCACTGAGACCTGCTGGTGTGGTTGGGCGGGGAGGTTGACGACAACGCCGAAAAAGCCCAACAGGCCATGTTCGAGATAGATGAGGATGTGAAAGAGCCAGACGCTCAAGAGCACATTGAGGTTGAGCAAATAGCTTAGGCCGACGACGAGGAAGTTGACGTTGATTCCATAGGAGATGCCGATGCGGCGCAAAAAGATGCGCGTGGAGGGGATGCCGAAGTTATTGATGGTCTCAAAGTCGAACACTTGGTCGAGCATGTTGACGGTTGGGATGATCCAGGCGATGAAAAAACCGATCCAGAACAGCGGATTCCTAAAAAGGCTTTTGGCCGGGTTTTCCACGCTTTCGACCATCACCGTTGGCACCACGGCCAAGGGATAGACCAAGCGCTCGCCGCTGGCCCATTGGTGGTGCAGCAGGGCGATGAGCGAGAAGCTGACCAAGAAGAAGGCGACCATGAACAGGCCCCAGAAGATAGAAGGGCCGAGCCAGGCGTCCCACGGTAGCGGCGCACCTTCCGGGGCACCCTCGAAGAGGTTGCGGATCATCTCTAGGTCGCGCGGGGCGGCCCAGTCGGGGATGTGATCCCAGAGCAGTTCGCGCCAGTTGTTTTCCGGGGTGGCGTAGTAGAAGACGCCGGCGAGCAGGGGGATAAAATAGCCGCCAAAGCCCATAGTCGGCATGACTGTGGCCACCATCAGCGCGGCGTAGATGAGGGCAAAAGTCGAAGTGGGCAGCCGCAGGAAGGGCCGAATCAGCGCGAGCAGGAGAGCGGTAAGCGCGACCCAGAACAGGGCGAAGATGACGCCGACGGTATTGAAGTGATCGGCGTAGCCCGAGTAGCGGTCGAGCAGGATGTAGCTGCGCACCCCGATGAAGTTGTGGCCGACGCACAGCGCCATGGCCAGCGTCCATTCGAGGGCGGAGCGCATCACTTGCTTCCCTTGCGCCCGGCCTCCCAGTCGTCGTCGAGCATTTTGAGCAGCGCGTCTATGTCGCGATTACCGGCCTGGATTTCCTGCATGATGCGGGACAAGGTGAGGACGAAGCCGGTGGGGGGGTAGTCTTCAATCGAGATGAAGTAGCCGGGCGTCCAGCCCCAGTGGTCGAGGTTGGTGCTCATGCGCTCGAAGAGGCGCTGGGTCGGTCCCCAAGTGCTTTTGGGGCCATCGACGCCTTCGATCTGGGTGGCGTTGAGCAGCATGCCCTCGGCGTTGAGATACGCCTGATAGACCTCTGGGTGATAGTAGGCGTTGAGTACGGCGAGGGCTTTGTCGTAGTACATGCCTTGGGCGCTGGAGGTCATGGACCAGCCTCGCTGCTGGTTGGAGGTGTTGATGAAGAGGGGCTGGTGGCCGGTCATGGAGGGAATGGGCCAGTACTCGATTTCAAAATTGACCTGTAGCGGCTCGACGTCGCCGCTCATCCAGCAGCCCATCATCCAAGTGGCGGCGTGCTCGTTGAAGAAATCGCGCTGCTCCTCGTTGTACCCGTCGCTCAGCGAGCCTTTTTCGACGAAGTTATCGAGCAGCGCGATCATGTTTGCCATGATGGAGCGCATCAGTGGGTCGGTAGCAAAGGTGATTTCGCCGCGGTCGCGGCGCACCGTCCAAGAAGGCTCGTCGGCTGGGCGGGTCGGGTCGTAGAGGTTGGTTTGGATCGCGTAGGAGAGGGGCACCCCGGCCGACCACTCGCGGCCTCCATAGACGAGGGGCTTGTACCCAGCGGCTTTTATCTTGTGCAAGGCAGCGATAAAGGCGTCCCAAGTCTGCGGCGGCTCGGTGATGCCGGCTTCGGCCCAGATGCGCTTGTTGACGGCGATGCCGGTAATTTGGCGGCCGACTTGGGCTGTGTAGTACTGGTCGTTGTGCAATGGCGGCAAGTTCTGTCCCACTCGGTCGTATAGCGCGCGGGGAATGGGGAGCAAGTGGTTGCCATTGGCTAGGAATTTGGTGTAATCGAGGGTCATTACTACGTGGGGCAAGTCGCCGGTGGCAATGGCGCGGCGGTAGTACGCGCCAGCGTCTTCGTTGCCCAAGTCGATTAGCTCCAGCGTCCAGCCGGGGTTCTGGCGCTCGAAGGTGGCCTTCCAGATGTCCCAGTGGACCTGGAAGCCGGGGCGGCCGCCAATATTGCGGGTGACGCGCACGACGCTGGCGTCTTCCTCGCTGGTGCAGGCTCCGAAAGCGAGGAGAGCGGCAAGGGCAAAAGTTGCGAGTTTGGCAAAGGGCATGGAGTGGAGTCCTCAGCGAATGGAACCAGCGGTTAGGCCTTTGACAAAGCGGCGCTGCATGGCAAGATAGAGTATAGTGACGGGCAGCGACAAGACCACGACGCCGGCGAAGATGTAGTTCCAGTTCTTGACGTACTTGTCCGAGAGAAAGCGCCATAGCTGCACGAAGGCCAATTCGCCCTTGTTGGTGCCCATGAGGATGAATGCGTGGGGAAAGTCATTCCAGGTAAAGAGGCCCCAAAAGATGATGATCGTCACCGTGCAGGGAGTCAGCAGCGGGAAGATCACGCGCCAGAAGGTACCAAAGGGCGTGCAACCGTCGATCAGTGCTGCTTCTTCGAGATCGCGGGGGATGGAGCGCATGAAGCCGCTGTAGATGAACAGGCACAGGGGCAGGCCGTAGGACACGTAGTGCAGATAGAGGGCAAAGTACGTGTAGCCGATGCCGAGGTAGTTGAATTGGCGCAAGAGCGGCAACATGAGGATTTGGAACGGCACGGTGATCCCGGCGAGGAAGAAGATGCGCCAGAAATGGCCCGTGCTCATGCGGCGGCGCGTAAGGGAGTACGCAGCCATGGAAGCGACGACGATGAGGGTGGTGATGACGGCAACGCACATCAGTAGGCTGTTGAACATCGGCGCGGCTAGCTTGATGCCGGTGAAGATGTAGTGGTAGTTTTCGAGGGTCGGTGCCTCGGGGAGTGCTACGGGTGAGCGGACGATTTCCGGCAGGGTCTTGAACGAGTTGAGTAGCGCTAGAACACAGGGCGACACGTAGAGCAGCCCTAAGAGCAGCATCCCGATCTCGAAGAGGGGCAGGCGGCGTCTCATAGGTCGGTCTCGCGGCGCTGGAAAAAGGCGACTTGCAGGGCGGCGACCAAGACCAAGAAGGCGAAGACGACAAAGGCAATGGCCGAAGCATAGCCCTGGCGGTCGTTTTCCGTGCCGAGCCAGTAGATATAGTAGCCAGCGGTAAAGGTGCGGTAGCCGGGGCCGCCTTGGGTGGTGACCAAGATCTGCGGGAAGAGGTTGATGCCGGTGATCAGGGCGATGACCGAGTTGGTCTTAATCATCGGCATGAGCACTGGGACTTGGACGCGGTAGAAAGTGGCTAAAGGACCGGCTCCGTCGATCTGCGCGGCCTCGTAGAGTTCGTTGGGGATGGTCTGGAGGCCGGCGAGGAAGATGGTGGTGTAGAAGCCGAGGCCGTGCCAGAGAACCAAGGCGAGGATGAAGTAGGGCACCAGCGCTGGATCGCCCATCCAGTCTTGGGCCAGCGCGTCGAACCCGAAGGCGCGCAGCAGGGTGTTTATGGCGCCAGTGCGGTAGTTGGCTAGATATTGGAAGAGCAGAGCGCTGACGAGAATGCTGAGGATAAACGGGTAGAAAAACAGTCCGCGCACTAGGCCGCGCATGACTTTCATGCGGTCTAGGAGCACGGCTAAGACCAGCGACAGCGAGGTGTAGCCGACGACGATCATGGCCGTTTCAAAGAGGGTGAAGCGCAAAGCGGCGAAGAAGCGGTCGTCGTCGAGCAACTCGCGGAAGTTGTCCAAGCCGATAAAGCGGGGGTCTTTGGTCCAGCCAGACCAGTCGGTTAGGCCGTAGGCAAACCCGAGCAGAGTTGGCAGGACGAAAAAGGCTAGGTAGAGGAGTACGGCGGGGCCGCAGAGCAGGACCGAGGCGGTAGATTTTTCGATGGAAGCGCGCTGCATGGCGCAGGTGTAGCTAAACAAAGGGGCCTAGGATGTCAAGCAGGAATTACGAATTACGAATTACGAATTGGGGCCGGGGGTAATTCGTAATTCCTAATTCTCAATTCTTAATTTATTTATGATTTACTTATGAGTGGCTATATGAGCGAAGTACTGACGCAGTACCGCAGACACAAAGGGCTGTTGCTGCTGGTGGCACCGGGACTGGCTTTTCTCCTCGTCTTCAATTACCTGCCCATGTTCGGGCTGGTGCTCGCCTTTAAGGAGTTTCGCCTGAGCGCCGGGATCTTGGGCAGCGAGTGGAGCGGGTTGGAGAATTTCTTTCGCCTCTTTGGCGGGGCAGACTTTCCCAATGCTCTGCGCAACACGGTCACCATCAGCTTGTTGCGCCTACTGTTCGGCTTTTTTGCGCCGATCGCGCTGGCGCTGATGCTCAACGAGATCCGCGTCTCCTGGTACAAGCGCACCGTGCAGACGGTGACTTATATCCCCTACTTCCTCTCGTGGGTGATCTTGGGCGGCATCTTCCTAATGATTTTCTCGCAGAGCGGACCGGCTAACCAGATCACCCAACTCTTCGGCGTCTCCCCGATTGAGTTTCTCACCAACGACTTCTGGTTTATCGTCGTGGTCATTGTCACGGGGATCTGGCAGGCGGCTGGCTATGGGGCGGTGATCTACTTGGCGGCACTGGCCGGGATTTCTCCCGATCTGTACGAGGCGGCCGTCGTCGATGGAGCCGGACGCTGGAAGCAGACCTTGCATATTACTATCCCGGGGCTGGTGCCGACGATTATCACGCTTTTCATCCTCAATCTCGGCCACGTGCTCAACGCGGGCTTCGACCAGATTTACAACATGTACAATCCCATGGTGTACGACGCGGCCGACATCATCGACACCTATGTCCTGCGGCGGATTGTGCTGATGGATTTTGGACTGGCTACTGGGGCCGGGCTTTTTAAATCAGTGGTCGGCTTGTTGATGGTAGTACTGGCTAACTCGCTGGCCCGACGGCTCAGCGGAGGGGAGCAGGGAATATGGTAAGTCGCACGCGAGGCGAGAAGATCTTCAACGTCTTTAACCTGACGGTGTTGGGCTTGGTCGGGCTGATGGCGCTCTATCCGTTCGTGTACACTATTTCGATGTCGTTGAGTAGCGCCGCTGAGGCCATGCGCGCCAGCCTGCACCTCTACCCAAGGGACATTTCGCTGACCTCGTACCGCATGGTGCTGTCCAATCCCGAAATCGTCACTGGATTCACCAACTCGATTCTGCGCACGGTGTTGGGCACGGCGCTGACCCTCTTTTTTACTTGTCTGACGGCCTACCCGCTGGCCCGGCGCGAGATGCCGCACCGCAGCCCGCTGCTGTTCTTAGTGCTTTTCACCATGCTCTTTAGCGGCGGTATTGTGCCCAATTATCTGCTAGTCAAAAACTTGGGGCTGATCGACTCAATATGGGCGCTGGTGCTGCCGCAGATGTTGACGGCCTTCAACATCATCGTGGTCAAGAATTTCTTTCAGGCCATTCCCGAAAGTCTAGCTGAGTCGGCCAAAATCGACGGGGCCAGCGAGTTTAATATCCTCTTCAGGATATACGTGCCTCTTTCCAAGCCAGTGCTGGCGACGATTGGGCTGTGGACGGCGGTGGCGCACTGGAACCACTGGTTCGACGCCATGCTCTACATCGCGTCGGACGAGAATCAGGTCTTGCAGACCTTTTTACAGCGGATCGTCATCGAGAACAGTATTGAATTGATTGAGCAGGGGCTAGTTGATCCGAACATCACCGAGTTCACGCCCGAGACGATCAAGGCGGCGACCGTGGTCGTTACCATCCTGCCGATGCTTTTGGTCTATCCGTTCGTGCAGAAGTACTTCGTGCGCGGGATCATGCTGGGGAGCGTCAAGGAGTAGGGGCGACCGGCCGGTCGCCCTACGTGGGTGTACAGGATGCCTCAGACCCTAACCACTATCCTCACATCTGGAAGCCGCCGGCCACCAACATCGATACGCCAGTGAGGTACTCGGCTTCGTCCGAAGCGAGAAAGGCCACGGTGCGGGCCACGTCTTCGGGCGTGCCAATGCGGCCTAGGGGGGTTTGCTCCTCAAGGTCGTGGACTAGGGCGGCCGTGGTGTCGGCGTCTGGCTCGTCGCGTTGGGCGAGGCCCGCGGCGATGTAGTGGGTGCGCTCGGTGAGGGTGTTGCCTGGACAGACGGCGTTGACGTTGATCCGGTGGGGGGCAAGCTCGCCAGCGAGAGATTGGGTAAAGCCGATGATGGCGAATTTGGACGTGCAGTACGCGGCGTAGCGCGGTATCCCTTGGCGTCCGGCCGTAGAGGCCATGTTGATGATTTTGCCGCCGTCGCTGCGGTCGATCAGGTACCGGGCCACAGCGCGCGAGCAGAGGAAGGTGCCCTTGACGTTGACGGTTTGCACTTGATCCCAAGCGGCTTCGCTTAGATCGACGACTGGGACGCGATCTGGTCCGGGGCGTGAGCCAGCGTTGTTGACTAGTAGGTCGATGCGGCCAAAGCGGGCGAGCGCGTCTTGCACCATGCCCTCGACTTGGTCGGCGTCGGATACGTCGGCTTCCACTGCGAGGGCCCGCTGACCGGCGGCTTCGACTTCGGCGACGAGGGCGGGCAGGCCGCCCCAGCCAGACTCGCTGTAGGGTTGGGCGTGTAAGTCATTGACTACGAGGTCGCAGCCTTCGCGCGCTAGGCGCTGGCAGATGGCGCGGCCAATGCCGTGTTCGCCGCCCGCGCCAGTGACGAGGGCGACTTTGCCGTTGAGATTGTACATGAGGTTCTCCACAGGATTAAGGAGTTGAGTGGCAGGATTGCGACGGCGGTGTGTAGATCTCACATTCTTGTTGCTATAGAAGTTAGAAATGTCGGTTACGTTAACTGCTCGAACAGCGCAAATTTAGATGCTTTTTTATCAAAAGTGAGAACGCCATCACAATTTGAAAATTTTGCTGAATGTGCAATTAACAAATCTGCAAGATCTATTTTGTTTGTCTGAGCAGACGAGAGAGTCCTTTGCAGAGCAGATTGAGCCTCAAATATCAAAATAGGCATAAGGAGAAGTTTCTGCAGAGACGCACGGATTTCCTCTCGTGAGATTTCATATACAGATTCGAGTACCCAGATGGTTTCAAGCACGACGAGCGAAGGAACGAAAAAGGGTTCGTTTTTACTTTCCGCTCTTTTAAAAAGTCTGTACACAATTTCTGCTTGTTTTTTATCATCCCGTACAAGAAAGCGAACGAGCACATTTGTGTCTAATGCTTTCACTTAAAACGCACCTTCATTTTTTGCCTAATTCTAGACTTCATTTGGTGAACCGAAACAGGCTTTCTGTCAGATTTATACAACTCCCCGAAAATTTCATCTACTTTTACTGTTTTGGTCATAGGCTTTAGAAGTGCTTCACCATTTTCTGTAAGCATAAAATCGACTTTATCGCCTTCGCGGAGTTGAAGAGCATCGCGGACGGTTTTGGGAATTGTGACTTGCCCCTTGCTCGTTAGCGTCGCTATTGCCATACTGAGATTCTCTTGTTGAGTGTTTGTTTTGAGGGTTTATTTCTTACTTAAAAGTAAGGAAAATAACACCTGAACGCAAATATCGCTTCCATCGTGAGGGAGGCAGATGACGAAGGCTTAGCCGCCGAGTCGGCAAAATGACATCAGCCCTATTGTTGATCAAGATCGCGTTTTCGGGTCGGAAACAGATTCATCTATGATTTCTGACGCGCCATAGCGGACGACGATCAGGAGACGGTGAAGCTATTGCCGGTCATGCCGGTGAAGCTATTGCCGGTCATGCCGGTGAAGTAGTCGGCGATAAGCCAGAACCCGGCCGAGCCGAAGCCGCCTAGGGCCATACCGAGGAAGAAGGGGCGTAGCTGGGTATAGACCCGAGCACCGCCGTACTTGAGGATGGCGGCCTTTAGTAGCCAAGCGATGAAGACCGAAAACCAGAGATGGTACATCGGTGCTGTCATGCCCAAGGTCATCCCGATGGGGTGGATGGGAAAGCCGGCGAAGCGGTTCTTGACGTAGGACATGATGCCCATGAGGCCCGCGCCTAGGAGCGTGAAGGCCATGTGCCAGGACTGAGTTGGTTGGGGGTTGTTGAGGTTGTGGGTGATCCAGTTGCCAGTGAATGTGGGCAGACCACTGAACTGCCAGCCGACTAGGTTGATACCACCGTACTGGTAGGACAGTTCGACAATGGCCCAGGCAGAGCCAACTAAGGTGACGAGGATGGCTCCAGCCACAGCCCAGAACAGCCGCCGTCCCTCCAGCGCTGTTTCTTGGGCCAGCTTCACGCCGGTTGCCGCCGAGGCCATCACAAAGGTGCGCACGTCTGCCGCCCAAGCGAAATTCAGCCCTAGAATGGTCAGCCCTGGTGCTCCCACCAGAGAACTGCCTAGCGCATTGACCGTGAAGACGGGGGCCGCTACCGTGGCCCGGTATGAGGCCAGGCCCGTCTGGGCGATGATCCGCGTCAGCCCGATGAAGATGACCATGGACATGGCGAGAAAGACCGCTGCCGTGAGTAGGTTCAGCCCCGCGGCCAACAGCCAGCCTAGTGCCAGCAGGCTACCTAGCAGAGTGCCGAAGACAGCCGTCCGGTAGGAGAGCAATTCGTTGCGGTCGTCGATATCCGGATCGCCGACGAAGGCTTTGCGCAGCACGTCCCGCAAGTGGCGGCGGCCGTGCCAGAAGCCGGCGAACACTAGGAACAACAGAGCACCTTGGGCCATATGGGCGACACTGGGCGAAGCTGGGTCGGAGAAGGGTTGCACCGGACCAATGCTCCAGCCGAGCATGCGCTCCAGTCCCGTCTGCAGCAGGGCGAGAAAGGCGAAAAACCAGACCCCGAATCCCACGTCTAGGCTCAGCAGATAGGAGAGGCCGATGACCTCAAAGCGGGGCGAGCAACGCAGGTGGATCGAATTTTGCAGAATCGGAATGGAAGCATCCAAGCTGATCGATGGGATGAAGTGGTAATACTTGTGCAGCGCTTCTAGGCCGTTGATCAGGAAGGGAATCATAAAGCCAATCCACATCAAGTAGTTGCGGAAGAAGGGTGGCAGCTTCCTACCCGGTTCTTCGGCGCTCATCTCTAGGGGAAGCACGGCCATGGGAAAGAGCAGCTTCTCGCGCTCGATCCACTGTTTGCGCAGGATGACCAACAGGCAGAGCGTGATGAAATAGATGGTGATCGCGAATAGACTCCAGATCAGCAGCGGCGGTCCCCAAGCTCCCCAGGAGACCGGCTCGCCTCGGGTGCCGCCTTCAAAGAGCTTCCACACCGCGTCCCGGCCGTCGGGCACCAACCACGGCGGGATATGTGGCTGGATTAACTGAGCCCATTCGTTTTCAGGCGTGGCGTAGTAGAAGAAGCCGCCCAGTAGGGGGATCAGGTTGAGGGTGAAACCCCAAGAGGGGATGGCCGCGGCGACGATCATCATGATATAGATGGTGACTAGCTCGCCGCGTCTCAGGGCTGGCCCGCCGAGCAGGCGGACCAGCGGGTTGAGCATCAAAGTAAGCGGCAGGAAGAGGAAGATCGCCGCACCGGTCGAGAAGTCGGCACCCATGGGTGAGCCGCGTAGTACTAGCACGCCGAAGGGTTCGCCGGCGGCGATGATGAAGCTGCCGAGCAGTCCTAGGATTACCGCTCGTCTAGATACGCCGTGACCGGACTTTACAGGGGCTTGTGCCATCTACTTTTCGCTGTGTAGCCTCGCTAAGGGACCACTGTCCATCGCCGCGCTTTGCTGGGGATGAGATCAGCGCGCAGACTTTCCGACTACAATTCCCGGCCCGTAATCCGCCATCGCGGTCATGATGTACTCGTTGAGCAAGTGTTCCTCGTGCGCAAGGCCGAACGTCCAGATGCGGCTATACATCTCCTCGACGACTGACTGGTATTGCGGATCAGGTGCGAGGTTTTGCATCTGTCCGGGATCGCTCTCTAAATCGTATAGCTCGTCGTAGTCAAATCCATTGTAAACGAATCGCCACTGGTCGGTGACAACGGAACGTTGAATGCCATAGGTCTCGTTTCCATTCGTCTGGAAGAAGAGCGCATCGCGCCAGTCGGCCGGTGTTTCGCCTTTGAGCAACGGCATCAGGCTGGCACCGGCAAACTCCACAGTGCTCTCCACTGCGCCCATCTCAAGCAACGTCGGCGCGAAGTCACAGAGCGATACGAACTCGTCGCGCACCACGCCCTGCTGTCCGCCTGGCATCTTCGCGATCGCCGGCACGTGGTAGCAGCTCAGAAACGACGGCAGACCCTTACACCACAGGCCGTGATCGCCCAAGTAGTCGCCGTGGTCGGAGAGGTAGAGAATGATCGCGTCTTCGTACTCGCCGCGCTCTTTGAGCTTGTCAATCAGCCGCCCGAAGAGCCAGTCCTCATAGGTACAGAATGCCAAGTAGTGCTTGATCGCGTCTTGATGTTCCTTGCGCGTCAACTGAGCAAAGCGGTCGCGGGTGCGGCGGTAGAGGGCTGGTTTGTCGTCCATCGGATCGTCGAAGGTGTCCGGTAGTGGGAACTCCACGCCTTCATACAGATCGAGAAACTGCTTGGGTGCGACATACGGATCGTGCGGGCCGAGGGTGCCAACATACAGGCACCACGGCTCGTTCCCGTCTAGTGCATCCATTTTTGCTAGCGCGGAATCGATCACTGTGCGGTCGCCGAATGGGTTGTCTTCTTCTCCATCTCGGAAGTACTGCGCTAGGAAGGGATGGCTGTTGTCGCCATAGTGGATGTACGGACGCATCCCCGCGCGCCTGATCTCGCCGGGAGCACGCCCACTGCCGCCGTGGTCCCCAGCATGTCGTTGCAAATTGCGCAGTTCGCGTTCGCGGGCTGCAGCGTCCTGCTCGTCGCGACTCAACCGTCTGCCGTGGGGCCCCCTTATCGGCGAGACGTGATCCCAACCATAGTCGTGCGGCTGTTGATAGTTGCTGACATGCCACTTACCCGAAAAGAGCATGCGGTAACCCGCTTCCCGCATGTCCACGCTCCAGGGACGGATGTGGTCCTTCAAGCCACGGGTGATGGCATTGGCGACGTTCACGTTGTGCCAGACGCCGTGCTGGGTCGGCATCAGGCCGGTCATGAATGACGCGCGCGACGGGCAACAGTGCGGTGACGGGCAGAAGGCGCGGCTGAAGGTGACGCTCTCCTCGCGGAACTCGTCAAGTACGGGTGTCTTTGCCTTGTACACGTCGTTAGGTAACACGGAGCACGCCCGTTGCTGGTCGGTCATGAAGATCAGTATGTTCGGTTTGTTCATTTTTTTTTAGTGAGTTAGGAGGGAGCAAGAACCGATTCGAAAGGGACAGGTCGCCGTCATGCTCGATCAACTCAAGAATCGTGCGAGATTGACCGTTCGGCGAATTCGGAGGTATATTGCGGCCCATATTCCCGTTGGCATGTCCGGCGACTCACTTCCTTTTTTGAGTCCCGCAAGGCTATATCTGTATCATCGCTAGATTTCGACAAGGAGCGCAATATGAACAAGGTGCGAATTGGTATTATCGGCCTTGGCGGCATGGGTAGCAACCACGCCACCTATCTTTCCCAAGGCCAAATCGCCGGTGCGGAGCTCGCGGCCGTAGCCGATGTCGATCCGGCCCGGCTCGCGGGCGTGCAGGAAAAATATGGAGAGAGCGTGCAAGCGTTCGCTGGAGCCGACGCTCTGTTTGCGGCCCAATGCGTGGACGCTGTGATCGTAGCTACCCCCCACTACTTCCATCCCCCGCTGGTAATCCAAGCGCTCGAAAACGGCCTGCACGCGATGAGCGAGAAGCCGGCTGGAGTCTATACGCGCCAAGTCCGCGAGATGAACGAGGCTGCGGCCAAAAGTGACCGGGTCTTTGGCATGATGTTCAACCAGCGCGCGCGCGGTGAACACCAGAAGCTGAAGTCGCTGGTCGAATCCGGCGAGCTGGGGCCGATTCGGCGCACGATTTACATCATCAACAACTGGTTCCGCGCCCAGAGCTACTATGATTCGGGCGGCTGGCGGGCGACTTGGGCCGGCGAGGGCGGCGGCGTGTTGGCCAACCAGTGTCCGCACAACCTCGACCTGTGGCAGTGGATCTGCGGGATGCCGAAGCGGGTGCGGGCCTTTTGCCGCTTTGGACAATACCACGATATTGAGGTCGAAGATGACGTAACGGCCTATGTCGAATACGAGAACGGTGCTACGGGCGTTTTTATCACCTCTACGGGCGAGGCTCCAGGGACCAATCGGTTGGAGATTTCAGCGGACCGCGGCAAGGTGGTGTTGGAAGGCGGCAAAATCACCTTTTGGCGCACGACAGAGTCGGCGAGCAAATTCCTTGAGGAGTGGCCACATGGGTTCGGCAGCCCAGAGGTCTGGAAGTGCGAGATCCCGGGCGGCGGCGGTGAGGAGCACAAGGGGATCACCCAAAACTGGGTGCAAGCCATCCGCACGGGGTCGCCGCTGTTGGCTGCGGGGACCGAGGGGATCAACGGCGTGGAGTTGTCTAACGCGATGTTGCTCTCGACGTGGACGGATGATTGGGTACATATTCCGGTGGATGAGGATTTGTACTACGAGGAGTTGCAAAAGCGGGTGGCTACTTCTAAGGAGAAGGAGGAGGGCGGAAAGGTGATGGACGTGCAAGGGACGTTTTAATACCAAGAGAGCGGCAGGGAGTTGTACTCGCCGATGGCTCGAATTTTGGAAGGAGGGAACCGTGAAACTTGCATTGATGTCAGGAAATCTGCTGTCGTCGGCAGAGATGCGGTCCGAGGGATTCGAGGCGGTGCAGATGTTTTTCGGCGGGGGAGCGGACGGGGATGCGCGGGACCCGTCCGCGGAGGATATCGACAAAGCGCTACAGGCGGCTGACATTGCGCTGGCGGCAATGACCTTGCACGTCGATCTGGTCGGGCCAAAGGGGATGGTCCGAGAGGATGTCACAAGGTTAATGCGCTGCGTGAAGAAGACTGTAGCACTCGAAGGGCGTTTCGGGGACAACCCGCGACCAGTGCTGGTGTGGCATCCGTCGGGGTATCCAGAGGAGGACGTTGACGATCGGGCGGTGTTCGAGGGGTTATGCACAGGGCTGATGACGGCCTGCGCGACCGCGGAGCGGTTTGGCATTGTCATCGCGGTGGAAATGACGCGCGCGGGGAGCGTTGACGGGGCGGAGCGCTTTTGGCGATTGCAGGATCGAGTGGGGTCCACAGCGCTCAAGGTCTGCATGGACGCGGCGAACTTCGTGCCCGACCGCACTCCGCTGGTACGCGCAGTGCGGATGCTCGGCCCCGATATTGCAATCGCCCATGGCAAGGACGCGCGCTTTGCCGAAAACGGCGAGGTCGTTGACTACGGGCCGACGGGGTCGGGGTGCTTGGATTATCCGACCTATATCGGCGCGTTGCAGGAGTGGGCGCAGGTGCCCTATTTCGTCTTAGAGTACTACAGAAATCGCGAAGATATGTTGAAGGCGCGCGATGTTGTGCGGGCCTGTTTGTAGAAAGAGCTTCAGCCTCTCTTAAAATCGCCGGACATATACTGTGAAAGAAATCGCCGTTACAAACTTCTATTCTTGGTCCATCTTCAGCCAAGAGCGTCAGATTGACTTCAACGGTCATCTGTGGGTACGGGACGAAGGCAATGTCCTGATCGACCCAGTGCCCATGACAGCGGCTGACTTGGAGCAATTCGACCAATTGGGCGGGGCTGCTTGGATCGTGCTGACCAATCGCGACCACGAGCGCGAAGCCGTCTTTTTCCAAGACCGCACCGGTGCTCGCATTGCCGCCCACCGCGCCGACGCCGACTTGTTTGACCAGCCACCGGACCGCTTGTTGGACGATGGAGAGGAGATCGTCCCTGGGCTCCAGGTAGTGCATTTGGCGCACGGCAAGAGTCCGGGGGAAATCGCCTTGTACTGGCCGGGCCTTAAGCTAGTCTTAGCGGGCGATCTGGTAGTCGGTGCGCCGCTGGGCCGCATTACATTGCTAGCGGACGCCAAGCTCGCCGATCCGCCACAAGCCGCCTTGGGCTTGCGCAAATTGTTGCAACTCGATTTTGACGCTCTGTTGATGGGCGATGGGCACTCCGTTCTACACGACGCCCGTCGGCTGTTGCTCGAATGCTTGGAGGAACGGACCGACATTTACATCAATAAGATCAATGTAGAGGATATTCCTTGGACGTCGGGGGGTGGACCTGCGGGCTACCGCTGGGAGATCAAGGATATCGACCCGCTCATCGGTGGCCAGCATCTGGGCTACTGTCTCTTCCGCCTGTCCGCTGGCCAGTCGATCTGTCCGCAGCACTTTCATCACTTTGAAGAGGAAATGTTCTACATCCTCGAAGGGGCCTGTACGCTGATCAGTCCCCGAGGTCCAGTGGCGGTAGAACAGGGTGACTTTATCGCCTTCCCACCCGGTCCCCGCAGCGCTCACAAGTTCACCAATCAAGGACAGCAACCCTGTGTGCTCTTGGCCTTGAGCAATGTCCTGCCGCACGATTTGGCCCAATATCCCGATTCCGACAAAATTAACGTCCGTTCCTTAGACCGACAGCGCATTTTCCGCCGCGCCGACGCGGTGGATTACTGGTCGGGCGAAACGGATTGAGAGGACAATATGAGCAACGTTTTGCGACTGAATCTGCGCTCTCAGCGCCTTGCACAAGACGAAGGAGGCCACGCTATCTGGCAGGTGCAGACCAGTACTCAAGAATGGGCGGCGGATCAGACTGCGCTCTTGCTGTGCGACGTGTGGAACGGCCATTGGTGTCGTGGTGCGGTCGAGCGCCTCGACGCCATGATCGAGCGCATGGATGCAGTGGTTCGGGCGGTGCGCGCGGCTGGTGGCCTGATTGTCCACGCGCCTTCGGATACCATGGATTTTTACGCCGATGTGCCAGCGCGTCAGCGCGCGATTGCGGCCCCCCAAGTTGCGCCGCCGCCCGACGCCGAGCGTCCGGATCCGCCCTTGCCGGTGGATGCCTCAGATCACGGGTCGGATACGGGCGAGACTGAGACCTACAAGGCTTGGGATCGGCAGCATCCGGGGATTGGGATCGACCAAGAGCGAGATATTATTTCGGATAAGGGGACGGAGGTGTATAGCTATTTGCAGCACCAAGGGATTGCCCATCTGCTGATTATGGGCGTCCACACCAACATGTGCGTTTTGCACCGGACCTTTGCCATTAAGCAAATGGTGCGCTGGGGAGTGGATGTGGCGTTGATCCGCGACTTGACTGACGCGATGTACAATCCGGCCATGCCGCCGTACGTCAGCCACGACGCAGGTACGGGCTTGGTGGTGGAGTTCATCGAAAAATTTTGGTGTCCGAGCATGGAGAGCAAAGATATGATATAATAATATAAGTGGGAGTACATCGCGCCTTATTGACCAAGGTCGCCTATGCACAGGCGATTTGCACCTAAAAGCAAACCTAAAGGAGGTGCTTTTATGCGACTCATCAGTACGTTTTGCCTCATGCTGGCCCTCGTGCTGGCTGGCAGTGCCCATGCCCATATCGGCGAAAAGGTCTTTCTGATCTTCGAGATTCCGGACGCCGATCTGGGGGATCTCGACCTCTTCGATGGGGATATCGCCGACTGGGAGGACGTGGTCGGCGACGCTTCGCTCACGCCGGAGGATTTTTTCGCCGATCCAACCGTTGGCGATGGTGCCCAGTACGATCCGGCCGATATGGACTATCGGCTCTGGCTGGGCTGGAACAACACCAACAATCGGCTCTACCTCGCGGCCGAGCGCACCGACAATGTGTACATCAACGAGTACGCTGGCGGTGCGCCCGCCTCGGTGTGGCAGCACGATTCGGTCGAGTTCATGGTGGATGGCGACCACTCAGGTGGCCAGTACAATTTCGGCAACGACGAGACCATGACCGACGAGGAGAAGGCGCTCAACCAGAACCGTCAGGCCCAGAAGTGGAACGCGATTTTCGATTCGCCCGATGGGCGATTTTTGGGCTATCCTGGCCGGGCCGATTGGCTCAACTCACCGCCTCTGAGCGATGGTGGCGGCGGGTCGATCGGCGAAGCGCCAACTACGTCGATTCTCGAAATCTACGTCACGCCCTATGATGATATCGTCTTTAGCGACCAAGCGGCCAGCGTGGCCACGGACCTGGAGCCAGGCCACATCATCGGCTTCCAGATCGCCATGCCGGACTTCGACGAAGCCCCCCAACAGTACCGGGGCTATCACACTCTCTCCGGCCAAGCGGCGACCTTCCGCTATGCCGAGCGCTTCGTCGATGGCCAGCTAGTCGGTGCCGCCGACGCTACTGCGGTTGAGGACCGGTCGTGGGCGCGGATCAAGGCGAGTTTTAGCGAGTAGGTTTTCTTTCTGCTTTTTACCCTCTGCGAGAGAGGCGGCACTTCTCTCGCAGAGGGTGTTTTTATGCAAAAGGCCGTTTATATCAATTCTTTACGAGAGGTTGCTATGACAAACAAGCCTAGAGCAACCGCCGACTTCTAGCAGTTCTTTTGAAAATAATAACGCCTAACAAAGTCATCGGCTGGACGACCGTTGTGCTGGGGCTGCTTTGCGGTCCAGTGTCAGCGCAAGCGGCGACTCGCGTTGAAGTGCCCATTTTTGAGGGTGGTGCGGGACTGGATTTTTTCTTTTTTGCCGCACGCGAGTACGAAAAGGTCCGTCCCGATGTGCAGATCGATCTCTACGGCGATCCGCGCATTGCCGACAAGGTGCGGGTGCGGATTCTCGAAGGGACGTTCCCGGAAGTCAGCAACGCAGGTCTCAATTATTGGGCGCTGATCCGCAACGGCGAAATCCTGCCTCTCGACGACTTTTTGGATGGGCCGAGTTGGGAAGGGGACCAGACTTGGGGCGAATCCTTCCTGCCCGGCAGCCTCGACCGCTATGAGTACGAGGGCAAGATCTACGGCATCCCCTTCCTCTACTCGGTTTACGCCGTCTGGTACAACAAGAACATGTTTGAAGAGCACGGCTGGGTACCGCCGCGCACTTGGGATGAGTTTTTCGCCCTCTGCGAGCAAATCCGCGCCGCAGGGGTCTGGCCGCTGGCCTTTCAGGGGCGCTATCCAGGCTATATCGGCGGCGTGACTGACAACGCCTATTATCACCTTGCTGGCCGCGAGCGGTTCTACGAGCAGAAGGATCTAGTGCCGGGCAGTTTTGCCAATCCCGAATTCGTAACGGCGCTCGGGCTTATTCAGCGCACGGCGCAGGAGTACTTCCAACCCGGTGCCCTCGGCATGAGCCACACCGAGGCGCAACTCGAGTTTTTCTTGGGGCATACGGCGATGGTCTTTTGTGGCTCATGGCTCAAAAGCGAGATGATGGGCAAAATCCCCGACGGTTTCCGCTTGGGGGCGTTTAATTTGCCCGTAGTCGAGGGCGGGGCTGGCGAACCTGGTGCCATATATACTGGTGCCGGGTATTACTTTGTCTTCAAAAACAGCGCCCACCCCGAGTTAGGCGCGGATTTTTTGCGCTTTATGACCTCGCAGGAGATGGCCGGTACCTTTGCCGAGATGCGCGATGTTTTGGTAGCCGTCGATGGGGCGATGGAGGGGCGGACCAGCGAAGATTTGCAGGACTTGGTGGCGCTGGCGCAGCAGGCGACTACGAGCTATGGCACTGCTCCGGGCGAGGGTTTCCCGGAGATGGATCAGTTTCTCAACGACGTGCGCTTCAAGATCGTCAATGGGCAGATGACGCCAGAGCAAGGGGCCAAAGAGCTGGAGTCGGCGGCTGAAGCGGTGCGCAACCGCAGCCAGCAACCGGATCAGATTACCATCCGCCACCTGTGGAAGCCCGCGCTGCTGTTGGGCCTGTTGACGCTGGCGATGGGCTACTGGTTTTATACGACGGCGCGGCAATGGCGCGAAAGACAGACGGGCCAAGCTCCTCGACCTACTAGCACTGTGCGTCTGCCTTGGAAGGGGGTGGTGTTCTTCGTCGGTCCGGCCGCGACGTTCTACACGCTCTTCGTGGTGGTGCCCAGTATCAAGTCCTTCGTCTGGAGCGCGATGCGCTGGGACGGGCTGACCGAGATGGCCTTCGTCGGGCTGTTGCACTTCCAGCGGCTGTTGTTTGAGAGCGACGAGTTCTGGATCGCACTGTCGAACAATCTCTTCATCATGTTCGTCATCCCGCTCTGCGTGTTGCCGCTGGCGCTTTTTCTGGCGGTGTGCATCAGCCGCGAGGTGATCGGAGCTAAGCTTTTCCGCATCGTCTTCTTTTTTCCCAACATCCTCGGCGGTGTAGCAGCGACTCTGCTGTGGATGCACTTGTACAATCCACAGGGCGGGCCGATCAACACGGTGTTGGTGGCTTTGGGATTGGAGGGGTTTGAGGGGTTTGCTTGGCTGGCGCAGGACAATCTTTACTGGGCGCTGATACCCATGTCGATTTGGGGCGCGGCTGGGTTTAACATGGTGCTTTTTTTGGCGGCGATGGAGAGCATTCCGCAGAGCATGTACGAGGCGGCCGACATCGACGGGGCCTCGGCTTGGCGGCAGTTTTGGTCGATTACTGTGCCGCTGATTTGGGAGGTGTTGTCGATAGCGATTGTGTTTATGATCATCGGCGGGATGAAGGCGTTTGAGGTGATTTGGCTGCTGACCAATCAGCGGCCGACGACCGACAACCACGTGATTGGCACGCGGATGGTGCAGGCGATGTTTACTGAGTTTAAGGTGGGGGAGGCTACGGCGATTGCCGTGCTGCTCTTTTTGATCGTCTTCTTTGGCACTACCGCGACCTTGCGCGCAATGAAGCGCGAAGCTGTGGAGTTTTGAACATGGCGGAACAAGAAAAATTTTCTTTTGCCAAACCTTTCGTCTATTTGGCGCTATGCGGCTATCTGACGGTTGTGGTCTATCCGATGCTGTGGCTGTTGTACACTTCGCTGAAGACCGACCGCGAGATTTTTCTCAACCCTTTCAGTTTGCCCGAGCTTGGCGATCTGCAATGGATCAACTTTACCAACGCTTGGACTAAAGGGCACTTCGGCGACTACTTCTTCAACAGCGTCTTTTTGACCATCTCGACGGTGGCGGTTTCCATGCTGTTAGCGGCAATGGCGGCCTATGCGCTGGCGCGCTTTCGCTTCTTTGGGGTGAGGCCGATGTTTTTCTACTTCTTGGCCGGGCTGATGATTCCGTTGCAACTGTCGATTGTGCCGCTCTTTTTTCAGATGAAGGACTTTGGGCTGCTCAATTCGCGGCTGGGCATTCTGATAGTCTATGTGGCCTTTGGGATGCCGTTTGCCATCTTTATCCTCACGGGGTTTTTCAAGTCTTTGCCCTCTGGGTTGCACGAGTCGGCGCTGATCGATGGGGCGGGAGAGTTTCGGGCGTTTTGGTCGATTATGTTGCCGTTGGCGCGGCCGGGGCTTATTACGGTGGGCATCTTCGCCTTTTTGGGGACTTGGAACGAGTTTTTTATGGCCTTTATGTTCCTGTCCGGGGAAGGGTCGCAGGCGTTGCGCACGCTGCCGTTGGGGCTGGCCAACATCACTATTGTCAGTCAGTATCGCAGCGATTGGGGCATGGCTTTTGCCGGGTTGGTGCTGATTATGGCTCCGACGATGTTGGTGTATGCTTTTTTGCAGCAATACTTGACGAAGGGGATTACTGTTGGGGCGCTTAAGGGGTAGAAGGGCTGGGAGCGATATTGCTGGTGACAGCTTTGGCTACGAACGAGAACGGAGACATGGGTAACATCATTTGTGGATACTATGTCGGGGCTACGGGCGTTGACCCGAAAAAGTGGAACTTTCGCACACCGATAATGTAGGACATCAGACCCGGTTATTCCGCATTTTCTGGAGTTCTTTAGCGACTAAGTCAAACGATAATCTGGAAAAGTTGAACTTCTCATAGAGTCGCTGCAGAAGAGGATGAAGAAACTCAGCAAGATTGTCTTGCACCTGTTGCTGAGTGATTTGCCCCGTCAATGTGACTTCATCCGTGCTACTGGAAGAGACCATAAGGAAAGATGGTAAGAGGCGGCTCCAGGGGGGCGTTCTAAGGCACCTACCCTCCAGTCCTGTGAAACGGCAGTGAATGGCAATTTGATTGACCTCTTCAAATGTTTCCGCCAAGCGACTTGCAAATAACAGACCCTCGCCAATACTCAAAACCGGGGTGGTGGTATAAACCACGCGGCCGGGCTCATTACCTTGCTCGTCTTCAAAGTATCCGCAGATCGTGTAGAGTTTCCCATCGAGTGATACCCGCCAGAAATCGCAAAGGTATGAATTTTCGGCTCTACGGCCATTGTGAGCTGGTCCTCCGAGCCATGCTTCCACAAAATCTTCGTGAGGATATGGATTCCAGCCAGGAACTTGTATATCTAAGAATGGGGGCCACCCTGATAATTTTGTTCGCCTCGCGACACTAAGCCGATCTTGAAGTTCTATGAGATCATTCACTGGTGTCGCACCTACCAAAGAAAAAGCCATTTCGTAGTAGCCATGCGGAAACCGTGCTGGAGAATTGTCAGGCTCATCCGATACCAATTCCTCCCAACGACCACGAGCCGAGGTGCAATAATCTCGTAGATCGTCGAGCGCGGTTGGTATCGAGTTCGGCGTTTCTACACGCCCTGTGACTATCGAGCGGATCGCTTCTAGCAGCTCATCTTGGTTAGCCCTCACGCAGCGATTGAGCAAAGTGCGCCATTCTTCTGATGTCCGAGGGTCCTCGCTGTTAGGACCTGGCTTCCGAATGTAGCAACGGTTTTGGGCGATGACTCCTTGGCACTCTCTTCTGCTCATCACGGGTACAGTAGCACTGGGGATAATGACAATTGGATGCGGCACATGTGTGTCTGGATGCGACTCAACATGCATCGCACATTGAAAATTTGGTTCGGCATATAAGTGCACTGCCGCGTTTACCGAGTCTTGTGTTATTTCTGGAATTTCCTCTGGCCGTGGCTGTGATTCGAGGATTTGTCCCTGCTCTGCAAAGCCAATGACGATGTACCCGCCACCATGGTTGGCCAACGCAATTGCAGCCTTCGCCAGAGTGGCCTTATGCTCTTTGAGCGTCAGATCTAGCCAATCCTTGTACTCGGAGGCAAGATCTTCTCTCGGTTCGGTAATAAGTGGTAGAAGGTCTTCTCTTGAAGCCATGTTGTTTACTGCCTTCCAGTCGTTAGAGATTCATACTCGCGCAACTCATCTTCTAGGTCGGCGATTTGGCTGCTCAGGGACTCGCGCTGCGCCTTGACAATAAGCGGATTTACTCCGTCGGCCTCGCCAAGGCTTTGCAAGGTCTGTGAGAACCGGTTTGCCTGCGCTTTGGTGAGCCGATATTGCCTTTCGTTCTTGATCATTGGAAGCCTCCCAAGTCTAGGGCAGTAATCTCTTTAGATATGTCGATTTCTCAGGACGCCTCGGGAAAAACAGTAAAGCCTTCTCGATAGGCCACGTCACAGAGACGTTGATCAAACGACACAAAGCCCTGTCCTGTTGTGAGCCCCTGACACCACAGGATGGCGGCGGCCAGTTGCAACGCATCCGCTGCCCGCAACGGATGCACGGCTAGTAACCGCTCGGCCGTACTGCGTAACGCCTCACTCGGCTGCATCTCAGTCCAAGTTTGCATCAGGGTGTGCAATATATGGCGAGCGGCGCGTTCGTCAGCGGGTGCCAAACTGCCCTCTCGTACTTGGCGCATCAGGGCGGAAATAGACTCAGTGCGCGTGCCCCACCAAACGACCATGGACGGATCCTCGACGAGGATCTCTTGTACCGCAGCCGAGTTAGGCTCCTGCACACACAGCGGTACCACAGCCGACGTATCCCAAAATTTCACCAGCCTTCCTCCCGCTCGCGCAAGACCGCCGAACGCACGGCTGCCTGAGGATCGGCAGGACGCGGCAGGTCCCAAAAATCCTCTGGTAAGGACTTCTCACCGCGCTTGAGCAGGCCCTTTTCTTCTAGGTCTCTCAAGTGCTCAGGGAGGGGCACAGGACTGGCGAGGGGGAGTAAACGAGCAATGGGACGGCCATGCTCGGTGATTACTACCTCTTCACCAGCTTTAACTTGACGCAAGTAGGCGCTCAACGACATTTTGAGTTGTGATACCGTCGTGGTTTGCATGAAATGTCCTTTCTAGTTAATTCCTTTAGACCAATATAGTCAAATTATATCATCGAGCAATTATCGCACAGTATATCAAAGCTTTATTCCAACATATTGGATCAAGGCGATAGCTTATACCGCTTGCCCCGTGGTAGAGTTGACGTGCCGGAAGATGTGGATGAGTCGGTCGAGCGTCTCTTGCGTCAGCGGCGGACGGGAGAAAGACGTGAGGTTGGCGTCGAGGTGGGCGGCGTTGCCCGTGCCGGAGAGGACGACGTGGACGCCGGGCTCGTCGCGGCAGAAGCGGTAGGCGGCATCGGGTAGGGATGGGGCCTCGGCCAACAGGAAGTCGGGGAAGGCGTCGAGGTCGGCGGGGTCGATTTGCCCCTTTTCGACGAGGGCGTCGGTGAATGCGCGCAGGTTGTCGGGATGGCTAAGTGCTTTTCTAACGGCGAACATGATTTGGATGCCGACGTTTTGCGCGATAGCTTGCGCGAAGACGTTGGCGCGGGCGGTCTGGTTGAGCAGATTGAAGCCGACCATAAGGACATCCCACAGGTCGTCGGCTAGAGCCTGCTGGAGCATGGTGTGTTCGAAGTCTTCGTTGAACATCTCGCTGAGACCGACAAAGCGTATTTTGCCCTGTTGCTGCGCCTTTTGCAGCGCGGGGTAAACGTCGTTGACGAGATAGGCGTAGTCTTGGGGCACGACGCCGTGGAGATTGTAGAGGTCGATGTAGTCAGTGCCTAGGTGCTTTAGACTTTGGTCGAGGCTTGTCTGTAAGGCGCAGGGTGTGACCTGTTCGTTGCGGGTGGATTTTTTGGTAGAGAGGACCACGGAGGATCGGTCGCGGCCCTGTAGGGCTTGGCCGATGATGGATTCAGTGCCGTAGCCTTCGGCCGTGTCGATGAAGTTGACGCCGTGGTCTAAGGCGCGGCGGACGAGGTCGGCGGATTGAGCGTCGGTTAGGCCGGCTTTGCGCCCGATTCGGCTGTGGCCGCCAGCGCCTAAGCCCATGCGCGAGACGGTTAGATTGGTGCGGCCTAAAATGGTGGTTTGCATGTAGACTCCGGAGGATAGCTCAGGTAATATAGGATGGGATCAAACCTTGACCACGACAATAGCTTTGCAGTAGGATCGACGAGATTTTTATGAAACTATCGACACAAGAAATTGAACAGCAGTGCCTCGCCGATGACACTTTAGCCGAGGCGGTGCGCCAAGTGCGGGAAGCGGGTTTTATCATTTTGGAGGAGACCATGGACCGGGCGTGGTGCGATGTGATGCGGGAGGCTTGGGACGGTCATTTGGAAGGGCAGACGCTAGGCGATTTGTTGCGTCCGCCCTTTATCGATCCGCTGGCGATTGAAAACCCTTGGGCCGTGCAGATTATGGACGTCATGCTCGGCGAAGATTTTTGGGCCAAGCTGCCCTATCACTGCAACTCCACAGAGCCCAACTGGCCGGAGACACAAGTTGTCCACCGCGACCAACTGCACCTCTTCCCCGATTTGCCCATCGCCATGCCGCCGCACATGATGGTCGTGAACATTCCGTTGGTGGACTTTACAGAGGAAAACGGTAGCACAGAGGTGTGGCCGGGTACGCATCTGATCACGGATCACGAGGCGGTCATCGACCCGGCGGATGTGGGGCGAGCGGGCGGCTTGGAAGAGCGAGCATCGACCATGCCGTCGATGCGCACCAATATGCCGGCCGGTTCTACCGTGGTGCGCGACATGCGCGTCTGGCACCGGGCCACGCCCAACCGCACGAACTGCCGCCGCACCATGATGTCACTGGTGTACCACCGCTACTTCCCGACCTTGGGCTACCAATACAAGGCGGCTGATCCGCTGCCAGCGGAGATTATGGACCAGCTATCAGCGCGGGCGCAGCGGATTTTTCGCTTCAATAAACAAGAAGCGCATGGGCAGAACTAAAGCACATCGGAAAAACTTTTGATTGGTAGCCGAAATCTGTGCTGATGCGCCCACGTCTCCTTAAGTTTATCCGCTTCCGCGATGCTCAATAGGTTTTCATGGATCATTGCAACGATGAGATCCTGAGTTGTCAGGATACGAAGATTGCGACTGATCTTTCGTGCTTGATTTGTCGCTTGTCGGTCATCGATAGCCAATACGTATTCTCGGGATATAGCCAACGCAATCGCAGAACACTCGCCGGATCCTAAGCGTCCGGATTTGCTCAATGAGCCGAACAAAGTGACTTCGCGTTGATCAGCAATGCTGACTTGTTTCAGAGTACCAGACTGAAGCGCGGCCTTGAGACGTGTCTGCTGATCCGAATAGAAATCCTTGACTTCAGCCGCCACATGGTCCGTAACGATGAACTGGTGGGAGTGGCGAGCAATCAGGTCCATGCGATCAATGCAGAGGAAGTTGATGAGAACAGACGTGTCCATCGCGGTTGAACTCGTAAGGGTCATTGTCTGTGCTCAGCCCTCGTGCGCCGCTTCCGCAAGGACGAGCAAGGTTTTACCATCAATCCCAAGCATTTTGCTCAGTTCGAGAAGTCGTCCTCGGGAAATGTCCTCGCGACGATAGGCCTCGATCGCCAAGTGTGCGATTTCGCTACGGAGCTCACGATCCCAGTATTGCCTTTGCTCCGGTTTTTCTAGTTCGTCGAGCTTGTTGAGAAAACGCAGATATTGTATTCCGAAATGTTCTTGTTCCAGAAGGCCGACGGAGTCAGGCTGCGAAACATGCCTGAGGCTTTTCAGACGGTATAGAGCTGCTTGGTAGCTCACACCAAAATGGTGGGCCACGAGCGCAACGTCCTTGTAAGTGATTTTCTGGGACTTAGCGGGCGGCCGAAACTCGGCTTGGATATGTCCTCCGCTCGCAGCATTGAAAATCGTTTGCTCATGGCGGGCAGGTAGTCCCTTGTCCAAGGTTCGCAACACTTCAGACACACCGGTTCTTGGCATGAGAAACGCCGCGGCAAAGGCATTTGCCCGCGTTTCCACTAGCTCCGCCGAATTATCGGTACTAGAAATCGAAATGGTCTGTTCCCGGTCCAACAGCGCATGGGCATACTCATGTGCGTAGGAAAATCGCTTTCGTCCACGCGGATGTGAGGCGTTAACGAGAATAGCCAAGCCGATTGAAGGGTGGCGCAGGAACAAACCGGACATGTCCCTAGGCAATTCTATACCGGATGCCCAAATACCCTGAGAACCGATCAGTTCCGAAACGTCGGCTAGAGGGGCATTCCCAATATTGAGTCGGTTCCGCTCCTCGTCGGCGAGCTGTTCCGCTTGAGTCACGGCTTGCCCAGCCGTGCGAGGAACCCGAACGTTATGCATCGGCGGTCCGGACCTTGGTCCCAGCCCCAGGATTTTCTCCAGCACGACCCCCTCGCGACACAGGGCGACGCAACGGTCCACCTGTTCACTAACGTCCGAATCCTGCTCTAGGCCAGGGGCGATTCGATGCAAGGCGACAAGAACGTCCTCATTTTCGGCTTCCACGGCTTCCTCGAAGAAGTGAGATACAGGACGGAGATAGCATTCAGCTAGTTTCGCCAACTCCAGCGTGGAGACAGAACGCTTACCTAACTCGATTTGGGTGATCGCCGTGCGCGGTACGCCAAGGGCGTCCGCCGCTGTTTGTTGGCTGAGCCCCCGCGTCTCACGCGCGGTTCGTAGCTGTCTTCCGAGCTTGATTGGATCCATCAGAATAGCCTTCCCAGTGTACAAATGAGTGGGCCTCTCTAAGTCGCCTTCTAGTCCAAAATATAGTATATCAAACATATTTTGTCAAATTTATACTTGTTTTGTTCTATAATAGAACATATATTTTAAACGTAAACGGACCTAATTACCAATGGAGCTTGAAGAAGGTGGGCCGTGCGTAGGTATTGCGGTGCACTCTTCGTATTTTCCAAAGCCAAATACAAGGTGAAATGGTGAAATACATCGCATTGGCCCTGATGTTACTCGGCGGCAGTGTCTCTGCCGAAGAAGCGGACTCCAGCCGCGTCATTCTCTTTTTTGGCGACAGCTTGACTGCTGGCTATGGACTCGACCGCGAACAGGCTTTCCCGGCTTTGGTGCAGGCGCGGATTGATTCGCTCGGCTGGAACTTTGAAGTCTTCAATGCCGGGCTTGGCGGCGAGACCTCAGCCGGTGGATTGCGCCGCATTGACTGGCTCTTGCGCCGCCCCATCGACGTCTTCGTCCTCGAATTGGGAGCCAACGACGGTCTGCGCGGTATTGACCCCAAAGATACCCACGCTAACCTGCAACAAATCGTCGAGCGGGTGAAAGCGAAAAATCCCAAAGTGGCCCTAGTCATCGCTGGGATGCAGATGCCGCCCAATCTGGGCGCGGAATACACAGAGGCGTTTGCGGCGATCTTTCCGGCGTTGGCAGAGAAAAACGACGCGGCCTTGATCCCCTTTTTGTTAGAAGGCGTGGGCGACCAACCCGCGCTGAACTTGCCCGATGGCAATCACCCCAATGTCGAAGGCCATCAGATCGTCGCCGAAACCGTGTGGGCGACGCTGGGGCCGGTGCTGGAGGAGTTGCGCCGCTAGCCGAGCGAGCGCAGGACTTCGAGTGGTGGACTGCTGTGGACGCCGCGGCTGGAGGCCATGCCGACGGCGACCGTTAGTAGGCTGACCGCGGCAAAGGCGAGGATTAGCGGCAGATAGTCGGGCGCGAAGCTGATCTCGAAGAGATAACGGCTCAAGGCCCAGACGCCCCCCAGCGACAAAATCGCTCCGGTCGCTGCGGCAAAAGCTCCCAAAAACAGATATTCGAGCGCCATGATCGCTACTATCTGGCGGCGACTGGCTCCTAAGGTCTTGAGCAAGACGCTTTCCTCTATGCGTTGGTAGCGGCTGCTGGCAATCACGCCGACGAGCACAATCAGGCCAACCGAGACGCTGAAAAAGGCCATAAAGCGCACCACTAGCGAAACCTTGTCGAGGATGGTATCGACCGTGCTGAGGATGCTGCCGAGATCGATGACCGAGACATTGGGGAATCGGTGTACGGTGGACCGCTGCAAGGCGGCCATTTGCTCGGTCGTGGCGGTGCGGGAGACGAGGACGTGGGATTGCGGTGCGGCTTCGAGGATGCCGGGGGGAAAGACCGCCAAAAAATTGGGCATGATGCGCTGCCAGTTGACTTGGCGCAGACTGCCGACGACGACTTCGATAGGCACCCCTTGGACGTCAAAGGTCAGCGAGTCGCCAACGCCAACGCCCAAAGAAGAAGCGACGCCTGTTTCCAAGGAGACGTAGAGGGTGTCGTCCGCGGGTTGGCTGCGCCACGTGCCGGCGACGATCTCTTCGGTCTCGGTGAGGAAGTCGCGATAGGTCGCGCGGTACTCGTGCCGCAAGGCCCAATTGCCGCGTCGGCCTCGGTTAGCGGTGGTGTCGCGGAGTATGGCGCGGGCGGGTTGGCCTTTGACGCTGTGGACGTGCATGGTGACGATGGGGACCTGTTGCAACAATGGCAGATTCATCCCGGCGACGAGGGCGTTTAGCTCTTCGCGCTGGTCGGTTTGGATGTCGAAGAGCACGACGTTGGGGTTTTGGTCGGAGCCGACGCTTTTGATGTGGGACAGCAGATTGGTCTGGGTCAGGAACAGGGTGCTGAGTAGGAAAGTCCCCAGCCCGAGGCCCAACATCAGCAGCGTGGTCTGGTTGTTAGGCCGGTAGAGATTGGCCAGCCCCTGACGCCAGATATAGCTCCAAGAGGCGGGGAAAAACCGTCGCGTGCTGTAGATGATTGAGCGGGCGGTAAGCGTGAGGAGCGCAAAAGCGACTCCAACCCCGCCGACAAAGCCAAGAGCCAGCGGCCAGCGGTCGGTGAGCCGGTAGGCAAAGAGCGCGATCGTCAGGACGATTCCCACGTACAAAGCCCAGTGCAGCAAGCCGCTGTCGTCCGGTTGGTCGTCTTCAAACGAGGCACGCAGGGTCAAAAGCGGCGAGGTCTTGCGGATGGCCAGCAGCGGTCGAGCGGCAAATAGCAGTGACAGACCAATGCCTAGGCCTAGGCCCTCCAAGACGGCGAGGAAATCAAAACTCGGCTCGACTTGGAGGGGCAGCACATCGGCGAGGACATTAGGGAGCAGGTAGAGGACTCCGACCCCGAGTAGGGCACCAATGAGCGAGCCGATCAAGCCCATGCCCCCGGCTTGGATTAGATAGATCAGGACAGTCTGACGGGCCGTGGCACCGAGACTGCGCAGCACCGCGACGGTGGACAGCTTCTGTCTCGTATAGGTGTGGATGGCGCTGGCCACGCCCACGCCGCCGAGCAGCAGGGCGATAAAGCTGCCGAGGTTTAAGAAGCGGTAGAGGTTATTGAGGGTGCGGCCGAGGCGCGCTTTGCGCCTCTCGATGGTTTCGAGCCGGAGGCGGTCGCCTCGGGTGTGCGGGCGGATGGACTTGGCTATTGCTTGGACATCCCGCTCGGGGAAGTGAAAAAAGGCGGAGTAGGTGACGCGGCTGCCCCGTTGGATCAGGTGAGTGTCGTCGAGGTAGGACATCGGGATATAGACGCGCGGCTGGATGTCGCTGAAGAGGGCGTTCTCGCCGGGGATGCGCAGGAGCCGCCCACTGATGAGGAAGACTGTGTCGCCGATCTTGATCGAGTCGCCGACTGCCGCGCCAAACTGCAACATGAGCGCCTCGTCAACGAGGGCATGTGGCTGGGAGCGGAAGCTCTGCGCGGCCTCAGCCGGTGCCGTTTTTAGCTCGCCGTAAAAGGGGAAAGGGCCATCAAGGGCGCGGATTTGGGCGAGGCGGGTGCTCTCGGTCTTGGGCAGGTAAATCATGGAGTTAAAGGCAACCTGGCGCGCCTGAACGCCGCCGAGCGAGTCGATGAGTGTCTCGGTGGCGGGCGTGAAGGGCCGGCGGCTCGTCAGCGCCATGTCGGCACCTAAGAGCGCGGCGGCTTGTTGGTCCATGGCCTCTTGCAGCGTGGAACTGAGGCTGCTCAAGCCGACGAGCGCACCGATGCCGATGGAGATCGAAGAGGTAAAAAGCAGCAGTTTGCGGCGGTGGCTGCGGCTGTCGCGCCAAGCCATTTTGCCGAGCCAGCCCATCATGGGACTAGCTCATCGTCGGCCACTCGGCCACCTTGGAGGCGGATGATCCGCTGGGTGAGGCGAGCCAGCGTTAGATCGTGGGTGACCAGAATTAGGGTAGCACCGGACTCTTTATTGAGGCTGAAGAGCAAGTCCCGCACTTTGCCGCTGGTGCCGTCGTCGAGATTGCCGGTAGGCTCGTCGGCAAAGAGGAGCGCGGGGCGGTTGATAAAGGCCCGCGCGAGCGCCACGCGCTGCTGCTCGCCCCCTGAAAGCTGCGCTGGGTAGTGGTGCAGTCGGTCGCCCAAGCCGACCCGATCGAGGAGGTCAATGGCGCGTTCGCGGACGTTTGGCTCGCGGCGCAATTCGAGCGGCACCATGGCGTTTTCGAGGGCGCTGAGGGTGGGAATGAGCTGGAAGGTTTGAAAGACGAAGCCGACCTTTGCGCTGCGGAGGTGCGCGCGCTGGTCTTCGTCGAGACTGCCTAAATCCACGCCGTCGAGCGCGACCGATCCCGAGCTGGCGCGATCTAGCCCGGCGCACAATCCGAGTAGCGTGGTTTTGCCGCTGCCCGAGGGGCCGACGACCGCGCAGGTAGATCCGGTCGCGAGGGCGAAACTCACATCGGCGAGGACGGTCAGGGCGTTTGGTCCGGTGCCGTAGGTTTTGGTCAGGTGTTGTACGTTCAGGGCTATGGAGTCGCCCATGATGTCTCCTCTGCGGGCTGGCGGTTCAGGATGCGTAGCAGGCGGTCGGGATAGTCGGTGATTAGGCCATCGACGCCTAGGTTGAGGTAGTGCTGCATGGCGTCGGGATCGTTAATGGTCCAGATGTGGACTTGGACGTTGTGGGCGTGGGCGCGGGCG
>JAPPEG010000298.1 GCA_028875345.1 Gemmatimonadota bacterium
ACCTGATTGCCTCGATGGGCGAGCGAAATGGCGACATTACCAGCTTGGTGAGCATATACACCCTACCGGCCAATTGGCTAGAAGAGCGCGTGTTGGTAGTGGATGGTGATTCTAGTACAGCTTTTGTGCATCCGCCGCGCATCAACTTCTTCCGCGGCCCTGGATTCTTTTATACTACGCCGATGTTCTTCGACTTGGGGGCACCCTTTCCCATCGAAGGGGTTCGTTTTGCAACCCGTGTTGATCATCCGGGGCACAAGATCCGCCAGTTTAGGCTTTCTATCAACGACGGCAGAGAAGACAGCAAAAACGAAAAAGGAAATCTCATCTGGACCTTGGTTCACGAAGAGCAGGACAACTTGAGCCCAGTAGTCGAACTGAATATCGAACCCCAGATAGCACGCCACGTCTATCTCCATCCCTTGGAAGTGGGGGAGACCTGGGAAGTGGCCGAGTTCGAGGTGTACGGTCAGGGGTTTGTTCCGCAGGCCTCATTTCTGTCCGACCCGATCGATCTGGGACGAGCATCGAGTTTGGGTCGCATTTGGTGGAACGGCCAACTCGATCCAGAGGCGAAAATAGTCATCCAGAGCCGCAGCGGCAGCGATGACCAGCCCGAGATCTACTGGCGCAAGACCGGGGTGGGTGGAGAGGAGGTGCCATTCGGGGCCAATGGCCAGCCCATGAGCCGCAAAAATTATGAAGCCATGCCCAAGAATGTGCGGGGGAGCATTACCCAGGATTTGGAAAACTGGAGCGTATGGCACACCTACGAGTATGCGGACGGACTCGCCGGCATCCAGATTCGCTCTCCCAGCCCCCGGCAGTATGTGCAGTTACACATCGCTTTTTTCTCCGCCAGATTGGCGGGGGGCCAGATTGACTCGCTGTTTTTTGAATTTTCCCAACCACCTGTAGTCTCCGAGGTGATTGGCGAAATCTACCCTCCTTTTGTGGAGTCGGCCGATCCGGTGCGGTTCACCTATGCGGTGCGAACCCGACTGGAGGAGGATCAAGCGGGTTTCAATGTTTTCGAGGTAAGCACTTCCGCCCGTTTGGAGGCCATCCACGAGGTGCGCATCGACCGCGAAGTGGTCGATTTTACCCCGAGTTTCGATCCGGCAGATCCACACCAGTTCGCCGTTCAATTTGATCGCATCAATCAAGACCAGACGTTGCTAGAAGTCGATTTCGACGCCCGGGTCTTCAACTACGGAACGGCCTTCAACGGTGCCGTGTCGGATGCAGACAGCGACGAAGTGCCTCAGAGCGTGATCCCCGGAGATGCTATAAGCGAGTTGTTGAGCGACGCCTTGAACGTTCGCACGCCGCTCAAGGGCAGTCTGCTCAGCGCCGTGCAGGTGGCTCCCAACCCGTTCTCTCCCAATGGCGACGGCGTCAACGATCAAGTGCAGTTCTCCTATACGTTACTGCGTCTGACCGATGTCGTGCCCCTTGAGACGGAAATCTACACGCTGGCGGGAAACCGAGTGCGAACTTTGGGTGCTGGGGAGGGGGGTAGCGCGCTTTATCAGACTGCTTGGGACGGGCGGGATGACCAGGGCGAATTGGTAGGTCCAGGACTATACATTTACCGCGTCGTGGTAGAAGCGGGCAGTGGCCGGGAGGAGCGACTGGGGGCTATCGCTTTGGTGTACTGATAGAAGATATGAGACATAGGAAACCATGGACTTGGCGAGGATGTGGGCTGGTACTCATGTGGGGTCTTGCAGCGTGTTCTCCGGGTGTGGAGATCGTCCTCGAACCCGGTGTAGTGGCGCGCATTGATTCCACTTCCATCTCGGCAGCCGAGATGCGCGATTTTGTCGTCCAGATGCCCCAGTCTTTGCGCCTACAGGGACAGGACGACCCAGTGCGGAAGCGCTACCTGCGCAGTCTGCTGGGCAAGTCCCTGCTCCTACTAGAAGCCAAAGAGCGGGGATTGGACACCGCTCAGGTGGTCCAGACTAAGGCGATGCAGTACTGGCGTCAGCACTTGGTCGATACCTATCGCCAGATCGCACTGGTGCCCAATGTGCAGGTTTTAGAGGAGGAGATACGCGCCTATTTCGCCGACAGTGGTCTAGACCGCAGACGTCAGATGGCGGGCATTCTGGTGGAAGAGGACAGTACCGCACAGCAAATCTATGAGCAACTTGCAGCAGGTGGGGATTTTGCCCAACTAGCTGCCGAATACACCATAGACGAACGGTCGGCTGCCCAAGGGGGCGTGTTGGGATTTATCGATCTGGAGCAGGCTCGCAGATTGCAGATTCCAGACGAGCTGTTTCGCAGTCTGCCGAACGGACAGCTATCCCCGATTCTGCCCATGGGCACGCGCTACCAAATTGTGCGTTTCCTCCAAGAGCAGCTCGTTCCGCTAGAAGAAAAACGACAGCAGATTCGCGATATGCTCTACGAACGCAAGCGACTAGAGCAGGAAAGAGCGGAAATCGCGTCTCTCATCCGCAAGCTGGACGTGCAGCTAGTGCCAGAGGGATTAGAGCTTCTATTGGATAAAGCGGCCCTTCACACTCGGGTGCGCCTCACCCATCTGACCGATGAGGAGGTGGGCCAGCCCCTCTTTACCTATAAGGGAGGGCAGATTTCTCTGGGAGATTACCTCAATGCCCTGTGGGGGGATATGCGGGCCCTGTCCGGCTGGGGTGTACGGGACAGTGCCGAGGTGGTTGACACAGCGAGGGAACTGGTCTTGACACCGGTTTTGTTGGCAGAGGCGGCGCAGCGGGCCGGGTTAGAGGAGATGGCGGATGGACAACAACGATGGCAGGAAATACGCACGGAATTCATGATTAAACAGCTACGCCAGGAAGAGGTCATCGACCAAGCCGAGGCGAGCTTGGAAGAAGCTAGGGATTTTTACGAGGACAATGAGGATTTGTTCAAGGAACCGGCCCAATACATTGTCGTTGAAGTGCTGGTCGAGACCGAGGTGGAAGCCGTTGGTTTGCTGCGCGCCATCGAACAAGGTGCGACCCTCGGAATGCTCGCCCAAAAGCACACCATCCGCCAAGGTATGCAGGAAGAAGACGGCTTGATGCATCTGGGCGAGTACGAGCGGTTGACTCTGCCGGGGCTCTTCAAAGCAGTAAAAGCGGCCGACCTCAACAAAATTACCGGCCCGGTGCACCTTGAAGGCGGATACAGCATTTTCAAGGTGCTCAACCGTCAGGGGGGAGAAGTATCTCCCTTTTTTCAAGTCGAAAAAAAGGCGCGGGCTTTGGTGCGCGGAGAGAAGCGAGAGCAACTTTTTGAGGAATTGATCGACGACCTGCTGGACAAGTACAAAGAGCGGATCGCCGTATCTGACAGCGCATTGGCGGCGGCCCTACCCGATACGTTCCTGCAGCGCCATGCACGGGAAGCCCCGATCAAGGGCGATGGTTAGTAAGTAGATACGCGAGCACATCTTATCCGGGACAATAGGTTATGGAACGCCGCTTGCCTGCACAGTATTCGATGATTTCGGAGACGGTCGTGAGGAGATTGACGCTCTGTTTTGTAGCCCTTTTTCTCCCTATGGCTCTAAACGGAGTATGGGCCCAGTCGAAGGGTTACAGTCTGGGTGCGGACCGGGTGGAGGTGCGGACCCAGGCGCATTGGCAGGCTTGGGAGTTCCCGAGCGATATGGTGACCATAACGCCGTCTGGCTCGGTGCAGTCCAGATTCATACAAGTGCCGCACAACGCCGTATTGAATGCGGCCGACTTCAGCTATCCCATTGATGGCAGCCTGCGAGATCAGTACGCCAATTCGTTCCAGGATGAAAATAACACGCTGCTGGCGCGCGGCGGTATCAAAAGGGCTGGTTCAAATCCACAGCTAGCGAAGCGGGCTATTGACGCGGATCCAGCTACAGCTTGGGAACCGGACCCGGCCGATCCCCTGCGGGACTGGGTGTTGGAAATTGATCTTGGCCGTCTGGTGTCGGCCACCAAGGTCGTCGTGCGCTTTGCCGAAGAAGGAGATCCGTTTCTGCAATTCAGGGTACATTCGGCAGGAGGGCAAAACCCCTTTGGCACGGCTGACCGCAGCGGTGCCTTGGACTATACCTTGGTTGGCGGCACTACCCAGCCCAATCGCGACCAGCGAGTCTTTGAGTTCGACCTCGCAC
>JAPPEG010000182.1 GCA_028875345.1 Gemmatimonadota bacterium
CCTTGCCTTTACCCGAATCGCCCCAGAAGGCGTCAACGACGATGATGGCGCTCATAGCGTACCTCCTTTCTTATTTTGGTGTTCCGTTCCAATGGGCGCTTATATAGCGAGCCACGCCGTCCTCTTCATTGGTGTCAATGATCCCGGTGGCTTGTTCCTTAAGAGCGGGGATGGCGTTGGCCACGGCTAGGGCTTCGTCAGCCATCTTGAACATGTCCAAGTCGTTTACTTGGTCGCCAAAAACGACCAGACGACAATCTTCCAGTCCTTGCATGCGCTTGAGACTCAATATGCCCTGCTCTTTGGTGGCGCGAGCATCGTGGATGGTCAGCCAGTGCCATCCTGGTGAGTACTGGTTCTCGTAGCAATGGGTCTGAATCCGCTCGGCGTGCCGCTGGTTGATTTCCTCATCCAATTTCTCCAGCTCCGGCCCCGGCCCGATAACAGTGAGACAGACCACTTGGTCGTCGAGACCGCTTTGCAAGTCGGCTAAATAGCACAGGCGTGGATCGTGGTGGAGTTGCCTATTCCGCAGGTACCAAGCCATGCCGTCGTTGGTGATATCTCGGTAGTAGAGACGGTCGGCAGTACCGTCGTAGGTCGAGATGAAGGGGATGTAACCAGCGCCGGCTATTTGTTGCCACAACTCGGACAGAATGTCGCGGTGCAGGGTGCGGACCAGATAGTGCTGCCCGCTGGCCAGATCGGAAACAAAGGCACCGTTGAATTCGACTACTGGCAAGCGCAGCGGTAAACCGGCCAGTACGTGGCGCATGGAGGCTATGCTGCGGGCGCTCGCCACAGTGAAGAGCAAACCCTGATCCAACAGAGCGTTGAGGGCATCCTTGCTGTACTGAGATAGCGAAGTATCGTTGCGCAGCAGAGTGCCGTCCAAATCGGAGACGTATAGGGGAGAGTCAGTGGTTTTCAAGGGATTTCTAAAGGGTGAATTGGTTGACGCCCCTAACGATAAGCGAAATGGTAGAATAATAAAAATTTATATATCTTATTCTTAGGATAATTGATATAAATAAAGGACTCCGAATGGATTTCTACCAATTGCGCAGTTTCTACGAAATCGTCCGCGAGCAGAGCTTTACGCGGGCGGCCGACAAACTCTTTCTGACTCAGCCGGCCATCAGCCTCCAGATCAAGGCATTGGAGAACGAACTAGACGAGATCCTACTTGAGCGCAATCGGCGGCAACTCCGTCTAACGCCGGCCGGCGAGATTCTCTTTGCTCATGCGAAGGCGGTTCTCTCCCGGCTGGAGAAGGCGCGCGACGATATTGCGGAGCTCAAGCAGGTCTTGCGTGGGTGGCTGGCAATTGGGACTAGCGATACTAACTGCACCTATGTTTTGCCCAGTGTGCTCGCCGAGTTCCGCGCTCGCTACCCGGCGGTCGAGTTGACCATCCGCAATCGAATGTCGCCGGAGGTGAGCAACCTAGTGCTCAACGACGAAGTGGAGTTTGGGTTGGCGACCTTGCCGGTCAAGCACCGCGACTTGGTCAGCGAGTCGCTTTTCGAGCGGCGAGATGTACTCATTTGTCCCCCGGACCACGCGCTGGGCAAAAGGCGCAGGATAGGGCTCAAACAGCTTGCCGAATATCCGTTTCTGGCCTTGGAACGGGGGAGCACTAGCCGGCAGTTGCTCGACGAGGTTTTCCAACGGCAGGGCTTGGCGTTGCAGGTCGAAATGACGCTCGGCGGGATCGAGATTATCAAGCGCTACGTGGAGATCGGGTTGGGTATTGCGCTGGTGCCGGAGGTGGCGGTGGAAGCAGAAGTCGCCGCGGGGAAAGTACGCGCTATACAGGTCAATGGATTGGCCAAACGCCAAATAGGCCTAATCGAGCACCGGCAGCGACGGCGTTCGCCGGCGACGGAGGCTTTCTTGGCGCTCTTGCGGGAATTTGTCGCCGCAGGGAAGATTTAACGCCAGTAATGCTTTAGCTTTGGGAGTGCGTCAAATTTGCAGGTCTTATTTTTGCAAGTTCGTCTTCCAAACGCTGCTCGACCCGCCACAAATCACAAGCTTGTTGCAGGCGCAACCAGAGCCCAGGACCGTTGCCGACGAGTTTTCCTATTCTAAGTGCCATTTCTGTTGTAATCGGATGCGTACAAGCCAGAACGCGATGCAATTGTTGACGCGAAACACCGAGTCGTCGAGCCGCTTCGCTAACCGATAATTCAAGCGACGGCAATACATCTTCACGCAGAATCTCACCCGGATGGACAGGCGCACGCTTCAACGGACGGTTGATGGAATATTCGGCCATTGTCACCTCAATGATATTGCTCAAGAGCTATGGCCACGGCTGACAGCGTATCGTGCGATATCACCGCGTGCGCGTAGGCAACACACGCCTGTAGGTCGGCTTCTTCGAGTTCGGGGTAATCGGCTAAAATGGCCTCTGGCTTTACACCTTGGGCTAACAAGCTCAGGATAAGTTCCACCGAGATACGCATGTCGCGAATAATGGGTTTGCCATCGAAAATATCTGGACGCACCGTGATGCGCTTGAGGAGTTCGGGATGGGTCATATTTGCACTCCGTGGTTGGTTGATTCCCTTCATAGGTGCCATCTGGGTTCTTGCCGACCCGCCTTTAGAGACCAAGCGATCATAAGTATAGTATAGGGAATTTCGTGGGTAGGAAAATTTTCTTCAAATAGCAAACCACGGCCGCACCGCCACTCCGTTGCGCCGGTACGCGCGGTCGCCGCCGTAGATCAGCGAAGCAGCGAGCGTCGCGCAAAAGATACTGTTGTAGGGTTCGCCTAATAATATGGCGGATTTACGATTCAATCGTAAATCTGTCAAAACGCTAGCCCTGACCACTGGTCAGCACCGCGTCACCCTATAGTTGTTGACGATCTCTTTCTACAGATACTGTTCGTACACGGCGAGTGTCCCCTCGGCCATGGCGTCGGCGTGGAAGCGACTGTGGACCGCCTCTTGGCCGGTTTGTCCGAGTTGGCGTCGCCGCTTCTCGTCGCGCAGCAAGGCGGCAAGCTCGTTGGCTAGTATCTTCGGGGAATGGGGTGCGACGAGGAGACCGCCGCCGGTGGCTGCGATCAGCTCGGGGAACGCACCGTGGTCGGGCTGGACGACCGGGATGCCATTGGCCAAGGCTTCGAGGATCGACAGACCCTTGGGATCGGCGTAAACCGAGGGTACGGAGAAGACGTGGAGCGAGGAGAGGAAGCGGATTTTTTCGCGGCGATCGACTTCGCCGTGGTAGGCGAACGAGTCGGCCAGCCCCCAGCGGCGGATTTTTTGCACCTGCTCGGCGAAGTAGGGCTTGTCATAGGCGCTGAGGTAGCCCGCGGCTTCGAGGCGCAGGGGGGCAAACTCGGGCTGTTCTTTTAATTGCTGGAAGGCATCGACGAGCAGGTGAAAGCCCTTTTCCGGGCAGATGCGGGCGAGGTAGCCGATTTTGTAGGGGCCGTCCGCGGGCGGTGACTCTTGGCCGTGTCCGGTCAGGTTGAGGCCGAGTGGCACCGCGTGGATTTTTGTGCGCGGCACCTGTAGGTATTCGGCCATGTGCTCTTGGTAATACGCACACGGGGCGATGAAGGCGTCGATGTCTTGGGCGCGTTGGCGCAGGATTTTCAGGGCTTGGGACTTCCAAGGTTCGGGCAGGCCGTCTAAGAACAGGTCTTCGCCTTGGAGAGCGCAGAGCACGGGGACGCCTAGTTGGGCTTTTAGTTGCCGGGCCATGCCGACGAACATGGCGTTGGTTAGCTGGATGAGGTCGGGTTTGAAGTCGCGCTGGAGCCAAGCGATGAGTCGGGTGAGTTCCTTTTGTTGATTCCCCTCTTCGCCAGCGAGGATTGAGACGGTGAGTGGTCCTAGATCGCGGGCGTTGGTAGAGGATCCAAAGCGCGCGAGAGTGCGGATCAGGAACGGCGAGTCGAGGACGCGGTCGAAGAGGCGGTGTGTGCGGCGAAAAAACGGCCACTGCTGTTGCAAGAAGATGCTGATGCCACCGTAGAAGACGCGGTCCAGCGAGACGTTTTCCTCGTCCGTGCGCAGTGGCGTATAGGTCGGGATGAGGGCGACATCGGCGTCGCGGCGCGAGAGGGCGGCCGCGAGTGCGTTGTCGTGGATGCAGCTACCGCAGTACATGCCGGCGGCACCGGCCGTGATGTAGGCGATGCGCATCGCTAGAAGAATTTATCGACGGTGCTTTTGGCCGGTGGCTTGGTCAGTAGCGAGCCGACGACCATGGCCACGGCAGAAGCCGCTAGGATCACCACTACGGGCATTACCCCGGTCATGCCGACGGTGTAGCCGGGAACTTTCCACCCTTGAAAGAAGAAATAGCACCACAGCGCGGCCACGGTGAGCACGGAGGCAAAGGCACCGTACTTGGTGCTGCGCTTCCAGAACAGCGCGGCTACTACCACTGGAAAGAGCGCTGCGAAGCCGGTGAAGGACCAGATGGCGAGGGTGAAGATGCTGCGGGCCGAGACCAGGGAGAGCACGTAGGTAACGGCGAAGATGGCGATCACGAAGAGGCGGCCCGACAGGACTTGGGCCTTTTCGCTCAATTCGTCGCCCTTGCGATAGTGGCGGACGATGTCTTGGGTGAACATGTTGCTGATGGACAGCACCTGCGAGTCGAGCGAGGACATTATGGCGGCAAAGACCCCAGCGGCGAGTAGGCCGGCTAGGGCACCAGGAGCGTGTAGGTCGATCATCTTGACCAGCACGGAATTGGCGGCCGCGCCCTTGAGGCCCGGGAAGTCAATGCTGCCGAAGATCCCTAGGAGTACGCTGGGGATCCAGACGATGGCGATGCACAGGGGGTAGAACATCAGCGGCCAGCGAAAGGTGCGAGCGCTTTTAGCGGTTAGCCAATGGGTGAAAAGGTGAGGGAACATGCCGACCGACAGCGGGATGCAGGTGTAGGTCAACAGTTTGATCGGGCTGATATTGTCTCCTTTGATCAGCAGTTCGGGGTGCGCCGCCGCGACTTGCGCCAGTGCGCTGTCCAGCCCGCCTAGCTTATCGACGATGACGAAGAAGGTCACGCCGCCCAAGATCATAAAGACCAGGGTTTGGAAGGCGTTGGCCCAGGCGGTGCTCCTCATGCCGCCGAAACTGACGTAGGTCAGCACCACCAAGCAGATCAACAGGCCACCGGCCCATTGGGGAATCTGCCCCTTGGTGATTTGGGCGAGGGTAATGCCGCCGCCCATGACGCCGATGAGCAGGTAGGGAATCAGCAGCGCGATCATGACGACGAAGAGCAGCAGACCCAAGCCGTCGGAGTCCCAGCGGCGGCGGAAGTACTGAACTTGCGTGAGGAGGTTGTGGCGCTTGCCGAGCGCCCAGACGCGGGTGCCGATAAAGAAGAAGACGGTGGGGATGATCAGAGCCGCACCCGAAGGCATCAGGGCAAAGACGCCGATCCCGGTGTGATAGGCTTCGCCGGAGGCTCCCAAGATGGCGAACGCGGTCATGTTGGTGCCAAACAGCGACATCAGCAGCAGGAAGGGGCCGATGGAGCGGCTGGCGACGAAGTAGTCCTCGCCAGTGCCGCGAAAGAAGCGGTTGGAGAGGACGCCGATGCAGAGTACTAGGCCGAGGTAGCAGAAGATGATGATCGTGGTCATGCCGCTTGCTCCTCGTCCTCTGCGTCCAACTCGGACGGCCAAGCGTAGTTGACCAGCAAGATCATCAGCCCGGTGGCGGCCACGCAGAAACCGATGTGGTAGAGCAAGCCGATGGGAAGTCCCAAGACGATGCGCGGATCGTCCCAGAGCCAGAGGTCGTTGTGCAGGAGGTAGAGGACCAGAATCCCCAAGTAGAGGAGTCGGCGGACGGTGGCGTTCACTGGGTTACTCCTGAAGGTTGCGGGGTTAAGGGGACGGCGGCGGGCATTGGACAGACCTCGCTCATCGGCCCGAAAATAGGCTCGACATGCTCGCTGAAGAGGTTGCCGCTGAGGACGTCGATGACCCCCTGTTTGCATTCGGGGTGGCGTTTGAGGAATTCGGCGAAGCTGAAGTCCTTGGAGTAGAAAGCGTACACCATTTTGCGCACCGCCTCCATGCCGTGCACTAGCTCCGGCCCGAAACCGCCCAACTGCTCAGCAGAAAAGTCGCCTTTGGCAAAGGCTTCGGCGATGGCGTCAGCGGCCATTTCGCCGGATTTGAGCGCTAGGTACACGCCCGAGGAGTACATCGGATCGAGAAAACAGAACGCGTCGCCGACCAGCACCCAACCTTCGCCAGCGATGCGGCTGGCGCGATAGGAAAAATCCTTGGTGGTCTTGACCGGAAAGAGCTGCTCAGCGTGTTGCAGGCGCTCCTGCATGGGTCGGCATTTGGCTAGCTCTTGCCCGAAGATGGTCTGCGCGTCTTCGCGGCGGCCTTGGACCAAGTAGGAGATCGCGCCGACCACGCCGACGCTGACCTTGTCGTCGGGCAGGGGGATGTACCAGAACCAAGAGTCCCGGCTCTCGGTGTGGAGGATCAAGGTCGCGCCTTCGTCAATGCCCTCGTCGCGCTGGCCGCCGCGATAGTGGGTGTAGATCGAAGCCTTCTTTAGCTCGGGCTCGGGCTGGGTCAGCTTGAGCTTGCGGCCGATCAGCGCACTCTGGCCGGTGGCATCGACTACTACTTGCGCGGCAAAATCGCGGGTTTGGCCGTCGGCGAGCTTGGCGCGCACGCCGGTAGCGCGGTCTCCCTCGAACAGGACTTTGAGGACCCGGGCACCCTGATGTACTTGGGCACCTTTTGCGCGGGCGTTGTCGAGGAGCATCTCGTCGAATGGGCCGCGCAAGACCTGCCAAGTTATCGCGCTTTCGTGGGGATTAGTGTCAGAAAAGTAAAAGGGCGTTGAGCCGCGACCCGACTTGCCGAAAAACTGCACGCTGTGCTTGCGGGGGAAGGCGCTGTCTTTGAGCCGGTCGAGCACGCCGAGCCGTTTGAACGTCCAGTAGGTCTCCGGCATTAGAGACTCGCCGATTGTGAAGCGGGGGAACTGCTCCCGCTCGAAGAGCTGGACTTGGCGGCCAGTTGCGGCGACGAGGGCGGCTACGGTGCTGCCAGCGGGGCCGCCGCCGATGACGATGACGTCGCTCACGGGTTACTCCTGTGATCGGTGAAGCGCCGCGCTTTGAGTTCAAAGCGCGGCAGGGTGTTCGGCGCGGCGATTTGGATGGCGGCGCGCAGGCCCAGCCGGTGGGCGAGGGCGCGTTCTACTTGGGTGGCGGTGTCGTTGGCATTGCCGTCTAGTTCTAGGTGGACTTCCAACTCGTCTAGTGCTCTGCGCCGATGGACGTCAACGGCGAATTCGGTGACTGCGGGAAACTGGCGCACGACGTTTTCGATGGCGCTGGGATAGACGACCACGCCGCGGATGAGCAAGGCGTCGTCGAGGCGGCCGATGACGCCGCCTTGAAGCCGCTGGAAGGTGCGGCCGCAAGCACAGGGCGTGCGATTGAGGGCGACGCGGTCGCCGGTGCGGTAGCGGATAACCGGCATCCCCGTGCGGCCGAGGTTGGTGATGACCAACTCGCCCTCGTCGGCGGGGGTGCCGCTTTGCGGATCGACTATTTCGCAGATGAACTCCCCCTCGTTGAGGTGTAAGCCGGCCTGTTCGCGGCAGTCGAAACCCCAAGCGCCGACCTCGGTGGCTCCGGCGTGGTCGGAGCAGTGGGCACCCCAAGTGCGCTCGAGTTGGGCGCGGGTAGCAGGTAGATTTGCGCCCGGTTCGCCCGCGTGGATGGTGGTGTGCACGCTGCTTGTGGCAAGGTCGAGGCCGCGCTCGCGGGCGACTTCGCCTAAGTGCAAGGCATACGTTGGTGTACAGACGAGGACGGTGATTTCGTTTTCGACGATGGCGTCTAGGCGCTGCGCTGAAGACATGCCGCCGCCGGGGACGATCAACGCGCCGATGTGGCTGGCTCCTTGGTGTCCGCTCCAAAAGCCGATGAAGGGGCCAAAGGAGAAGGCAAAAAAGATGCGATCGCGCTCGCCGACGCCCGCGGCGCGATAGACCTGGGCCCAGCAGCGGCCCCACCAGTCCCAGCTCTCGGCCGTGTCGAGCCAACGCAGGCGTTGGCCGGTGGTGCCGGAGGTCTGGTGGATGCGGGTGTAGCACTCGGGCGGATAGGTGAGGTTGGTGCCATAGGGGGGATGCGCGACTTGGTCGGCGGAAAGTTCGGCGCGGGTGGTAAAGGGGAGGCGGGCTAAGACTTCGGCGAGCTCAGACTTCGGCGAGCCCAGTCGAGTCGTCGAGTCGTCGTCGAGTGCGGCGATGTCCTCGGCTCGCGTGATGCCGGCCGCGTTGAGCTTCTGGCGGTAAAATGCGTTCGTCGCCAGCACTTGGCCCAGCAGGGCGTGCAGGCGTTGAAGCTGGTGTTCCGCCAGCGCATCACGGCTGAGATGTTCGCAGTTGCTCACAGCGAATAACCGAGGGTCGCCTTGAAGGAGAAAGGGGCGGCTGGGATGACCGAGGTGCTCCCGAATCCCCGGGTCTCGTATTCGCTGCCAGTCGCGTTTTTGAGGTTTATCCGCAGCAGTCCCGGGCCTTGCCGGTAGGTCAGCCCGCAGTCGAGCGTTAGTGCGCCGTCGATCTCATAGACATTGTCCTCGGCCACGAACTGGCTGCCGACGTAGCGGATGCCAGCGGCCAAGGTGAGGTTTTCGCCCAAGTCGCGGGCAGCCCACAGCGTCAAAAGGTGTTCGGGAGCGAAGGCTGGCACATTGCCCGTGCGGTTGAAGACTTGGGGGACGAAGCCATTGGCGGTGGGGATCAACACGGATTCGTTGAAGCGCGTCAGCTCGGCGTCCAAAAAGGCGTAGGTGCCTTGGGCGTACCAGCCTTGGGTTAGACGCGCTACCAGTTCCAACTCCAAGCCCCGGGTGCGCTGGTCGCCGAGTTGCTTGGTGACTCCGTTGTCGTCGGGGATGGCGATGTGCTCTTTGTCGAGGTTGAAGACGGCGAGGTTGGCGCTGAGGTTGCCGTCGAGCAGCGCGGCTTTGGCTCCGATTTCGTACTGGGTGCTTTCCTCGGGGTCGCGGTCGCCTACTACTTGAGAAGAAGGCGGGGCAAAGGCGCGACCTGTATTGGCGTAGAGCGAGAAGGTTTGAGTCGGAGCGAAAATTGCGCCGAGCATTGGGCTTAGCTGCCGGTAATCGCGCTTGGTGGCGGTGAGCTCGTCCTCGTAGTCGATCCGGTCGAAGCGGCCCCCGAGTAAAAGCTCAAAGTGGGGGCTGAAAATTATGCGGTCGACAAAGTAGGGTGCCAGTGTTTGCGCGGCGGCTTGGGCTGCGGTTGTTTGGTCAGGCAGGGGGACCACGAGGGAGTCGGTCCCGGCTTCTGCTGGCATGAAGGGGGCTAGGCTCGGCGGCAATGTCGCGTCGAGCGTGAACAGATCGACGAACGAAAGCAACGCCACGTCGAGGGTAAAATCATCCGTGAGGTTGGCGACCTCCAAGCCAAAGAGGAACTGGTGCTCAATACCGCCGGTTTGCAGTCTTAGCAGGCCTTCGAGTTGGTTGCCGACGATCCGCTGCTGGTCGTCGAGGTCGAGCAGGGTGCGGGCGAGGTCCAGGGAGCCAGTCGCGTTGGGAAAGGCTCCGTTGAAGAGGGTGCCCTGCGAGGGCCAGTCGAGACTGGTGTAGTAGAGTTTGTCGCGCAAAGTGAAATTGGGACTCAGGTGCCATTCATAATCGGCGCGAAAGCGCAGGATGGTCTGTTCGGAAAGGTCAAAGGGCGACTGGTATGAGCGAGTGCGCGGCACATCGGGCAGTGCGCCGCCGACGATGGGCAGACCCGAGTCGGAGCTATGTTCGCTCGTCAAGTACTCAAAGTCGAGATGCAGCGTCGAGCGCTCGCCGAGGTTCAGCCGCAGCGTTGGGTTTACGGCGAGAATCGAGCTGTTTTTGCCGTCGCGGTAGCCCTCCGCGTCCTGCCACAGCGCGTTGAGACGCAAGGCGAGGTTTTGGTCGGGCAGGGCGCGGGCAGCGTCGAGGGTAGCGCGGTAAGTGGAGAAGCTCCCTAAGGAAGCGTTGATGCGGGCGAAGTTGCCGGCCGAGACTGGCCGTTTGCGGACGAGGTTGATGGTGCCCGATAGCGGGTTGCCGCCGTAGAGGAAGGCACCGGGGCCTTTGAGGGCCTCGACGCGGTCAACATTGTAGAGTTGGTAGAAGGTCGCTTCGGGTTCGGGGGCTCCGTCGGAGAGCACTAAGCCGTTGGCGAGCGAGTCGAAGCCGCGCAGGTAGAATAGGTCGTGGACGCCGAAATTGGTGTGGACGCCGACGCCGCTGACATTGGCCAGCGCGTCGCTGAGAGTTGCGCCGTCTTGGGTCTCGATTAGAGGCTGGGGGACGATCCCGACGCTCAAGGGGGTCTTGTTCAGGGGCAGCGGCATTTTGGTGGCGATGGCGTTGGCGCGGGGAATGGCCAGTCGCGAGCCGGTGACGATGGTCTCATCGACGACGTGGAGTGAGTCGTCGGCGCTTTGGGCATGGACAAGGGTTGTCGGCACCGCCAAGGCAAAAATTAACAGGGTGCCACGGATATTTCTCATTGAGTTGCTCCCACTATGTTTATGCGGACGATTTCTTTATTGTCGCGGAGGTAGATCCCACCGTCAACGAGCGAGGGGATGGTCCCACATCCGCTGCGGTGGAAGACTAGGGTGTTGGCCTTTTCAACGAAGCCTGCGGGCGTGGCTTCAGCTATGCCGAGATTGCAGCGTTCGCCCAAGATGACGAGATGGCCGTCGGCGACGATCAGGGTACCCGTGCCATAGCCCCGGGTCTGCCACTTTTCCTCGCCAGTCTCGGCGTCGAGGCATTTGAGGACCGAACCATCGAAACCGTAGAGATACCCTTGGTAGTAGATGGAGGTGGCAGAGTGGTTTTGCATGTTATTATTGCGCCAGACTTCCGCCACTTCATAGCCCTTGTCTGTAGCTGTGACTTCCACCACAGAGCCGCCCATACCGTAGCTGGAGGAGATAAAGAAGCGATTAGGTGGAATAAAAACCGGGGTAGCAGCGTTGGTGGATTGGCTGGTTATCCAGGGATATTGCCACAGCACCCGGCCTTTCTGCGGCGCGACCGCGATCAGCCCGTAGGCGGTAAAAAATACCGCTTGGCGCGTTTGGCCGATGGTGGCGATGATGGGAGAGGAGTGGCCCCTCTCGTCGCTGCCAGCAGTCCAGGCGACCTCGCCGCTAGTTTTGTCAAAGGCGATCAGCGAATGGCCTTTCTTACTGCCCGCTTCGATTAAGACGCGGTCTCCTTCGACTAGCGGCGACGCTGCAAAGCCCCGACCGGGCCTCACGCTGTCGAATTCGAGTACTATATCGCGGCTCCATCGTTGGGTACCAAACTGGCTGTCGAGCGCGAGGAGTTTGCCATGGGCGCTGAAGACATAGACCATCTTGCCGTCAACCGTGGGGGTGGCACGCGGACTGCCGCCGCCTCGCCATCCCGAAGGATCGTTGCCGATGGTGCGGGTGCGCCATATCACTTCGCCATTGCGGGCGTCGAGGCAGACTGCGTATTCGTATCCACTGTGGATGTACATTGTATAGAGGCGATCCCCGACTACGGACAGGCCGGAAGATCCCTGCCCGGCATGGACGCGCCAGGACTCTTTAAAAGATGGCGCTTTGCCGAACAGACCCGTCTCCGGCGAGATGCCGTTGCGGTGAGGACCGAGCCATTGCGGCCAGTCCGTCCATTGCCAGTGCGACCAATCTTGGGCCAAGGTCGGCAGGGCACCTAAGACGATGGAGACCAGGGCGGTGTGCGCGGTGCTCATTGGGCTGTCCCCACCACGTCTATGCGGACGATTTCCTTATCATCGCGGAGGTAGAGTCGGCCATCGGCCAGCGCGGGAGCCGTCCAGCATTTGCTGCGGAAGACCCAAGTGTTGGCCTTTTCGACGAAGCCTGCGGGCGTGGCTTTGGCTAGGCCGAGATTACCGCGTTCGCCCAAGAGGACGAGGTGGCCATCGGCGACGATCAAGGTGCCCTTGCCGTAGCCTCGGGTCTTCCACTTTTCGGCTCCGGTTTCGGCGTCGAGACATTTGAGGATCGAGCCGTCAAAGCCGTAGAGGTGCCCTTGGTAGTAGATGGAGGTGGCGAAGTGATTTTCCATCTCTTTGTTGCGCCAGATCTCCTTCGCACTATAGCCGCGGTCTGTGGCGGAGACCTCCACTACACTGGCCCCCGTGCCATAGCCGGAGGAGATAAAGAAGCGGTTGGGCGGGATGAAAACCGGGGTCGCGGCGTTGACGTTGTGCCTAGTCGTCCAGGGGTGTTTCCACAGTACTTGGCCGTGTTGTGGCGTGACCGCGATCAGCCCGTTGCCGGTGAAAAACACCGCTTGATGCGTTTGGCCGATGGTGGTGGTGATAGGAGAGGAGTAGCCCAGCTTGTCGCTGCCGGTTTTCCAGGCGATGTCGCCGCTGGTTTTGTCAAAGGCGATCAGCGAATGACCGCCCGTTCCGCCGGCTTCGATTAGAACGAGGTCTCCTGCGACTAGGGGCGACGGGCAAAAGCCCCAGCGGGCCTTCTTGCTGCCGAATTCGCGCACTAGGTCGTGGCTCCATTTTGGGGAGCCGGTCTGGCTGTCGAGCGCGTAGAGTTTGCCGTAGGCGCTGGAGACATAGACCATCCCGTCGTCCACGGTGGGGGTGGCGCGCGGACCGTCGCCGCCTTGCCGTTCCATTAACATACCGTCGGTGCGGGTGCGCCACAGTACTTCGCCATTGCTGGCGTCGAGGCAGATCGCGTATTCATTGCCGCTGTGGATGTACATCGTATAGATGCGATCGCCGACGACGGACAGGCCGGAAAAGCCCTTGCCGCCTTGGACGCGCCAGGATTCTTCAAACGACGGCGCGTCGCCGAACAGGCCGGTTTCCGGCGAGATGCCGTTGCGGTCGGGGCCGAGCCATTGCGGCCAGCCCGTGGATTGCCATTGCGACCAATCTTGGGCCAAGGCTGGCAAGGTGCATAAGACGAGGACTAACAGGGTGTTACGCGCGATACTCATTGGGTTGCTCCTTGCACATTGAGGCAGACGATCTCGCTTTCGTCGCGCAGGTAGAGACGGCCATTGGCCAGCGAAGGAATGGTCCAGCAGCGGCTGTCGAAGACGGGGTAACTGGCCTTTTCGACAAAGCCTTCGGGCGTGGCTTCGGCTATGCCGAGATTGCCTTGTTCGCCCAAGATAATGAGATGGCCATCGGCGATGAGCAGGGTGCCCTTGGCGTAGCCTCGGGTCTTCCACTTTTCTTCACCGGTCGCGGCGTCGAGGCACTTGAGGATTGAGCCGCCAAAGCCGTAGAGATGGTTCTCGTAGAGGACCGAGGTGCCGAACTCGTTTTCCATCTTTTTGTTTTGCCAGACCTGCTCGACGGCGAGGCTGTCGCCGTTGCCCTTGATTTGCAAGAGTGTGCCGCCGTTGCTGTTGACGGTGGAGATAAAAATTCGGTCGGGCGCGATGAAAACGGGCGTCGCCGCGCTGACGTCGTAGCGGGTTTTCCAAGGGTAGCGCCAGTAAACGCGGCCGTCTTCCGGCGCTAGGCCGGTAAGCGAATAGGCCGTGAAGTAGGCGAGTTGGCGGGTGCCGGCCGCGGTGAAGGCGATGGGCGATGAATAGCTCATCTTTTCGTTGAGGGCGGTCCAAACGGTTGCGCCGGTGGCTTTGTCGAGGGCTACGGCGGTGACCGGGGTTGTGCGGTCGATGGCCATATCGACGACGAAGTTGCCGTCGTGGCCGCCGGCTTCGACTAGGAGCAGGTCGCCTTCGACTAATGGGGAGGTACTAAACCCCCACCTCGGCACTTGGCTGCTGAACTCGGCGACCAAGTCCTTTTCCCAGATCGGCGTGCCACTCGCGGCTGCGAGTGCAAAGAGCTTGCCGGTGGCACCGAGGACATAGACGGTTTCGCCATCGACGGTGGGCGTGGAGCGCGGGCCGTCGCCGCCTTGGGTTTCCTTGTAGTAAGGGCCGGTGCGGTGACGCCAGATCTCCTTGCCAGTCTCGGCGTCGAGGCAGATGGCGAACTCGTCGTCGCCTTGGGCGAACATGGTGAAAACCCGACCGTCGGCGATGGAGATGCCGGAGAAGCCATTGCCGAGCGGGACGCGCCACGCTTCGGCAAAAGGCTGCTCGGCGGTGAAGAGGCCGGTTTCGCTGGAGATGCCGTTGCGCTGGGGGCCCAGCCACTGGGGCCAGTCGGCTGCTTGTGCAGCGGCGGTCAGGAACAGTAGAAATGCGATCGCGTTTTTCAATGCTACCTCCTACTTAGGTATAGCGTGCGTTGCGGTATTGGGTTTGGTAAAAATCGGGTAGGAGCTGATCGACGCGCATGAGGCCCTCGTCGGTCAAGGTGATCGAGTCCGCGTCGAATTGGAGCATGCCCTCGTCGCGCAGGCCGCTGAGCACGGTGGCAAAATGGGCGACGATATCGACTCCGAATTTGGTGCGAAAATACGCGGGATCCAGCGCGCCTAATTTGAGTTGGAGGATCGCCTCGCGGGTGAGTTGTTCTTCGCGGTTGGTGGCAAAGGCGCGGTGGATGGGGAGGTCGCCGCGGTCGATAGCACCGAGGTACTCGTCCCATTGCGGCGCATTCTGGTAGTGGACGCCGCTCAGGTGCGAGAAGGAGGCCACACCGGTGCCGATCATGTCTTGGCCGGTCCACACGGCGTCGCGGTACACGAAGCGGGCGTCGGGCGTTTTCTTCATGGTGTAGGCGCTCGAACGCACGTATCCGGCGGCGGATAGTTGCTCGAAGGCGTAGGCGTGCCAAGCGCGCTTGGTCTTCCAATCGGCCAAGGCCAGCGGCTCGCCGTCGCCAGCGAGTAGGTCCTTGGAATAGACCGTGTTGTAGGGCAACTCCATTTGATAGACGGTGACGCTATCGGGGTCGAACTCGATGGTCTTTTGCACGGTCTGACGCCAGCTAGGCCACGTCTCGCCGACCATGCCGGCGATCAGATCGACGTTGACCTGATCGAAGTCGAGCGCGTGGATCCAGGGCACGACTTGGTAGATTTCCTTGCTGACGTGGGCGCGGCCGTTGTGGCGCAGAATCTCGTCGTCGAGGTTTTCTATTCCGAGGCTGAGGCGGGTGACGCCGATGGCGCGGATGGCTTCTAATTTGGCTTGGGTCAAGGTACCCGGCTCGCATTCAAAGGCGACTTCGTCGGCGTGATCCCAGGACATGGCGTCTTTGAGGCGCGCTACCAGCGCTCGGAGATGCCGCGAACTGATGTAGGAGGGTGTGCCGCCGCCGAAGTAGATAAAGTGCAGTGGTCGATCTTTGACTGCTGGCTGCTGGGCGTAGTGTTCCACCTCGCGGGCGAGGGCGTCTAGGTAAGTCTGGATCTGCTGGCTGTTTTTGTCCGTGTAAACGCGGAAGTAGCAGAATTTGCAGCGCTTGCGGCAGAAGGGGATGTGGAGATAGAGGCCGAGCTTGGTGTCGGAGTACGGGTGGTCGGCGAGTGCGCGGTGTGCCTGTGAAATGTCCTCCTCGCTCCAAAACGAATAGGCTGGATAATTGGAGACAAAGACGCTGCCGACCTCGGTTTCGGTGCGGTCGGCGCGGGTGGTTGCTGGGTCGCTGCTGAGTGAACTCATGGTTTGACTTCTTTCCCAAAACAATACAGCACGCCGTCGGTGGCTCCAATGACGAGTCGGCCGGCGGCGATGGCCGGTGAAGCGGCGATGGTTGCGCCCGTTTCAAAGCGCCAGACTTCTGCGCCCGATGCGAGCGCGAGGGCGATGAGCGCACGGGCACCTACGTAAATATAATCACCGGCGATGACCGGCGAGGAATCTACCCGTGCGCCTGCGGCAAAGGTCCACAAGGGTTGGCCCGTTTGCGGGTCTAGAGCGTGTACGAATTTGTCTCGGCCACCGATGACGATTGCTTGGTCGGCAACGGCTGGCGACGAGTAAAACGGGAATTTCCGCACCGCGTGGGCGTAGCGCCAGCGGATTGCTCCTGTGTCTAGATCGATGCCGAGTACTTCGTTGCCAAAGGTGCCTAGATACGCGCGTTCTGCATAGATGGCGGCGCTAGAAGCCACGTACCCGCCTAATTCAAGCTGCTGGTGCTGCGTGCCGTCGGCGCGATCCAAAAGACGCAGGTATCCGTCGCAACCGGCTACGGCTACGCGGTTTTTATATAACGCCGGCGTACTGTGAATATATCCCTCTGTGGCGATTTTCCAAATTAGGGTTCCAGCGGTTGCGTCGAGGCAGTACAGATGCTGGTCGTAGCTGCCAAAGTAGAGACGGTTGTCGGCATGGTTGGCCGAGGAGATGATGCCGGCGTCGGCGGCGAAAGTCCAGCGGCGCTGACCGCTTTGGATGGCGACGGCGTGGAAGGTGCCGGCTTCGTCGCCGAAGTACACGGTGCTGTCGGCGATGGTGGGGGAGGACTTGATTTCGCCGTCGGCTTGGTACTGCCATACTAGCGCGCCGGTGTGCAAGTCGAGTGCGTAGAGTTGCCCGTCGAGCGAGCCGACGTACACAGTGCCTTCGTGGATGGCGGCGGTGGATTCGATGGCGTCTTGGGGGGGGTAGGCCCACAGCAGCGTTAGGGGCGGAGCGAGTTCGGAGGTGGCGACGCCGGTGAGTTGGGGGTTGCCGCGGAAGGTGTTCCAGGTGTCGGCGGCGACGGTGGTGACTAGGAGTAAGGTTAAGAAGTAGAGTGGCATATTCTGTTGGTTGAGGGATTATGAACGAAAGTAAAGAAGAGGGCAAAAGATTGCTAATTTGGTGGCAGACGACAGCCTTGACAGAGTTTGCGCAAACGCGGAAACTCCGACAACAACACTCGCGATCTGATGTCCTTGATTCACTGCGCGGTTCGGTTTGACCGCATTCAGACAGAGGTAGTAGCCTGCAATGTCGGATAAGGAAGGCTCAGGGTTCGCGATTCTTCGGCCCATAGCCCAGATAATCGAATATTACCCTCGGTGCGTCCGCTTAGTTTGGGATGCGGCCGGGCTGAATGCCATCCTGGCCGTCGGAGTAAGCATGCTCGGTGCTGTGGTTCCGGCTGCGCAGGTCTGGATCACCAAGATTGTCATAGACAGTGTAGTCAGCGCCGTGGATGATGGGGGTGGAGCCGCAGTGGACTGGGTTGGGCTGCTGATACCGGTCGCTGGTGTTTTCGGCGTTTGGGTCCTCGGTTCTATATGTGGCGCAGCGGCGAATGGGCTGATAGAAAAAGTCGGGTACCTTGTCAGAACCCACAGCGAGTATTTGATCATAAGGAAGGCGGCTCAGCTCGACATCGCCTTCTTCGAGAACTCGGCCTTTTTCGATGAAATGGAAAAGGCTAGGAGCGAAAGCAGCTATCGAGCTTACAACCTCGCCGCCTTGTCTCTGACAATCGTTTCCTCATTGACCGGACTTACAGCCATGTTGGCAGTACTGCTCTCAGTACACTGGGCAGCGCCAATAATACTGCTCGTCACTTCGGCACCGCAGGTGATCGTCGGCGGTCATTACGCCGGCAAGCACTTCTCATTGGTCGGAGCAATGGCCAGTAATCGGCGCATGGCAGAATACATGTCGCGGCTACTCGGCTCTCGCGAGGCAGTCAAGGAGATCCGCATCTTCGCACTACACGAGGAATTGCTGAGACGATTCCACAATTTCTGGAGGTTATTTGGCAAGGAAACATTTCGCCTCCGGTTCGCCCAAGAACGATTCGGTTTTCTTTTAGGATTGATTACAATGATGGGAACGGCATCCATCTGGGCTTACGCCGTGGTGCGAGCCGTGGGTGGCCATATCAGCGTGGGCACCGTGGCACTTGCATTCCAAGCTGCCGAGCAGGGACGATCTGGGTTTTCCAGCCTGTTTAGTAATCTTGGGATTTTCTACGAGCATACGATCTTCGCCGGGATTCTCTTCCGGTTCCTCGACCTCGACCCCCGCTCAGTTGAAGGGGCGCTGGCACCGCCTCCCGCGTCTCCTGCACCAGTCCCTGACCGTCTAACCCAAGGCATTGAGTTCCGGAACGTCTCCTTCCGCTATCCAGGCTCCGACAAGTATGTGGTAAAGAACGTCTCTTTTACTATCAGGGCGCGCGAATCGGTAGCCATTGTCGGGGAGAACGGAGCGGGTAAGACGACCGTCGTCAAGCTCTTGGCGCGGTTCTACGACCCGACGGAAGGTGCCATTTACTTGGATGGACGAGATCTGCGGGAATACGATTTAGCAAGCCTGCGCCGCCAAATCGGGGTGATTTTCCAGGATTTTGTTCGCTACGATCTGTCAGCCAAGGAGAACGTCGGCTTTGGTCAAGTGGACCTCCTAGACGACGATGATCGGATCGAACGCGCGGCATACGAGGGCGGTGCTTCAGACCTAATCAAGGGTCTGCCGAAGGGATACGACACGATCCTGGGAAAGGAATTCGACGAAGGGGTTGATCTGTCTGGTGGCGAGTGGCAGAAGATCGCGCTCAGTCGTGCGTTCATGAAAGAGGCGGAGGTTCTCATCTTGGACGAGCCGACAGCCGCTCTCGATGCGTTCGCTGAACGCGATGTTTTCTCGCGCTTTGCCGAGCTCACGTCAGACCGAACGGCGATCTTCATCTCCCACCGCTTCTCCACCGTGCGCATGGCCGATCACATCCTCGTTTTGCAACAGGGAGAGCTTGTCGAGCAGGGGAGTCATGAGCAGCTCTTGGCCGAGGACGGCCGGTATGCGCAGATGTTCAATACTCAGGCGAAGCAGTATCGGTAGGCGGGATCCTTCTCATTCTTCCCCCATCAAAACGCCATCTCATAAAGCCGCAGGAAGTCCGCTTCTTGCAAAGGAAGCGGGTTGAAGGTACCGGTCCACTGCCCAGCGGCTTCTTGGGCCATGGCGGGTAGATCGCTTGCGGCGACCTGACAATCGGCGAGTCGGCGCGGTAGTCCCGCCATAGCGCACAATTCTTCGAGATGGGCGGCGAGTGCGAGTGCGCTGCCGTTGAGTTGGATGTCCGCGCATAGTTCGCCGTATAGATCGTCCACTACTTGGCCGTTCAACCGAATTACGTGCGGCAGCATCAGGGCTACGGCGCGGCCGTGGGAGAGTGGGTAGCGGGTGGTGAGGGGGTTGGCGGTGGCGTGGGCGGCACCGAGCATGGAGTTTTCGATGGCGGTGCCGGCTAGGTGGGCACCTAAAAGCATGGCGTCGGCGGCGTTTTGGGGATCGGCGACGGCTGCTGCGTAGTGGGGTGCTAGTAGCTGCCAGGCTTGGCGGGCGAACATTTGCGAGAGGGGTGTGCGGCGGGTGGAGACGTAGCTTTCGACGGCGTGGGCGAGGGCGTCGATGCCGGCGTCGGCGCGGACGCGCAGGGGGACGCTGGTCAGCACGTTTGGGTCGAGGATGGCGATGTGGAAGCGCGCTTTGCGGTCGCCGCAGGCCATTTTGGCATTCGTGTCGCCGCAAGTAATCAGGGCGTAGGATTGAGCCTCGCTGCCCGTTCCGGCTGTGGTGGGGATGCCGATGGAGGGCAGCATGGATTGGGCGGCTTTGCCGTAGCCTTGGTAGTCCTGCATTTGGCCGCCGTTGGTCAGCAGGAAATTGATGCCCTTGGCGCAGTCCATAGCGCTGCCGCCGCCCAAGGCGACGATCAGGTCGATGGGGCCGTGGGAGCGGGCGTGGTGGACGCCAGCGGCTACGTGTTCGGTCGTGGGGTTTTCTCCTACGGCGGAAAAAGTGGTTGTCTTTAGGCCGGCGTTTTGTAGCGCGTGATAGGCCTGTTCGGCGAGGCCGGCTTGGACGAGGCCGGGATCGGTTACGAGCAGGGCGCGGGGGCCGGCCAATGCGATGGCGAGATCGCCTAGTTGGTCGAGAGTCCCAGCACCAAAGACTACGCGGATGGATGGATCAAAGTCGAAGGGGGTCATCCGGCCCTGCGCTGCAAGGCGCGCTGCTGGTAGAGGAAGTCGAAGAGGTTGCCCTCGTGCGGCTGATCCCAGGCGATTTCGTGGGTGGGGATCGGGCCGAGGTTGAGGCGTTCGATGTGGGGTGCGGCGAGCAGTTGACGCGTTAGGCTCTCGTCTTCGGTGAGGGCGGTAGCTACCAGCGTCGGGCCGATGCGCGCGACCATTTCTTCTTGTGGGACTTCGACGACTGAGGCAAAGGGGAAGAGGTATTCGGTATTGGCTAACGGGTGTTGCCAGTCGGAGGCGTGGATCAAGGTTGGGTTGAGGAAGGTGCAGCCGCCAGTCTCAGCGATGCGTTCGCCTTGGCCTCTGGCTGTGTCTGTTGTGTCGCCGAGTTGGGCGTCGATTAGGGATGAGAACTGGTGCGCTACTGCGGGGTTGGAGAAGGCGGCGATTTGGGCTTGGGGGTCGTCGAGGGGGCGGGCCTGGATTTGGCCCAGGCGCTCGCCGAGGGCGGCGGCGATTGCGCGGCCGTGGGCGGGCACCCAGATGCCGGAGGCGTTGAGGCAGGAGCGGCCTCCGTTGGAAGCGATTGAGGCGACCATGAGGTCGAGGTATTGCTCCCACTGGTCGATTTTGTCCGCGCCGATGATGATCTTGCTACGCCCTGGTCCGTGTAGTTGGATGCGGGAGTCGTCGCGCCAAGGAGCGACCGTGGGACCGCCGCCGAATAGCAGCGAGCGGCCGCAGCGGAGCAGGATCTCGGTGCTGCCGCCGTGGTCGGTCGGGTAGTAGCTCAGGGCTTGGGGTGGACAGCCGGCTGCGATCAGGGATTGGGCGATGCGGTAGGGCGTCCACGGCTCTTCGCGTCCCGGCTTGAGCACCAGCGGGGTCTTGAGTGGGATGGCTGGCAGCCACAGCGCGTGGACGCCAGGCGAGTTGCTCGGCAGGACGCAGCCGAGGGCTTGGGCGTGGGACGCGAAGTGGAGCGGACTTGGGCCGTCGTCGAGGACGGTTAGGTCCAGGCCTCGGGTCAGACCGCTGAGCACGGCGGACATTTCAATGCCGACGCGGTGGATTTTGTCCATGTTGGCGCGGGCCAGCGACTGTGGTAGGCCGGTGGTGGCCGAGACTTGCGCGACGTAGTCGTCCGGGGTTTGGCCGTCGTCGCCTAAAGGGAGTTCGGCGCGTAAGAAGAGGTCAGCGGCTCGTTGGCAGATGGCGACCAATTCGGCGACGGTGAGGGCTTGCAGGGCTTGGCGGTTGCGCTCTTGGGCGGCTAAGTCGCGGGAGATTAGGCCGCGGTTGGCTTGGCTGACTTGGGCCAGGGGTTGGCCGGTGGCGATGTGGGCGACGGTGAGGCGGTCGAGGCTGGTATAGGGTTGGCCGGCGCGGAGGATAGGTAGGTGCATGAGTTTGGATTTTGGGTTAGAGTTAGAGTAAGCACTTGCAATCTATAATCTATAAATCTGTATCGCAGAACAAAACTCGGGGGCTTGGTTGATTTATGTTTAATCTGCGTTTCAGGTTAGTCGTCTTGGCTGCCATCTGCATCGCGAATCAACTGTCGCTGTCTTTTCTAGACCGTGCGGCGGCGCAGGATGATTCTGACAGGATTTATCAATTTGAAGAAACTGTTGTCACTGCGGAGCGGATGGAAAACTCGCTTTTTGAATCAACTGCTGCTGTGTCGGTGCGTACTAGCGCCGAGATGGAGTTCCTGCCACTGAAAAATCTCGCCGCTGCGCTGGAGACTTTTCCGGGAATTTCGTTTTTGCACCGCGATGGACTGGGGCGCGATCCGTTGGCAACGCTGCGCGGTTTTTACGGTGGCGGGGAAGCAGAATATCTGCTGGTTATGATCGATGGAAGGCCGATCAATGAGCTTGAGAAAGGGTTGATGAATTGGAGTGCCATTCCACTTGCAAGTATTAGCTCGATTGAATTCCTGCGCGGAGGCGCGTCTTCGCTGTACGGCGATGCTGCGATTGGTGGCGTTGTCAACGTTGTTACTTCTGGCGAGTATGGACCTCTAACGCAGATTTCAGCAACGGGTGGCAACTTTGGGTCACTTGGCGCACAGGCGCGAACAAGTGGCCTTTGGCATGGGCGAGAGTATGTGGCATTTGGATCGGGGGAGCGGTACGCCGAGTTCCGAGACCATGCGGACCGCGCGGCAGAAAACCTTGGGGGTTCGCTCACACTGCGGCAAAAACCCAACGGTTCGCTTGCGGTTTCAACAACGCATCACTTTCAGCAATTTGATGAACCCGGCCCGTTGACTGGCGCTGAGTTAGATGACGACCGCTCCCAATCGACACCGTTCTATAAGTTTGACCATACTGCCGACCGGACGCATCGGGCGGCGATAACAGGTGATTACAATCTTCGCGACAGGGCCAAATTCTCCGGTGCGGTTTCCGGCGAGATCCGCGATTCCGATGCGGTCAGGACATTGCAACTGAGCCCCGAATTTGCCGACACCAAGAATCGTTTACTTACGGCTTCGCGCCTCACAAGTTCGCTGCAACTGACGCTCGACCAACTAGGACTTCTTCACAAAGATCGCCTCAGTCTTGGCATTGACGCGGGCGTGCATTCGCTCTCGTCCGAGTATTATCAGTTCCTTCTTGGTGGACTGGCTGACTATAGTGAGATGAGTGCCGTTGAGCGCGGCGCATTGGAGGAAAAGGGCACTAGCACTCGGCGTTCGGCGGCGGGGTTCCTGCAGTACGAACTTACGCCGATGCAAACACTGCGCGTCGTCTTGGGGGTGCGCGCCGATATAATTCGCGATCAGTTTACCCCTAAATCGCCGAGTGAAGGGGAGGAACAATCAACGACCCATGCGGAGTTGAGTCCAAAAGCGGGAGCGAATTTTCGTTATGTAAAAACAGAGCGGCATGTCGGCAATCTGTACGCCAACGTTGCGCGATCGTTCAAAGCTCCAACACTGGATCAGCTCTATGACCAGCGTTCAATTATCTTTGAGATCTCGCCGAATCCTCCGTTTAAAGTCTTACTTTCAAGTGGTGATTTAAATCCGCAGTTTGGGACATCTATTGAGGTGGGAGGTTATCATCGCGCGGTGCTGTTCCCGAACCTCCTGTACGGCGAACTTTCGCTCGCGGCTTATACCATGGACATGAAGAATGAGTTGGATTTTGATCTTCAGCAGCTCAAGTACGTGAATATCAGCAAAAGCCGCCATCAGGGGATTGAAACGGGTCTCAGGTTTAGGGTGAAGTCGAACCTGAATTTGTTTCTCAATTACACCCACCAATCCGCTAAGTCTCAAATTGGCGAGTATGCCGGCAAATTCTTGAAGGCAATCCCACGCGATGTGATCTACGGCGGCGTCAACGCTGCACATAAATCCGGCTTGGGTGGGAGTATCGTCGTTAAATCTGCGAACCGCATTTTTCTTGATGACGCGAATGCGATTACCCTGCCCAACTATAGCACTGTGGATGTTCGGCTCAAATATCAAGTGGGTCTAGTTGCCGCTACGCTTGACGTATTCAATATCTTTGATCAATCCTATAGTACAACGGGGTATCCCGACGCATCGGGAAGTGGACATAGCTACTTCTACCCAGCCGCTGGACGGCATGCGCACTTTGGTTTTCAACTTCAGCATTAGCTGGATTGATCGGAATAGGGTTGTCGCTGTGCCTTGTATGGAACTCTCAAAGCCTGTGGTTATTTCGAGCCGAGTATCACCGTGCAGCCCCACCGACGGCGGCACCGAGAGCTTGATCGAAGGTCTGGATCTCGCTTACGCCGCGTCGGCGACAGCTAGCTAAGTGGCAGAGGTCTCGGGCACCCAAGGTGGGATGCTGTGCGTGGAGTTGCCGCGCTAGGGTGACATCCTTCTGTTCCAGCGGCCACACCTCCACGCGGGACTTGGTGATTAGCGCTAGGGCGGCATCGAGCGTCTGCACTCGCGCAACCGGCAGGTAGGCGTGGGCCAATTCCTGCAGCACCTCTGCCGATGTGCACAGAGGCGTGCGGGATCGGGTGCATTCGGCGAAGAATTCCCGCGCTGGATCGCGGAGGGGATGCGGCCGGCCCACCGCGTACATGAAGACGTTGGTATCGACAAAGATCACGTCTTGGCTGCGTCCCGTTTACGCGAATCGTCAATGACGGCTAAGTGCTCTTGCCAATCCGGTTCTCGACCAGGACCTTCCAATGCGTCGCAGGCACTGAAGAATTTTTCAAGGTCGGCTGGGGATTCGAAGGGGTGGGATTGCTGCTGTTCTTCGAGCCGTCGGCGGGCGGCGACCCTGAGCCACGCGCTCAAGGTCATGCCCTCGCTCTGCGCCTGATGGACGAAGCGATCACGGTCCTCGTCGGGGATCACTAACTGAACTCTGGCCACTTTTATCTACTCCTTTTATATAAGCGTGTGTATAGACAATACACATACTTATGCTGAAGGTCAACCGGATATGGAAACCATGGAAAAGTCAACGGACCGAGCTGTTATATTCGATCTCTACGAGACGCTTATTACTGAAAATCACCCAGAATGGCATGTTGAGGTGCCGACGCCGGGCGAGCGGCTCGGTTTAGCTCAGGAGGATTGTGAACGCGAGTGGTCTGCTCGCTACCAAGCGCGTATGACTGGGAAGTTGCGCCACTACAGTGACGTGTTGAGGGAGATGTGCTGTGCTTGCCAGATTGTGCCGCCGGAAGAAGAGATTGCCTTGATGCAGGCGGAGAGATTGGCTGCGAAGGCGCGGCCGTTTGAACGAATGGATCCGCTGGTTGCTGAAATGCTACAGACGTTAAAAGGGACAGGCTATCGCATTGGACTGATCACAAATTGCGCCTATGATGAAATTGCGGCATGGGACTCTTCCAAGCTTGCAGGTCTGGTTGACGTGCCGATTTTCTCATGTGTGGAGGGGTTGATTAAACCGGAGCCTGCAATTTACGAACTGGCGTGTGACAGGTTGGGCGTCGATGTCAGTGATGCGGTTTTCGTGGGGGACGGTGGGAGAGATGAGTTGCGTGGTGCCGATGCAGCGGGATTGAAGGCGATTTGGGCGACGTGGTTCATTGAGACGTGGCCTTGGGATTGGGTGGGAAAGGTAGCCAAGACATCAGATGCGTTTCTTCGCTGTCGAAGAATTTGTGATTTGCCTGCTCTTGTAGATGACATGTACAGTTGATAGGGTGCTGTTGAAGTGTTGCGGGTGATCAGTAATCTGGAATTGCCGTCAGGAGCAACTTACGGCGTCAGCATTTTGATAATGCGCTTTGCCAAATGATCATTAATCTCCCTGTGTCGAGGAACAGGCTGGGAGAGCTTAGTATGCGGATTTTGATACCAGTCGTGCTTGGCTCCGTGCCGAATGAGGATACAACCCATCTTTTCTAAAGTGCGGATTAAGTCTCGTCGCTTCATCCGATTTCCAACACAGCAGCCTCTCGCACACAAGGAATATGACCGCCTGTGAGTTCGTCATAAATATCTCTCAGGTTTTCTCTCAGGTCTTCTTGGGTTTCGCCTTGGGTCCAATAGTCGGGATAGCGCTCTAGATAGCCAAGCCACATATCGCCATCCTGCCAGTAGATGTACTTTTGATAATCCATTGCGTACCTCTCTCAATATGACCTTAGGATAGAATACACACCTCAATACACCCCCACAACCACAGACTCCTGCAACTCCGTCAGCAGCCGCAGGTCTCTGACCCCATCCCAAGGATACGCCTCAATCGGCTCGGCACGCTCAGCCTCGTCGCGTTCGAGGAAGCGGGGCATGAAAAATTCCTTGGTCAGGGTGGTGAGCATGACTTGGCCGGTCTCGCCGTAGCCGACCTTGCGCGAGGGATCTTTGGGATCAACCAGTTCGATGACGGCGCGTGGTTGCGGCGGGTAGTAAGTGATAGCGTATTCGTCGGCCGGGTCGAAGGGCTTGGGGCAGGCCAAGCCCATCAGGGTGTTGCCGTAGGTGGGGACAAAGGCGAGGCCGGGCACCAACTCCTCGCGGGCGAAGCGGTGGAACTGGGCGTTCATTTCCGTGCCGCCGCAGAAGATGCCCTTAATGCCGAGCTTGGGCAGGGAGACTTTTCCGCAGAGGGATTCGAGGAGGCGGGGCGTGGTGAAGACGCACTGCACGTTGTCGTGGGCCTTGAGGATTTTGAGCGCCTGCTCGATGACGTGGGCTTTGTAGTCTTCCAACTCGCGCATCTTGCCGGCGCGGATGAGTTCGTTGACCCAGCGCGGGTCGAGATCCACCATAAAGCACAAGCCGCCGCGTAGCTGGGCGAGATACTCGATGGCGAGGCGTAGGCGGCGCGGCCCCGAAGGCCCCAGCATCAGCCAGTCGGCTCCCTTGGGAAAATCCTCTTCGGACAGGCTCTCGCTGTAGAGCGCGTAGTCGGCGTGGAAGTCGCGGATGTTGATGCGGTATTTGGGCAAGCCGGTCGAGCCACCGGTCTCAAAGACGTAGATCGGCTCGTCGGCATAGGCTTTGGGTACCCACTGGCGCACTGGGCCGCCGCGCAGCCACTCGTCCTCAAAGTGGCCGAGCAGGGCCAAGTCGTCGTAGGAGCGAATTTTCTCGCGCGGGTCGAAGTCGAGTTGTTGCGCGTAGGAGAGCCAAAACGGGCAGCCGGTCTCGGGGCTGAAGTGCCACTCGACGATGGCGCGGACGTGAGCGTCGAGGTCGGCGCGGGCTGCGGCGATCTTGTCTGGTGAGACGCTCATTGGCTTTCTTCCGCGATGGCGAAGAGGGTGTTGCGCGAGGCGATGTACAGGACGCCGTCGTGGGCGACTGGAGTGGTGTACACGGCGCTGCCCAGATTGGTTTCGTGGAGTAATTCGAGGGTTGTGCTGGCCTTGAGCACATCGACATCGCCGTCCTCGTCGCCGATATAGACCTTGCCGTCGGCGACAAAGGGCGAGCCCCAGATCGCGGCGAAGGTGTCGTGGGTCCAGTGGTGGGTGCCGGTCTTGGCGTCGAGGCAATAGACGAAGCCGCTCAGGTCGGAGGCGTAGAGCAGGCCGTCGGCAATGGCGACGGTGGAGATGGTGCGGTTGTAGTTTTTGTCGCCGAAGTGCCAGATTGCGCCTGTCTCGGTGATGTCGCCGGTGCCGCTGGCGTCAATGGCCCACAGGTGACCCTCACCTTCGCCGTGCTCGGGGTCTTGGCCGACGCCGATATAGACCACGCCGTCGTGGAAGACGGGCGTGGAGACGAGGTTATTGCGGGTGCCGCGGCCGCCCAATTCCCAGACCGAATCCTTGGGGTTGCAGTCGAATTTCCAGATGAGTTCGCCGGTGTCGGGCGCGAGGGCATAGACCCAGCCGTCGCCGCCGGGGAAGATCACCTGCTTGCGACCCCCCGCCTCGCCGTAGGCGGGGTTGGCCCATTGGCCGTGTAGAATCTGGTCGCCGGGTAGATCGCTGTCCCAAAGGAGGTCGCCGGTCTGCAGGTCGAGGGCGATGAAGCTGGGGGCAAAGGGGGCCGGGATGTGGATGTGGCCCTCGTCCACGCCGTTGCTGGTCAGGGCGAAGAGGCGACCGTCCACACCTATGGGCGAGCTGGTGGCGAGGTTGTGGGGAAAGACGTCCAACTCGGCGATCATGTCGAATTTCCAGATGAGATCCGCGTTGGTGGGCGCGGTGGCGGTCTCATCGGCGATGGGGCCGTCGTTCTCGCCGTCGCGGAAGCCCTCGGTGTCGAGGCAGACGACTTCGGCGCGGTTGGAGACGTAGTAGAGGCGGTCGCCTTCGATATAAGGAGTGGAGCAGACGCCCTGCTGCGGCCAGTCGTTGACGCGGCCGGCCGGCAACTTGGGATGGGCGATTTGCCAGAGGAAGGTGCCGTCCTCTAAGGAGAAGGCCATCACCACGCCGCGATCGCCTTTGTGGTTGGGGTCGCGCTCGGCTTGGTTGTTGGTGCCGACGAAAATTTTGTCGCCGGCGATCAGGGGGCCGGCGTAGGTCTGCGAGCCGAGCGTGGCGCTCCACTTGACGTTTGTGCCGGTCTCGGTGTCCCAAGTGGTGGGCAGGTTTTGCTCGTCCGAGACTTGGTTGCGCCCCAGCGAGCCGCCCCACATGGCGGTTTGGGCATTGGCGGAAGCGGCTAGGGCGAGGATGAGGCTGCAAATAGTTAGAGTCATTACCAAACTTTCAGGTTGTCGTAGTAGATTTCAGCGGGAGAATAGCCGTAGAGGCCGGGGCTGCCGCTGCGGTTGGGCAGGGGATCGACTGCTTGGATGCTCCACCTAGCTGGCTCTGGCTCGTCGCGGGGCCAGACTTTGCCGCGGATGTGGGCCGTATCGCCCTCGATTTCCACCTGCATCTTCATGGTGTACCAAACGCCAGTTTCCCAGGCGAAGGGCACGGTTTTGGCCATCCGCAGTTCGGCGGCCCAAGTGCGGATCTGCAACTGTTGATGATAGCCCATCAGGTCGAGGGTGTAGCGATGGGAAATTAGGCCCATGTCGGGGACGGCGCGGCGCTTTTTGGTGCCGAGCAGGTCGGCTTGGATGGTGTAGCCGGTCATGGCGGGCGCGCCGATGTAGGTGTTGGCGCGATGCAGGCCGCGGGCTGCGGGCGGCTTGACCAGTACCTTGTTGCCTTCCATTTCGCGCACCTTGAACTTGGTGCCTGTACCGATCCAAGCTGGTGAGGAGTCAACGGCCAATCCCTCGAAGTCTTCGCTGTAAGTCGGCGGGGGCAGCACGGCAATGCGTGCCTCGGCGGTTAGTTCGCCAGCGCTAGCGACGATTTTGCCGCCGCTGGGTGCGTCTGCGAGGACGAGCGTATTGCCGTCGAGTTGGCCGATCGGACCGGAGAGTGACCATTCGGCTGCGACCGGGCCGATGAGGCGGCCTTGCGCGTCGAAGGCTCGGGCGCGGAACGGCACGCTGGCTCCAGGCTGAGCTACTACTTCGGCGGGGATGATTTGCAGGTGCGCCGGTGTTGCGTCTGGGGCAGCTTGCTCTCGTGGGTAGTTGGCGGTGGTTGCTGAGACCTTGAACTGCGCCTCTGGGTCGCCGAGGCAGTAAACACCCGCTTCGGTGGAAAGGTAGATGCGGCCGTAGGCCACGGCTGGCGAGCCGAATAGTTCGGCTGGGCGTCCGTCGGGCATGGCAATCTCGGCGAGGTCGAGCGTCTCGGCGGCGTCGGAACCGGGGGCGACGATGGCGAAGCGGCCGTTGACCTCTGGCGCGTAGAGTCGGCCGTCGGCCAGCACGGGCGATCCCTTGCCGACAGTGCCGATGTTGTGGATCCAGTGGACTTGGCCCGTCTCGGCGTCGAGCGCGTGGATGTTGGCCGAGTTGTCGGTGATGTACAAGCGGCCGTCGTGGACGACCGGACTGGTGTAGCCGGCGAAGACGCCGTCGTAGCGCCAGACCTCGTTGCCAGTGGCGTCGATGCACACGACGCGGCCGAGGGCCGTGTTGTCGAGGTTTTCCTCGCTGTGGGCTGCGTACACCTTGTCGCCAGCGACGACGACCGAAGAGTTGATGCCGCGACGGCTGAGCTTGAAGCCCCACACGGTCTCGCCGGTGCGGATTTTCATGGCGTAGATGGAGCCGTCGGCGTTGCCGCCGATGAGCAAGCGGACGCCGTTGATGGTGGCGACGACGGGCACGGAGTACGTGGTGTCGAGCGGCCGACCTCCCGGCGTGGCGATCCAGACGACTTCGCCGCTGCGCTTGTCAAAGGCGAAGTAGCGGTGGCGGCCCGGAGTGTGGCTGCCCCAATTGGAGCTGAGATAGCTGATGATGACGAGGTCTTCATCGACGACAGGCGTGTGGACGCGCCCACCGTAGCCGGAGATGCGCCCGAATTCCTCGGTCAGCGAGCGCGACCATACTACCTTGCCGTCGCGGTCAAGGCAAAGGAACAGCCCACTGACCGTGTGGGCATAGATGTAGCCGGTCTCTGGGTCTCCAGCGAGGCTGGCCCAGCCGACGCGGTTGAAGGGGATGGTGGTGTGGAAGATGTTGTAGGCGTGTTCCCAGAGCAGGGTGCCGTCTTGGGCGTCAAAGGCGGCGACAACGCCCTCATGTTCGATGCCTTCACCGCGGCGACCGATGACAAAGACTCGTCCGTCGAGGACGATGGGAGTCGAGCGGCCAGTAAATTCGGCGTGCCAGATGGGCGACCAGGATGCGACGAGGCCGGTTTCCTCGGAGACGCCGTTTTGCGCAGGGCCACGCCAGGAGGGCCAGTCGGCTGAGTAGGCGCTGGAAGCGGCGAGCAGGAGGCCGAACAAGGCACAGGGAAGTTGCAGGCGGAGGTTGGACACGGTTAGTCCTTGGTAGGGAGGGAGCGGGGGTTGAACATTTAAGTACATAAAGAGTGTCGCCAATTCTTGTCAATCGGCGGCTTGATGTGCAATTTGTCCAAGTCCATTCACAATCGGGAGGAGCTATGAGCAATCAGAAAGATTACACCGTCCGTGCGACCCACTGTAGCCACCAAGCGTCGCTCGATGAGATCTACGACAGGCTGGTGGCAATCACTGCGCCGTTGAGCCGGTCGTGGGCCAAGATCGAGAAGGCGCGGCGGATCGGTATCAAGATCAATATGCAGATGCGCACCAATAATATCCGCCGGATCGGCGGGCGGCGGCAGGAATTGGTAGATGACGACGTGATGCGGGCGGTGCTACGGCTGTTGCGGGAGCGCAGCGACGCGGAGATTTTCGCGTTCGACACCAGCGCTGCGCCGCCGGGCGAGCGTCCGGGTGATGATTTCAATGCTAGGCCGATCTTGGAGGAATTCGGCGTCGAATACGTCGAGGCTGGCGATCCGCCCTTTGCGCGCTACAAGGTGCCCGGCGGTGGGATCATGTTCTCCGAGTACCAGCTTTCCGCGGCCTTGGGCGAGGCCGACGCCTTTGTCTCACTGGCCAAGATGAAAAATCACGGTTTTATGGGCATTACTCTGTGCCTGAAAAATCTCTTCGGTCTGCCGCCGGTCCCGCCGCACGGCCGCTTGCGCACGTACTTCCACCACGTCATCCGCCTCTCGTATGTCCTGCCCGACTTAGGACTGATTGCCCAGCCCTGTCTCAACATCATCGACGGGCTGACTGGTCAGGCGCGCATGGAGTGGGGCGGCGAGGGCCGGATTGGCGACTGCTTGGTCGCCGGTGACCACGTCATCGCCACTGACGCCTGCGGCTCGTACCTGATGGGCACTGATCCCCGGCTCGATTGGCCGACGCCGCCCTTCCGCCGCGATCGTAGCCCGGTGGCAGTGGCCGCCGAGCACGGCTTTGGGACGGTGGACTTGGACGAGATCGACTTTGCCATGGAGGGGCTGACGCCGCCGGTAGCTGAGTTCGACTCGGCGGAAGCTGATCCGCCGGAGCAGATCGCGCGGTTGCGGCAGACCGCCAGCGAGCAAGCGCTTTTTTATCGCGACCACAGCGAGCGGATTTGGGACGCCCACGCTGGCAAGTACGTCTTTTTGCAGGACGGCGAGGTGATTTGGAGTGGACTCAAGCCGGAGGAAGCCGGGGCCGTGCAGCACGTCGCCGCGGGTAAGAAGGATCAGGCGGTTTGGCTCAAGCTAGCCGATCCAGCAGAGCGCGAGGGCGAGCGGATGGCGGTGTACGAGAAGATCTTGGCGGCTTAGAAGGGACGGGTCGTCCTTCATTCGCCGCTTAATGATCACCCGAATAGGAGCCACTATCCATGACCGAAGTAGAGCGATATTTGTTTGATCTCCAGGGTTATATGATCGTCGAGGACGTGTTGGATGCACAAGCCGTCGCCGAGTTGAATCGGCTGATTGACGCTCAAGAGATGGGCGCGGATGTCGAGCAGGCGCAAGGGCGACTGCACACCGGCGGGTTTTTGACGTGGGGCCAGCCCTTTGTCGATTTGCTGGACCACGAGCGCATTATGCCGCTGCTCAAGGTGATTTTGGGCGACGGCTTCCGGCTCGATCACTACTATGCGATCTATTTGGAGTCGGGTGCCGAGCGGCTCGGGTTGCACGGGGGCAACACACCCTACGATCCGCCGGAGTACTACCACTTCCGCAATGGACAGATGTACAATGGGCTGACGGTCATCTCTTGGAACTTGGCCGACACTGGGCCGGTGCATGGCGGTTTTTGCTGCATTCCAGGCAGCCACAAGGTCAATTATCCCTGTCCGCAGGAAATCCGCGAGGCCCATGTCGAGGCTGGGTGCGTAGTGGTGCCGGAGGCAAAGGCCGGGTCGGTGGTGATTTTTACCGAGGCCCTCACGCACGGTACGGCACCGTGGCAGGCCGCGCATCAGCGACGCTCGCTCCTGTTCAAATACAGTCCAGGACAGCAGTCGTGGTCCAAACACCACATTGCGCCGCCGGAGGGCGTGGCCTTGACCGAGCGGCAGGCGCTGCTTTTTGAGCCGCCGTATTTCCATGCGCGAGCCTCGCTTTTCGAAGAGGTGCAAGCATAAAGCGACTGGAGACTTGAGTATGGAAGCGCTGTTTCGCCCCTTTGTGTTTGGAGCCGATGAACGGGCAAGCCTCGACAGCGCCGGGCACTTTGCGTCGCCGGGCGTCCTGACTGACGCGGCTTGCGGTCAGTTGACTGCGGCGCTGGCGCGCATTCAGGCGCTGCCATGGGATGACGAGGAATATCGTCCCTCGCGCTTTGCCGCTGAATTTGACGCCTATTTGGAGAGCTTGATTGGGCATCCGCAACTGCTGGACTTGGTGCGTCGCGTGCTGGGGCCAGAGATCCGCTACGATCACTGCGTGGCGCTGAATCGCGAAGGGGGCAATCCGGGGAGCAATTGGCACAGCCACGAGTACGCCGACGACGATCCGGCGCTGGGTTTTGTGCGGGTGTTTTTTTACGTCAATGGCTTTGCAGCCGACGACGGTGGGTTGAAGGTGGTGCCGGGGAGCCATTTGTATCGAGATCCAGGTATTAACGCAGAATCAGATGCCGAGTTGGCGCAGGGGTGGATGGCGGGGAAGGCGCATCCGGTTAGCGGTCAACCGCTCGCAATCGAGGAGTTGTCGGTGCCAAAGGGAACGGTGGTGTTGATGTGGACGCATGCGGCGCATGGGGTCACTCCGCGCAAGGAAGAAAGCGACACGCGGTGGTGCGTGGTGTATGCGTATCGCAATCCGGGGCGGGAGTCGCGAGCGCGATGGCTTAGTCCGAGTTTTGAAAAGAAGCAGATCAAAGGCGCAGAAGAATTGATGAGTTTGTACTAGAAAGGAAAGCAAAATGAAAATCACAGAGATTCGGACGTTTTTGGTGGGTAGGTTTTTGTTGGTGCGGGTCTATACGGACGAAGGAATCGTCGGCAATGGAGAGGCTGGGTTGTGGGCGCATCACGGGGTGGTGAAAGAGGCGCTGGGGGAGTTGAGTGATTACTACGTGGGCAAGGATCCGCTCCGCATCGAGCATCACTATCAGGTGGTGTCGCGGTCGGCGCACTTCATGGGCGCGGCGATGAGCGCGGCGATGAGCGCGATCGACATTGCGCTGTGGGACATATTCGGCAAGGCGGTGGGTTTGCCCGTGTACCAGTTGTTGGGCGGCAAGTGCCGCGACAAGGTGAAAGTGTACGAAAACGTCGGCGGACAGACGCCCGAGGAAGTGCGGGAGAGTGCGCAGGCGCGGGTGGAGCAGGGGTTTACGTCGTTTCGGATGGGGCCGTTTGTCAGCGGGTTTGAGCAGCGCACTGCTACTGCCAACATTTCGACGGCTGTGGAATTGGTGGCTGCGGCGCGGGAGGCGCTTGGGGACGAGATGGATTTGGGGTTGGAGATCCACCGGAACTTGCGGCCGGAGGAGGCGATTGCGCTGGCCACGGAGTTGACGCCCTTTAAGATCCTGTACTACGAGGACCCGTTGCCGCCGCAGAGCTTTGAAGCCCTCGAGTACGTCGCCCAGAACATCAACATCCCAATCGCCACGGGCGAGCGGTGCTACAACCCTTTCCAGTTTAAGGATTTGATCGACCGCCAGATCGTCAGCTTTATTCGGCCGGACGTGTCGTTGGCGGGCGGATTTACGCAGGTGAAGAAAATTGCCGCGCTGGCCGAGATGGCTTTCGTCGGGGTGTTCCCTCATCTGATGGGCAGTCCGGTCAACAACGCGGCTTTCGCGCAGCTAGCCGCGGCCATTCCCAACTACACGCACACCGAGCACAATGCCCTTAACGGGCCGATGGCCGAGATCGTCGATGAACAGCTACAAGTCGAGGGCGGCTATCGGCTGCTGACAGATCGGCCGGGGATTGGGGTTGAAATAGTCGAGGACGCGCTGGCGAAATACCCGTACGAGCGCTGGGCGATTAAGGGCAGTTTCCACGCCGACGGCTCGGTGGCGCATTAATCACTACGACGCGGGAGAATGTGATGATTGACCATGCCTTGCGGGATCAGCTAAAGGATGTCCACGCTTATGCGTTGACTATTTATCAGGTCGATGATCTCTATGCACTCGATTTGGACGGGTTTGCGCGCAATATAGCGTGGGCCGCTGACCGGGGAGTGCGGGTTTTTGTGGTGGCTGGCGGAACTGGTGAAAACGATGCGTTGGCTCCGCCTGAGCGCTTAACGCTCGCCGAGTGTGCGCTGGCGACGGTGGGCGAGCGGGCGCTGGTGGTGCCGACGTTGCCCGGCAATTTGGGCGAGGCCGCGGACTTGGCACCGCGCTACGAGGCGTTGGGGTTGCGCGTGGCGCTGGCGATGGCACCCTATACGCGCCATCAGGTGCCCGAAGATCCCGAAGGGGTGTATCAATACTACGAGGCGCTGGGGACGCGGTCGGGACTGGCGCTGATGCCCTACAATACGCAGGGCTGGTCGGCCGAACTGTTCGAGCGGCTGGCTGCGGTGCCGCAGATCGCCGCGATTAAAGATCCCTGCGTTGAGCCGCACAACCTCTTCCGCGCCATCAAGCGGCTCGGCGACCGCTTCGTCTGGATCGGCAACAAGCGCCACGACCCAGGTGTGTTGCACTTCCGCTTTCAGGCTGGGATCGAGGGTTTTACCGCTGGTTTTGTCAACTTCGCTCCGCAGCTAGAGCTGGCGCTTTTCGCTGCTGCGCAACAGCAGGATTGGCCGCAGATGATCGAGTTGCAGGAGCAGTTGGCCCCCTTGGAGCGGTTGCGCTCGCGTTTTGACGACGCCGGTATGCTCAAGACGACGATGGAGTTGATGGGGCTGGCCGGGGGTGCGGTGCGCCCACCTCGGATTAACGTGCCGCCGGCGGGACGCGAGGCGATCCAACAGGAGTTGCAGCGCTTGGGGATCTTGGACGCATAACATCTGCGTTTACTGCGGATATAGTAATCACAAGAGAATCCGCAGATGGTCGCAGGTGGCCGCAGAATAGTATGGACAAGACGATCTACCCATCGAATCGTTCAAGTCATTCAGGACTGCTATATGAGCGGCCATTCGCTAGGTTCTGATGGACGATTCCGCCGTGCGCAAGCAAATGTTGCCCTTGTTCCCCATCACCTTGTTGGGAGTGGCCGTTGATCTGTGGCTGCGGCCGACGCTCGATTTGCGCCTGACGCAGTGGGCTTGGTGGGGGCTATCGGTGGCATTCTCGCTGGTGATGTGGCAGGCCCTTTTTGTGCTCAGCAGCCGGTTGCGCCCGCGCTGGCAAACCGCGTTTGTCCTCGTCGTCGGCGTGGCGACCGCCGTGCTGGCGATGGTGTGGCTTGATTTTCATGGGATTTTTTACTGCTGGCCAACGGCCTACGCGCTCGTACATTCGGCGGGCCATCCACGCGAGGTTTGGGGGTATATCCTCAATGAGGCCGATTGGGGGGACCCGGTCGTCTGGGTGGTGGTGGTGGTTTTTGTGGTGGGCTGGTGGCGGTACAAGCTGCGCCCGGGCCGTCAGTCAGCGCACGGCAGAGTTTTTCGGCCTCAGTATTGGGGCCGCATTTTGGCCGTGCTGTGCTTGGCTGGGGCGGTGGCTTTTGGCGCGGTGCACCGCCACGCGAGCATTATGGTGCCGGATGCAGCGGCCGCGAAGCTAGCTATTGACTTTGCCGTCCACTCGTTCATCGGCGGGGTACACGGGCGCTTGTTGCAGGCGAGTCGCCCGGCGTCGGTGGCGATTTACAGCGGTGCGCCTGTGGATGTCAACGCGCCCAACCTCATCGTGGTGCTTGGGGAAAGCGTCGCGCTCAGCCGCATGGATCTCTACGGGTACGAGCGGCAAACCACGCCCCGGCTGGCGGCGTTGCGCAAGGCGCGGCCCGCGGATTGGGTGCAGATGGAGAAGGCCGTGTCCAATGCCACGGCGACCAAGGTGGCGCTGCCGGCCATGCTGACTGGGCTATTCCCGTCGCGCCCGCCCGTGGAGCAGCACACCTTCCCGCTGCTGTGGCACTACGCCCACGCCGCCGGCTATCAGACCGCGCTTATCTCGGCTCAGAGTTACGCTTGGAACAATCTCGAAGGTTTTTTCGTCGATGATGCGCTGGACCACGTGTTTACGCTCGAGCGCTCGGACGCCGAGATTGTCAACTCCGAAGGCATGGACGACCGCCGGATGATGGCGGAGACTTTTGCCACCATTGATCGCTTTGCCACTCGCGGTCCGTTTGTGGTGGCCCTGCAATTCAACTGCACGCATTATCCAGGGTACTCGCCGCCGGATTGGCAGCCGTGGCCGGACGCGAGCTACGACAATGCGGTGGCCTATATGGATCACCTGCTCGGACGGCTGTTTGACCACCTCGCCGCAGAGGGCCTAGCGGAGAATACAATTGTGCTCTTTGTGGCCGACCACGGCGAAGACCTCGATAGCGTCCACAAACTCCATCGCACGGATTCGTATTACCAGACGGCGATTGCCGTCCCGTTTTTTGCCGTCGTGCCCGAGCGGCATCGGCAGTGGTTGGGAGCGGGTTGGGAGCAGTGGCGGCAGAACGCGCAGATGCGCATCGCGCTGACGGACTTGGTGCCGACTGCGCTGGACCTCCTCAGGCTGTCCGAGGATTCCACGGTCGCTGCGTGGCAGGAGCGACTGGATGGCCGCTCGCTCCTGCGTCCGCTAGACCCCGAGCGATTGATCGTGGTAGTCAACACGGACGAACACGTGCAGTGGTCGCGCAAAGGCTATGCGGTCGTGGCCGACGACTGGAAGTACATCAATTATAGCTGGCGCGGCTCCATGTTGTTCGATTTGGCGACCGACGCGCTGGAGCAGCGCGATTTGCTGGCGGGGGGCGAGTCTGCGCTGAGCCGGGCCGGGCAGCGGCATCTGCGCCGCGTGCGCGATTTGGTCGCGGCAACACCTGTGCTGGCCGACATCCACGTGGAGTATTGAAGTTTGCGGCGGTCCATTCCCTCCAACTTTGCCTCTTCCCCCAAATCCCGCCCGGGGACTGCGATTGGCATTACTTGGCGCGGCTTTTGGACGGGTATCTTTCTCAGCTTCTTCCTCGCCATTGGCGCGCCATACGCCAACATGGCCATGCACTCGACCTTTATGGCGTGGGATTTTAATACTCCAGGCGCGATTTTCTTGTTCCTCGTGCTCATCGGCTTGCTCAACGTTTTGTTCAAGGTGGTGGCGCGGAACGGGATCTGGGCGCTGGGCGTGGCCGTGGTAGCACTGGGTCTCTATCTGGCCTATTACCTGCCCCAGCCGCAGATCGACCTGTTCAAGCCGGGCCTGTGGTTTATCTCCTTTTTGGTGGCCTCGGTTCTGCTCAACGCAGCCTTGGTCTGGCACGGCGGATCGCTGGCTCTCGACCGCGCCGACTTGGTCTTGGTGTACATCATGCTCTTGATGGTTTCGGCCCTGTGTACTATGGGCATGAGCCAGCAGTTGCTGCCCATTCTCGCGTCCTTTGCCTATTACGGCACGCCGCAAAACCAGTGGCAGGAAAAGCTCGGCCCGCTGTTGCCCGAGCGCGCGATCTTGGTTGACGACGGAGAGGACAACCGCGCTTTCTTCGAGGGCGGGGAAATCCCTTATGGGGCTTGGGTCGAGCCGCTGTTGTGGTGGGCGGTGTTTCTCATCGCGCTCTACGCGACGATGGTTGCCACGGCTGTGATCTTGCGGCGGCAGTGGATGGACCGCGAGCGGCTGGCGTACCCGGTGGCGCAGGTGGGGGCGGCCATGGTGCAGGGCGAGGGGCGGGGTTTGGTCAACCGCTTTTTTAAGAGCCGGGCTATGTGGTATGGCTGCGCTATCCCAGTACTGTGGGGGTCGCTTGAGGCCCTGCACCAGTACTATCCGTCTATGCCCAATGTAAACTTGCAGTGGTACATACCCTACTTCGGCCAACTCTTGCAACTGCGGATCATCTTCGCGATGGTGGGCTTTTCTTATTTGATCAACACGAGCATCTCGGCTGGCCTGTGGATTTTTCAACTCTTGGTCCGGGCTGAGTCTGAGGTCCTGCTGCTGATGGGCCTGACGTCCAAGCAGAAGTTCGTCTATGGCATTGCCTCTCAGCCTTATCTGGCCTATCAGGGCGGCGGCGCGTTACTAGCGCTGGTGCTGGCCGGTCTATGGGTGGGCCGCGAGCACTTGAAGCGGGTGTTCCGCAAGGCGTTTTGGGGTGCGCGCGACATCGACGATGGCGACGAGATCATTCCGTATCGCGGCGCGGTTTGCGCTTTGCTGGCTGGCGTGGCGACGATGGTGGGGTGGTTGTGGCTGATGGGGGTGCAATTATGGGTGGCGGTGGTGTTTATAGGGTTGGCGCTGTTGATCTTTATTGGGATTAGCCGGATCGTGGCCGAGGCGGGGTTGGCGGCTGTGCGCTCGCCGATGATCGCGCCGGACCTGATGATACACGGCTTGGGCGTCAACGCGATTGGCACCAGCGGGGTGTTCAATTTGTCGTTGGCCTATATCTGGTGTGCCGACATCCGCATCTTTGTGATGGCGCTGTTGGCCAA
>JAPPEG010000180.1 GCA_028875345.1 Gemmatimonadota bacterium
GGTGGCCGCACCATGGAGTCGCTCATCGACGAGGGCTTAGTGGATGCGGTGCTGGACATCACCACCACCGAGTGGGCCGACGAAGTGTGCGGCGGCGTCTTCAGCGCGGGTCCAGACCGCTTGAGCGCGGCGGGCCGGGCGGGTTTGCCCCAGCTAGTGGTCCCCGGCTGCGTGGACATGGCCAATTTTGGCGGCATGGATACGGTGCCGCAACAGTACAAGGACGGCACGCGGCTCTTTTACGAGTGGAACCCAGAGGTGACCTTGATGCGCACCAACGCCGAGGAGAATGCGCAGATGGGCCGGATATTCGCCGAAAAGCTCAACGCCGCCCAAGGACCGGTCGCTGTGCTCATTCCGCTTAGAGGCGTGTCGATCCTCGATGGCGACGGCGAGCTGTTTTGCGACCGCGAAGCCGACCGCGCCTTTAGCGACGCCCTCAAGGCCAACTTAGACGAGGGCATCCCCGTCCGCGAAGTCGATCACAACATCAACGATCCAGCGTTTGCAGCCGCGGCGACCGCGCTGCTGCTGGAGCTAATCGCCGAGAAAGCAGGAGAGTGATGAGCGAAAAAAAGACGTTCGTACAATGCGCCGACGTGGAAACCCAAGTTTTTGACTGGGGCCGGTTAAACTGGCTTTCCGAGCCGCTGGTGACTGCGGCCGAGCACTTTAGCTGCGGCGTGGTGGAGTTGGCACCGGGCAAGGGCCATGTGCGCCACAACCATCCGTATAGCGAGGAGATTCTCTACGTGATAGAGGGCACTGGAATTCAGACGGTGGAGTTGGAGTCGGGCATGTTGGAAAAGGAGATTGGCCCGGGGGAACTGGTCCACATTCCGACGGCTGTGTATCACTCGACGGTCAATAATGGGGACGGCCCGATGAAATTGATCGCCATATACGCGCCGTTTGGGCCGGAGGCCGAGCTGCGGAAGATGGAGGGGGTGCGGATAGAAAAGGCGTTAAACGGATAGGTAGCCATGGCTTTTACAAGAGAAGAAGTGCTCGCGAGGCTGCGGCAGAACATCGCCGATGGGATTCCCATTATCGGCGCGGGAGCTGGCACCGGGATCAGCGCCAAGTTCGAGGAGGCCGGTGGGGTTGACTTGATTGTGATTTACAATTCCGGGCGATTTCGCATGGCGGGGCGGGGGTCGCTGGCTGGGACTATGCCGTATGGGGACGCCAATGCGATTGTGATGGATATGGCCGGGGAGGTGTTGACGGTGGTGGAGGATACCCCGGTGCTAGCCGGCGTGTGCGGGACGGATCCGTTCCGGCAGATGGATGTTTTCTTGCGCGAGGTTGAGGCCATCGGGTTTTCCGGCGTGCAGAATTTTCCGACCGTGGGCCTGATTGACGGATTGTATCGACAGAACTTGGAAGAAACCGGGATGGGGTATGGGGAAGAGGTGGAGATGATCCGCACGGCGCACGAGATGGGGTTGTTGACGACGCCTTATGCGTTTAATCCCGAGGAGGGCGAGCAGATGGCGGCGGCCGGTGCCGACATTGTGGTGGCGCACGCTGGGCTTACTACGAAGGGCGCGATTGGTGCTACTACTGCGCTGACTTTGGCGGAATCAGTGGGGTTTGTGCAGGCGATATGCGACGCGGCGCGAGGGGTGTCCGAAGAGGTGATTGTGCTGTGCCACGGGGGGCCGATTTCAGAGCCAGAGGACGCCGAGTACGTGTTGCAAAACACGCAGGGCGTCGATGGCTTTTACGGTGCGTCGAGCATGGAGCGGTTGCCGGTGGAGGTGGCGATTACCGAGCACGTGAAAAAGTACAAGGCCATCCGCTTTTGACGATGCGCCCTTTGCGCAAGGTTGAAGTGAAGCGGCTCTTTGCGGACGCGGCTAGGAGCTATCCGCCCAAGGTGGAGCTAGCCTTTTTACTGCAGAGCGTCGAAGACCCGCTCAACGTCGGCTCGATGTTTCGCATTGCCGATGCGTGTGGGGCGCGGGAGTTGGTTTTTACGGGTGTGACGCCTGTGCCGCCGCACGAGGATATTGAGCGCACGGCGCGGGGTCACGAGCGGCGGGTGGCTTGGCGGCGGATTGGGCGCATGGATGAGGCGGCCAATGCGCTGCGGGACGAGGGGTATCACTTGGTGGCGTTGGAAATGGTGCAAGGGGCCGTGTGCTATTTGGAATACGATTTCCCGGACAAAGTTTGTTTGGTGCTCGGCAACGAGACCAAAGGAGTCTATCGACAGACGTTGGCGCTGTGCGACGGGGCGGTCTATATCCCCATGTACGGCAAGGGGCCGTCGATGAATGTGCACGTGGCCGGTGCGCTTGTGGCGTATCAGGCGTTGCTTGGGAAAAGAAACTGATGGTGTCCCATGCGGATTGATCCCAGTACCATAGACGCGCAGCCCGATCTGGTTTCGTCTAGCGCGATGCTGGCCTCGGGCCAACGGGTTTACTTCCGCCCGTTGCGCGCTGATCAGGCCGCTGCCTTAGGTGCGTACTTCACCGGCTTGTCGCAGGCTACCCGCTGGGTGTACGGGCCGCACCCATTTGACCAAGAGACAGCCGATGGTTTTTGCGCTGCATTGGACAGCGCTCACACGCTGCGTATGCTGGCTTGGGTCGATGAGGAGGGAGTGGAGCGCATTGTGGGGTATTTTGTCGTCGAACTAGGCGTGCGGGACGGGGACCGTCGGCGCTACGATGCATTGGGGTTGGCCTTGCACGACGAGACTGATTGCACCTTGGCTCCTTCGGTAGCCGACGCGTACCAAAGCCAGGGGCTGGGCAGTTTGATGATGCAGCATCTGCTCGGGCTATTGCCACGGCTGGGGCGGCAGCGCATGCTGCTGTGGGGCGGCGTGCGCGTGGATAATCCCCGCGCCGTCCACTTTTACACCAAATTCGGTTTTCGGCGCGTGGGCGATTTTGAGGCCGGGGGCACCAATAATTACGACATGATCGCGGACTTGTGAGAAGAGGAGAGGCAATGGCGACGCTACAACTGAAAGTGCAGTACTTCCAAGACAGCACGCCTACAGAAGTGCCCTGCCGTGAGGAAAATTTTGTCGTGCGGGAACTGGATTTCGCCCTGCCAGTCGAGCAGACGGCGCTCGTGCTAATCGACCTGTGGAACGTGCATCACATCGATAGCTGGATCGAGCGCGCCGAGGCGGTGACCAAGGAAGTGATTGCGCCGCTTATCGGGCGAGCGCGCGAATACGGCCTGACCATCGTGCAGGCACCCAGTCCCGGAGTACTGGCTAATTTCCCGGATAAGTACGAGGTGTACCAAGGCTGCACGCCCGAGCCTGAACCGGGGCCGCCGCCGAGTTGGCCGCCAGCCGAGTTCCGCAACCGGCAGGGGACGTACGCCTGTTTCCGGGGGCCGCGCAACCAAGAGCCGGGCATTGATCTTTATTGGCAGAGCCTAACCGGGCAACTCGATCTTTCGCCCCACATCGCCGTGGAGGAAGGGGACTTTGTCGTGGGCACGGGCCAGCAACTGCACGATTTGTGCCAAGAGCGCGGCATTCTGCATTTGCTCTTCGCCCGCCGGCTTTGCGACCAACTGGTGTATATTGGGCCGCGACTACGGGGTTCGCGCCATGCGCGGGCGGGGCTATAATACCATTTTGGTGCGAGACGCCACGGACGGAGTGGAATTTCCCGATACACTAGAGGCTAAGTGGGCCACGGAATTGGCCGTGCGCGAAGTCGAGCAAGTGCATGGCTTTTCCACCTCGACAGCCGATTTTTACGCCGCCTGCACCGCTTTGGATTGATAGGATCGTAACGCGCTTTGGAGGAGCACGTGCGGCGGCTTTTGCCACAAATGCCTATCACTTTTTGGGATATTCAGGGTAAAATATCGACGTCCGACCTGTTTCCAGACTTTCCAGAATCTATTCATGTGCCTTTTGAGAAATAGTTGGTTCTAATGCCGGGTACAAATCGCAGCATTACACAAAAGAGGCCATTTTGAAGAAAATACAGCCTATTGCTGGTATTATGGATATAGATGATATGGAAGATTTGTTAGACCTCCAGGACCCCAAGATGCAGAAGCAGATTGCGGAGGGGTA
>JAPPEG010000286.1 GCA_028875345.1 Gemmatimonadota bacterium
AATAACGCGGGGAAGCCTTTATGAATGAACACGAGAAATACTTTTTCGATGTGAACGGCTATCTAGTCGTGCAGAAAATACTGAGCCCGGATCTAGATACTCCAGAGGATGTCCTGACCATGGAGTGCGATCTTGGCTGCTATCACCACGTTGACATGAAAGCCGGAGACGCTCTCATCTTCACCGAGGGACTCACTCATGGTACTTTGCCTTGGAAAGGCAAGCACGAGCGCCGCACTCTTCTCTACCGCTATGCTGCTGGTCCCTTTGTCAACGCCAAGGGGATGAATCGCCTCGAAGAATACTGCCCGTTCTACGACGAACTCACACCGCTGCAGCAGGCGATCATGGAGCCTCCTTACAACCCGGGTCGGCCTAATATCGCTGCCTTGCTTGATGAACAGGAGGCCGTCTGACTGCCATGCCGAATAAACGTCCCAACATACTGTTCGTCCTCACCGATCAGCAGCGGCCGGAATGGGTCGAGATGAACCCGGATATTCCGGTGCGCACTCCGTATCTCCGGCAACTCGCCGATCGCGGGATCTGGCTCGCTAACACCATCTGCCCGTCGCCTGTTTGCGCTCCTTCGCGCTCCTGCTTGGTGGCCGGGCAAGAGTACGATCGCACCCAAGTATGGGGCAACGACACCTATCCCCCTGACAATCTGCCCAAGTACCACCTGCGCCTGCGCGACGAAGCTGGATACCATGTCATGACGGCAGGTAAACACCACGTGGGCAGCAATCAATCTGGAAACCCTCCGCAGTTCCACCGGGGAGTTGATGGCCGACAGGGATTGGAAGAATGGGGGTTTTCCGACGCGATCTTCAACGCCGGTCTGAACCAGGCGACTATCCTGATGCGCCGCAACGACATGGTTCCTCAAGATTCGTACATGGCGTTCCTGCACGAGCGCGGCTTGGCACAGGAGCACATTGCCGACTACGCGCGCCGCAACCAAGAGGGCGTGTGGACGGCCACTTTTCCGACGACGCTACCCGACGACGCCTACTTTGACACTTGGATTACCACCAACGCCCTCTCCTTGCTCGATCGAGCACCCAACGACAAGCCGTGGTACTTGGAGGTGAATCTACAGAATCCCCACCACCCTTGGGACGTCACCGAATCGATGCACCGGTGGTACCGCGAACCGCCGGTCGATTTTCCGCCTCCTCTGTTCAACACCGAGAATATCTCCCCTGAGACACATCAGGAGGTACGCCGTAATTGGGCTGCCACGGTTGAACATCTCGATCAGTGCCTCGGACGCTTGGTAGAGCATGTTGGCAAGAGGGGGGATTTGGAGAACACGGTCGTCGTCTTTACCAGTGACCACGGCGAGATGCTCGGGGACTACAATCAATGGCAAAAGCTATCTCCTCTGCAGGCCTCGGTTGGAGTTCCCTTGGTAATAGCGGGCCCGGGGGTGGCTGCTGTCGGTCGCGACGACGCTCCGATGACGACCCTCGACCTGACCGCTAGCTTCCTCGAATGGGCTGGGTTGACGCCTGATGCAGATTTCGATAGTCGCTCCCTTGTCGGTTATCTCGGAGGAGAGGAGTACAGACACCGCGATTTGGTGTTTTCTGGCCTGAGTGCTTGGCGCATGGTCTTCGACGGCCGTTTTAAGTTGGTGCGTGGCTATGACCCGAAGAAGCGCATCGGGGGGGACATTTTTGAGCCGATGCACATTCCGCTTGACGAGACCAAGCGCCTGCAGCGCGACCGGCCCCAAATACTGTACGATCTCGAGCGCAACGAAAGGGACGACGTGTCCTCCGAGTTTCCCGAGGTTCGGCGTCGGCTCAGTGCCGCTCTCGATGGGCATCTAACTTTATGAGTACGAAGTCCATTCCATGTTGGTGAGCAGCGGTTTTCCCCAGCGGCCTCAAATCCACCACTTTCCCGGTATTGACCTCGCAGAACGCCGTCGGTTGCACGGCAGCGGTCACATCATGCGGTCGGCCGCGGTGCAAGCTGGAGATAATATCGATCTAACGCTGCGCTTTGAACTCGGCGAGACAGCAATCCCTGCCGGTGGGCACTTACGGGTCGCTTGGCTGTGGCCGTTCGACTGGGCCACGCTGCAGACGAGCGATCCCGACGCTCCGGGGTACGTCCATGGATTTTGCTCAAGGCGCGAAGTCAACTTGCGGGTAACCTTTGACTTCCGGGGCGACCTGATCCCGTGGAATCACCATATCGATGTCGAAGTCCTCTCCGGTGTGCTGACCCAGGGAGATGTAGTTGAACTGACCTGCCGGGAGTGGCGTTCTCCCACCTTTGTCGTACCCGATGCTGAGTTGCTCTTTCTAATTAACCCGGACGGCGGCGACCGTTGGGTCCAACTCCCACCCGTGCGCGGGTTCCCCATTGTAGCTGGTGTTCCGGCGCGGCTGTTTGCCCTCGCTCCCGCGGACGGACTCGTCAACGAAGACTTTGCACTGACGCTGCGCGTTGAGGATGTGTGGGGCAACCCCTTGCTCATCGAGGGTTTGGTCCCGGAGGTAGTTCCTGCCGACGGAGTCAGAGTAGTCTATGTCGAAAGGATTGGGGACATGCCCGCTTATCGGGCACGGGTGAGTATCGCCAGCTTGGGGATTTATCGCATTGAGGTTGCTGTTCCTCGCTTCCAACTGCGGACAGAGAGCAATCCAGTGCGTATCGCCGATGAGTCCCCTCCATTGCGCATCTTTTGGGGAGATCTACATGCTGGCCAAGGCCAAATTGGTTGCGGCATCGGCTCGGTGCGCCATCACTTCGACTACGCCCGCCACGTAGCCGGTCTGCAGGTCTGCTCGCACCAAGCGAATGACCACCACGTCAGTTTGGACCTGTGGGAGCAAACGCGCCGCGAATCGGCTGCTGCCAATGAAGAGGGGAGTTTCATCGCCTTTCTCGGGTGCGAATGGAGCGCCTACACACCGGACGGCGGCGACCGCAATGTCGTGTACCGCCGCGATGAACCGCGCTTGCGGCGTTCTGGTCGCTTCTTCACCGAAGATGTGCCCGATCCGGAACCCGACCTCGAAACAGCGACCGAGTTTTTGGCTGTCATGCGGGATGAAGAGGTATTCATCAACATGCACGCTGGCGGCCGGCCGACCAACCTCGATTTTCACGAGCCGGGAATCGAAACTCTCGCCGAGGTTCACTCCACTCACGGTACTTCGGACTGGTTCGTGCTCGACGCCTTGCGTCGCGGTTATCGCGTTGGGATAACCGCTGGAACCGACGGCGTTGCCGGTCGGCCCGGATGCGATCATCCCGGTAGTCGGCTTATCCGCAACACGCGCAGCGGTGTCACCGCTTTTCTGGCCTCCGAACTCACCGAGGATGCGTTGTGGGCAGCGATTGCAGCGCGGCGGTGTTACGCCACTGACGGACCTCGCATACTACTTGACGTCCGAGCCGACGGCCATCCCATGGGAAGCGAATACGCAACAACCGATTGTCCCCTTGTGTCGATTGAGGCAGAGGGGACGGCGGCGATTGAGCAGGTCGATCTGCTGTGCGGTCCCGACTTGCTGTGGACATGGCGACCGACGATGGCATCTGCCGAAGGTGCCTTGCGCATCCTGTGGGGAGGAACCGAACGACATGGCAGTGCTCCCGATCAGCGCGTCTGCTGGAAGGGCCGGTTTGTCGTCGAAAACGGACGCATCGCCAACGTCGAGCACGTCGCTTTGATCACTCCCTACGACCGGCTCGAACTGGCTGACGACCAAACGGTCTGTTTCGACACGGTCACTGCTGGCAACCGCATGGGGATGTGCCTAGAAATTGAAGCAGACGCGGAGACATTATGCCGCTTTGAATCCCGCCATGCGACCTTCGCATTTGGCTTGTCCCAAGTGCGGGAGCAACCGATGCGAGTGGATGCGGGCGGTACCAGTCGGCGCGTCATCGTCGGACAGGCCCCGAACCCGAACCTGCCACGGCGAGTGGAACTCTCGTTCCGAGACGCGCGGACGGTAAAGGGTCTATGTCCCTACTGGGTGCAACTGACGCAGTGCGATCAGCACCGCGCTTGGAGTA
>JAPPEG010000247.1 GCA_028875345.1 Gemmatimonadota bacterium
GATGAATCCGCGAGGGAATGTTGCGCAGAATCTCGACCTTGATCCAGCCACCCGGGCGACAGCGGTAGTTGAGCCTCAGCTGACTGGCGGTCCTCACTACGGTCGGCAAGGTAAACCGGCCCTCCACGTCTGCTTCGATGCCGCAGAATCTGTGGGGCCGCCACCGAGCCCACTGCAACACCGCCTCTCCTCTCTGCGGTGCGTTGTGCAGCGACGTGTGCCCTCCGTAGAGAGACCCCCAATTGCCGTCCGGCAATTCCGCGATGCCGCTACCCCAGGAGTAGACCATGGCCGAGTCGGGCGCACCCGGACCGCCCACCGGAATAATCGGCTTGCGCTCCGGCCGCTGCCAAATCAATCCGTCGCGACTGATGGCGAGCTGGCTGTCCACGTGGTCGGTGGCGTGATGGTAGGCCTGTACCAACATGCAGTGCAGATCGTCTCTACCCGGATAGGGAAAGTAGTCGCCGCCGTAGAACGAGAGGTCGGGCTCGTCCTGACCATCTGGAAAGAGGAGGAGCTTGGGAGCGGGCCAGTGGTTGAAGTCCTTGGTCCGGGTCAGCCCGATCGCCCGGTGGAAGATGCCATCCTCTGGAACGCCGCTGCCGATCAGGTCGAACTGTTCCTGGGGGACGCCCTGGATTCGGCAGTAGGCGTAGTAGTAACCGGATTTCTCATCGTATCTGGCGGAGAGGCCTCCATCCATGGGAAAGTCGGCGAGAATCTTGTCGGTCCGCTTCCAGTGAATGCGGTCGGGGGAGACCCATCCCATTACCCGGCCCTTGAGAATCAGCTTAGGCCCTTTGTAGGCTGGACCCAAGTACTCCTGATCGGCCCACCACTTTTGTATGTATTCCTCGTCGACCTCCTCGCCCTCGTTGGCGACCCCTCCAGTCTCCGAATTGATCATAGCTCCCTCACAACCCATGCCCTTAAACCGCTCTTCCGGTGGCGCGGTTGGATCCTCGAATACCGCTTTGAGCAGGTCACCCCCCACATCGGTGACTAGGTTGTTCTCCTTCGAGCCGTTCTTCTCGATGATGCCCAAGGCGGGACGGGTCCAGCGGTAAGCGTCTTCACTTACTGCATAAGCGACGCGTCTCCCTTGATAGTAGAGCAGGTGGTATCGGCCATCCGCCTGCCACACCCGCACGGAATTGCCTACGCCATCGACGTCATCATCCGCTTCGCCATCGAACTCGAGCGGAGCCGATTTGTCCGCTTCCTCGATCGCCAAGCGGACGCCGATGGGGGCATCGTAGAGTTCGAACGCGCCCGTGCGATCGACGGCGCGATGGCCTGGAAAAACCTCCGTCCAATCGACCAATGGACGCCAATGCCTCGAGTTCTGCCTGGGCCTGACCCAATCTCCAGGATAATAGCCGCGCGCATCCTTCCATCCGTTACTCATCGCAATCCTCCAATATCATATCTCGACACAAAATTCCAGATCAAGCTACTGGTATTAGAGCCGTCGTAGTTAATATCAAACCAGACGTGCCCTCCGTCGATAACCTTATAATGTTCTACAGAAGTATTATTGTCTCCGTCTATGTAGGAATAATATTCTATTGTCATTCCACTATCATCCATACTATTTACTATTGGAGTAGTACTGGTATTATTAAAACTTGTCCAATAAGCAAGCACCTCATCAATTGATGATAATCCCTCAAATTCCCCACCATAAGGGACAGACTTGTCTGCTGTACCATGAATATTAATCATAGCCGTAGGATGTGAAGGGCTACAGTTGTTATGTGTTTCCTCCATCATTGTCCCAGCAACAGAACCTATGGCTGCTATTTTATCACTATGGTAGCAAGCAAGTGAATACGTAAAGAACGCGCCGTTTGAGTAACCGCAGGAATATACTCTTGCCAAATCAATGTTATAATTGGAAGAAATTTCATTGATTAATGCTTCTACGAAGCCAAAGTCATCCGCATCACTTTTATTTTCATCTGATTCTAAACCAGCATTCCAGTGTGGATCTCCGTCCAGCAGGGTCCCTTGGGGATAGACTAGAATAAAATTTTCCGTATCTGCTAAAGGCCGCATATCGGCGTATTTTAAGTATTGGTCTGCAATCCCACCGTATCCGTGAAAGTTGAGCATTAGTGGAACTGCTGAAGTTCCATCATAAGAATCAGGTACATACAGAACGTACTCTCTTGTTATACCATCATGGGAAAGCGTCCGTGTGAATAAACCTGTTGTATTTGCATTGGGTGTATCGAGTGGCATGTCACCATTTTCTGAACAAGAGAATAAACCTGACAGCGCTATAATGGTGACAATAAAAAGTCTTTCCATTGGATTATCCTTTACCACGGAAGCGAGAACGTCTTTACGTTGGTCATGAACTTCATGGCTTCAATCACGCCTTCCTTAACTCCTAAGCCAGAATCTTTTACTCCGCCAAACGGAGAGCATTCAATGCGATAGCCGGGAACTTGATTGATGTTGACCGTCCCCGTTCGAATGCGACGAACGCATTCCAGGGCGCTGGGCAGGTGATTGGTTACTACGCCCGAGGAGAGTCCGAACTTGGAGTCGTTGGCGACCGCGATGGCGTCGTCGATGTCGGAGACCTCGATGATGGGGGCCAACGGCCCAAACGATTCCTTCCGAATCATTTCCGCGTCGCGAGGGACCTCGTCGATTACCGTTGGTTCTACTAGCGCGCCACTGCGTCCTCCACCCAGCAGCACTTTCGCGCCCTGATCCACGGCTTTGTGGACGCGTTGCTCAAGCAGTCTCGCCGCCGCGTCATCAATCACCGTACCCACGACCGTATCCGGGTCCGCTGGATCACCAGCCCGATACGTGGCCGCTCGCTTGAGGAACCTATCCGTAAATCCACTCTTAATCTTCCGATGGACGAGCAATCGCTTCACAGCCGTACAACGTTGCCCCGAATTGCGAAAACATCCCTCTGCCGCCAGCGTCGCCGCCAGATCGAGGTCCGCATCGTCCAGAATGATCAATGGACTATTACCACCTAACTCCAAGCACAATTTCTTGTAGCCCGCCACCTGAGCAATGCGTTTCCCGGTGGCTGTGCCGCCGGTGAACGTGATCAATTCAACCCGCTCGTCCGCGATTAATGGCTCGACAACGGTGTCGATGTCCCCGACGAAGACGCTGAGCATCTGCTTGGGCAGGCCGGCATCGTAGAGCAACTCACAAAGCCGAATGGCTGTCAGCGGGGTTTTCTCCGACGGCTTGACGAGCATGGGCACACCCGCCGCGATCGCCGGTGCGACCTTGTGCGCAACTTGATTCAGTGGGTGATTGAAGGGGGTAATGGCAAGGGCCAACCGCACCGGTTCGCGAACCGTAAAGATCTTCCGCTGCTCACCTTTCGGCGACACATCGCAGGAGAATATTTCTCCGTCGTCCTTTAACGCCTCGGCCGCGGCGAATTGAAAAACGTCACAGGCGCGCCCCACCTCGTACTTGGTCTCCCGCATGCACAGCCCGGACTCCATGCGGATCAGGTCGGCAAACTCGCCCGCGCGCTCAAGCAGAAGTTCGCGAGCTGTGGTCAGCACTTGCGACCGATCGAAGCGCGACGGCTGTCCGTCAAAGGACAGTGTGCGGTCGATCACGGGGTCGAGGTGATCGCTGTTGACCTTGCTAACCGCACCGGCAATCGAACCATCGTAGGGATAGTGGACGGCCAAAGTATCCGCTGAACCGATTGCTTCTCCGCCTAAGTACGAAGGCAACTGCAGTGTTTCAACGTTTGCGGTGCTCATGTTTTATTCTGGGCATGGTTCGGATCCTGAGGATGCGTTTAGCATAATAAGTATTGTTGAGGCGATGCGAAATTTGCGCGGCGGTGTTAGACGCGTCAGATCTCATAAAAATCGTTCTATCTCAATTTATTACAATAAGTTACGTAGAATTCTCCAACCTCGCGGGATTGGTTGCTATTGTCCACGGAAACTCTTTGATTCTAACGGTGCCCCAATTCGCGATTTTAACGAAAGGCAAGGCTGACGATGATGACCGAAGAACAACGCTATCTTTTTGATC
>JAPPEG010000084.1 GCA_028875345.1 Gemmatimonadota bacterium
TCATCCGGCGCGATCATGTACTGGTTGCGGATCGACTGCCAGTAGACTTCCTCTTCCGCCGAGGTTGGCCAAGTGGCGCAGAGATGGGTCAAGGATTCCATTTATTTTGCATTCTTATTTCACTCAAGCGTCGAACGACAGCGATAATCCGTCAAATGCTATCCTGTAGCCATGTGCTGCGGCATACTCATCCAGTTCGTCGTGCTCTAGGCATCCTTCATGTGAGATGTGAGTCGCGTAAGCCTCTGCGTTGTCCTTGAGAAGGCCGCTGCGCCAAAAGCGATCGACGTGGCCTATGACGTCAACGGACGCCAGGTGATCAGACGGACTAGCGTCGAAGCCGATGCCGTACGTGTGATCGAGGACGAGCAAATCGAACTGCGTGCCTGCAAGCAGAAGATGCTCCCATACCTGCTCTGATAGAACCGAGGTATCAGTGCCGTAAAATATGGCGTGTTGGCCTTGCTCGATTGCATAGAGCAGACATCCCTTTTCGGTGCCGTGGTTCGCGGGATACCCTGTGAAGCGATAATCACCGATGACTTGAGTTTTGAACGGCTCGACGGTCAGCAGATTAATCTTCAGGGCGTGCTGTGTGTCTTGAGCGAAAATACTTCCGTATTCGCATCTTCCGCCCAAAACCTCATCAATAGACCTCAGCACATCGATTGAACCTGCTAGCAACATTTCCTGGGCGACGACCGTTGCGTATTCCTCGTGTCTCGACATGAGAAACTCGGGGTCAAAGTGGTCTGCGTGGGCGTGTGTCAATAGGCAGATACTAATGCCAGTTAGAGAAACGTCGTGGGCAAATGACGCGGTCGCTATGTCTGGACCAATATCCACAAGCAGATCATCGTTGATTGCGATGGACGACCGCTTGCGGAGGTTCTTGCCAGCGGCCCGCCTCGCGTCTGAGCACGCCTGACATACGCAGAAAGGTATTGGCATTGACGGCGCGGCTGATGTTCCGAGAAACGTCACTTGCAAAGCTTAGCCGTTCTCCGTCGCGGTGCAGAAGCAAAGCTGATGCCTAGAGTCCGGCTCAAAAGCGTCTCGGTCCCAGCTCCCGAACTTCTCGTTGATCCTTATCCCATTGTACTTTAGCAGGGCATCCAGTTCCTGCGGGAAATACATCCTGAGATTCAGACCGCCAACGACCTCATCAGAGTCCCCTCTGTAGTGTACCATGCGCGCGATCTGGGTGTCTGCTTCATATTTATATGACTGAGTCACCTGCACCTCTTGTCCAGTGTCATCGTCTGTGTAGCGAGAGAATGGATACCGTCTGCTTGGGTCGCGATTGAGAATCTCCAGCCCAGGGACAAAGACGTCCAAAATGAAGTACCCACCCGGAGCGAGATGACGCTTCACGCAGCGAATACAATTCTCGAAATCCGCTAGGTCGTGCAGGTGCCATAGCGCGTTGCTTAGTAGTAAAATCGACCCGTACTGCCTACTGGTGTCAAAGCGGCGTATATCGTCCCAGACCCAATCGACCTTCACCTGTTTGTTTTCAGCCTTTAATCTGGCAAGGCTGAGCATCGGCTCCGAGTAGTCGATCCCAGTGATCTCAAGGCCGTGCTCTGCCAAGGGAATCGCCACCCGGCCTGTTCCACAGGCAAGCTCCAAGACCCTCCTGCGGGAGGCGAGCTCAGCCAGAAACCAATCTGGAAGCGTAGCATACGCGCTGTAGTACTGGTCGTATTTCGCTGGGGCCAGATAGTCTGCGTCAATTGATTCTTCTTTTCTCATTTCAGATTCCTTTCAGCGAGTCATAGTAGCATCGTCAGGCCGATTTCCTCACCATACGTCTTGCCATTACGGACAAAACCGCATTTTTCGTAGAAGCCGACAGGACTCCCTTCGCCGAGCCTACAACTTACAAGCAGTTCCTTGGCCTGGGGACGGGTTTTGACGTATGTCACCAACAGCTCGATGGCGCGGCGGCCGAAACTTAGGCCGTGATAAGGCTCGGCGACCATGAAGCGCCAGAGGAAATACTCAGACTTCTCGACATCGTCGTGGAGCATCACAAATCCAACCGGCTCTTCATCAGCGTATATGGCGCGAAACCAGGCCTTGGGCTCGAAGTATGCTTGGGCGATGGAGAAGGCATTGGTGGCAACAAAGTTCTTCTTGGGTTCCGTGAGGGTGTTGCTCAGGCCGCAGACTGCCCCTACAGTGTCGGCATTAACTGCGCGTAAGCTTACGGTGGCGTTGGCTTCGATTTTTTCTTCAGACATTTAGAACTCCACTGTTGACTGCAATTTGTAAGTCTATCCAAACACATGGATCAAAATTCAATGGGATCTATAGAGGCTACCTGTAATATCTCCTCTCCCATTTTGATCGCCTGCGGTAAATCGCTCATTTGCTCGCTAATAGGCCAATTGGTCACGGGGCCTACATCATGTCTTTCTAAAATCCTCAGATCTTGGGCTAATCTCCAAGCTTGATTTACAGCCCAAACCACTGGGAAAGAATCTACTTCATTCTTAGTAAGAGGACGTGTTTGATGGTACCCCTTTAGGACATCGGCGATCTCAAGGGGTGTAAGGGGGCGACCGTGCCTCTTGTCGCTACCCATGAGCCATTTGTTGCGGATCTTTCCTATATCCGATAATTGAGGATCATATTTACAATTGAAGTCGATGAGCCCTAATGATTGCCCATGCCTGAGTACATTAGGGGCACGTACATCTCCGTGGACGAGTCCAAAGCGAACCCGAAAATTTCGGTGATTGTTGCGAACTTGGGAGCGAAATGCTCGGACATATTCGTCATGGTGTCGCTCGGCAGCCCAGGTCTCGGCTTTTCGCAGGGTAAGATCAATCCAATCATCTAGTGGCAGAATTTGCCCTGGCATGTGTTCAAATTCGTACATGACAGAATACAGCTTGCCCAAAGTACGGCCTACATCAAACAAGATATCTAAATCTGCACTGGAACATCCATCTCCGGGCAATTCCTGTTCCACCGACAGCGTCTTCTGACCCAGCGTGATGGAGAGATCGCCGTTGGAAGTTGGGATGATGGCTGGTACGGGACATCCGGCAGCATGTAATCTATCGACGAGTTCTACGAGCTGGACACTCGTCAGACCGTCACGAGGAAAACCAATGCGTGCGATGCCGCATCCCTCTATCCGAAATATCCGAGGCGATTTCCATGGAGAAACTGCTTCGGGTGCGATGTCCCAATGCCTGCTAAGGGCATCAGCTACGGCCTCTTGTGATGGAATTTCAATCAATGCCGTGCTCTTCGAGCTGAAACCTGCTAGCGATCTTTACAAGGTAGATAAGTCGCGCCGGAAGCGGATTTGTCGCCCTTCATCTCGGACGCCACCATCGCGGCTCCACCCCATGGCCTCGTAGAAAGCGATTCCGCGCTCGTAGCCTTCTACGGTCCACACTATCGCCTCATCGTAGCCGTCCGCAACCAGATGGCGCAGAGCGACAGACATCAATGCCTTGCCAATACCTGTGCGCCAGTGCGACGGATATACAGCGATAGTATCAAGTTCGCCGAGGCGTGCATCCACCGGATCTCTGCTGGGACCAATGCCGACGAACCCTGCAATTGAACCCATGTGCTCAGTTACCCACCAGCGATGTGGGACAGGCTGAGCAAGATCGTGTCGCCAGCGTTCAATAAGGGCTGGCGTCACAGTTCTATCGGCCTGCGATAGTAGTGCGCCAAATCCAGCGTTCCACGAATCGATGTAAATCTGTACTACAATTTCGGCGTCAGCGGGGGTGGCGGATCGGATCGTTGGTGGCAATTCTCGTGTCCCGTCTGGTTTCATCTATGTGCCGTAGCCCCTGGGAGCGGCCAATCCGTGCTAAATCCAGTCTGCTTTAGTATTTCAATACCTTTCTCGAGATGTAATCCAACTCCCGCGACCCCATGCGAATCATCTCCCGGGACGCAAGGGACGCCAAGATCCAGTGCCATTTCCAAGATAGATTTGGATACGTAAGGTTCAGATCCGCCCTTTTCGAGGG
>JAPPEG010000175.1 GCA_028875345.1 Gemmatimonadota bacterium
TCGCCGAACACGGCGGCCAAGTCCCGCCCGATCTGGCCGCGCTCGAACGCCTGCCAGGAGTGGGGCACAAAACCGCGCAAGTCGTACTCGCACAGAACTTCGGCGTGCCGACCTTTCCCGTGGACACCCACATCCATCGGCTGATCCACCGCTGGGGGCTGTCCAACGGCAAGAGCGTCGAGCAAACGGAACGGGACTGCAAGCGCCTCTTCCCCCAAGAGCGCTGGAACGACCTGCACCTGCAAATCATTTACTTTGGCCGCGAGCACTGCCCAGCACGCGGGCACCAGCCGGCCGAGTGCCTTTTGTGCAGCAGGATAGGCCGCAGGAGCCTGTTCAAGTGAGGACGCCATAGACTGGAGAAATCATCTATGCCTGAATCGAATTACGGACAAAGCTATCTGCCAGTGGAAAACGGGAAGCGTGCGGACGAATTGGCGCACTTTGACCGGATCACTTCGCGGCGGCACTTCCTCGCGACCGTAGGCAAGGGAGCCGCGCTGGCGGGTCTCGGCATCTTTGGCGCTGGCCCAAGCTGTAGCGAGGGCCCCGTTCAGCCAGCGACTGATGGAATTGACCCAACCGTGATTGGGCTGCCCAAGCCAGACATGATCGTCCACTCGCAACACCCGTTCAACGGCGAGTTTCCCCCGCATTTGCTCGCCGCGGACATCACGCCGACTGCGCGCCATTTCGTGCGCAACAACGGCAGCATCCCCGAGCGCGCCCTAAGCCAAGACGCCCAAGGCTGGAGCCTGACCGTTGACGGCGAGGTCCGCAACCAACGCGCCTTCTCACTGGACGATTTGCACAGCCTGCCGCAAGTCACCTTGCAGGTAATATTAGAATGCGCCGGAAACGGACGGAGCGCATTCGCGCCCACTGTGGGCGGTACGCAGTGGATTCGCGGGGCTGTGGCCTGCAGCGAGTGGACGGGCGTGCGCTTGCGCGATGCGCTGCAAGCAGCCGAAGTAACCGAGAAGGCCGTGTACCTTGCCAACTACGGCGAGGATGATCCCCCGTTTTCGCGGGGCATTCCCATCGATAAGGCCATGGACGAGCACACGTTAATCGCGCTCAAAATGAACGGCGAGCCGCTGCCAGCGGCCCACGGATTTCCAGCGCGGTTGCTCGTTCCAGGTTGGATCGGTAGCTCCATGCAGAAGTGGCTCAACCGCATCTGGGTGCGCGACACCGTCCACGATTCCAAACAAATGAGCGGCTATTCCTACCGCGTTCCAGCCTATCCGGTGGAACCGGGGGAACCGCCGCCGGAAGCCGACATGGTCATTGCCACCTCGTGGGTCGTCAAGTCGCTCATCACTGCGCCGCAAGCCAACGCGACCGTCCAAGCAGGCATTCCACTCAGCACTAGCGGACACGCTTGGGCCGGTGAGCGCAGCGTGGCCAAGGTGCTCGTCTCCACCGACCTCGGCATCCAGTGGCAAGAGGCCGAGTTGACCCCGCCAGCCAATAAATACGCTTGGTATGGTTGGAGCGCCGAGCTAACCTTTGCGAGCAAGGGCTACTACGAAATTTGGGCGCGGGCGTTTGACGATGCGGGCAACGCCCAGCCTTTCCGCCAGCCTTGGAACCCCAAAGGCTACCTCGGCAACGTCATTCACCGAGTGCCAATCGCGGTCTCGGCGTGAGTGTGAATAAAACGCGAAAGGAACCGAACATGAGCGATAATCTGCGGCTGTTGTCCATCGGCGCGCATCCGGCCGACATCTTTGACCAATCGGGCGGCACCATGGCCCATCACGTCGCCCGCGGCGACTGGGTCGGCTGCGTGGTGCTCACGCATGGGGCGAGAGTCCACGACAAGGTGATCAGCGACGAGATGTTCCACCGGGCAGAAGTCCCGCAAGCCGACCAACTAACGGCGCTAATGGCCGAGCGCGCCGACGTCAAGGCCGACGAAGTGCGGCGGGCTTGTGCTCTACTCGGCGTCGAGGAAATCCACTTTTTTGGGGCCGACGACGCCGTGTTGCGGGTCACCGAAGAAGCTGTGCGCCGCCTTGCGCGGCTGGTGCGCGAACTGCGGCCGGATGTGGTGCTGACCCACTTTCCCAAGGAAGGCGACGGGCTGACCAACGCCCATGCCATCTGCGGTCAAATCGTCCTCCACGCGCTTGCGCTGGCCTACGGGGTGGATCCCGGCGACAGTCGTCCGCCGCATCGAGTCGCCCAGGTTTTCTATTTCGGCACTGGGGCTGCCTCGGTTCCGCGCAGTGTCTGGGATTCGGAGGGCGGCTACTACAACGATGTCTTTATCGACATTACCGACGTAGTCGACAAGAAGCTGGCAGCGCTAGATTGCCTAGAAAGCCAGGGCTACGGCGGGGCGTATGCGCGCAAGCGGATCGAGACCAGCGACGGGGCCTTTGGCACAGCCGCCGGGTGCGCGTACGCCGAGGGCTTTATCAAAGCCAACGCCGAGACCCATTACTACCTGCCGCTGACTGAGCACGCCATAAAGAAAGCGCGAATGTCGGATCACGAGCATATCGTCGAACAGTCGTTCAAGGTCCAGACCGATTGATCCTTACTCCATCCCGGCCAGTCGCTCCGCCAAGTCCTCTTGCGTCGTCCCAATGTCGAAGGAGCCAATATCCCGTCCGTCCAAGCTGTTGGCTAATCCGCTCAGATTGGCGGGTGTCGTCGGCTTGGCCACTACGCCCACCTCGTCGAGCAATTCGTGAATTTTGTCGGCGCGGATGCCGAACCCCAAGGCAGCTTGTGAGATGCGTGCAGGGGCACCGCCTATGCTGAGCACCACATTCTCAATACCCGCGTTGTTGATGGCTACCACTTGACCCGAATCGTCGAAAATGGGGCTGCCGCTGGTGCCGCCGGACAGGTCGAGGTTGTGCTGGACGACGTAGGAGTCGGACGCGGTGTACATTTCGCCTCGGAAGGGCGGGCGCAAGGCACTGATCGTGCCATTCTTAAAGGTGCCAATCGGGAAGAGACGAGACAGCTCGCCGCCCTGGAGTTCGCCGGGAAATCCCAACGTCGCGATCGGGGCACCAACTCTCAAGCGATAAACCGCATTGCTCGTCGCCAAGCGGGCGCGCCGCCCAATGAAGCCTTCGGAGATGTGCAGCGTACCCACGTCGGGCGAACTCAGATCGTCGGGATTCCATTGCGGGTGCGACCAAGAAGCACCAATGAAGAAATAATTTCCTTGGTACGAGAGATCGGTCGTCAGGTTTTGCACCACGATCCACGTCCTCTGTAGATCGGTTCCATACCTGTTGTTGAATGCCGCTACTTGACCGTCCAATTCAACCAGTCCATCTATGATGTGCCCATTGGTAACAAGCGTACCGCTTTCCACGGCAAAGCTCGTTCCGATGAATGTAATAGTCCAATCCTCTATGTTTCCGTTGTACACCCCGTGGAGCACGGCGTACACGGAGTACTGCAAAGAATGGACGATCCCGCTCCAATCCCCAATTTGACCTTCCAACTCCTCCACGCGCTCTTGTAGATCCTCAAATTCCGACCGCGTAATACTCGTTTGCGTCAACTTAGCGCGGACTTGGCCGATCTCCTCGGCATTGTCCGCCGTCACCGCGAGGGCATCGAGCCGCGCCAACAAACTCAGCCGGTCTTCCTCTTGGGCGGCTTCAACTTCGGAAAGACGCTGCTCTAATTCATCCACTCGCTCTGCGAGCGGATTATCCGCGCAGGCAAAAAAGACCGCGCTGATCAGGGTGCAAAAAAACAGACGCATGAGAAATCCTTTCATGGTTGGCGCATTGCCTATAGATGCGTTTAAACGTAGTTTGATCAACCGCATAAGCCGCGTAATGAAATCCAATTCTATATCTTGTGACAAGGTCATGTATCCCCCTCCATGCCATTAGTCCTTACGCTCCTCCTCGTCCTTTCGTCCTGTAGCCCTGAGCCGCGCCAAGACGCCACCGTCACCCTCGAGTTCTGGACCATTGCCCTCGGCGATGCATTCGCCGACTA
>JAPPEG010000362.1 GCA_028875345.1 Gemmatimonadota bacterium
TCTCGCTCGTCAAGCTCGTGTTGCGCGACGACTCGCCCGAAGACGGCGTGGGCGGGGCGGCATTTTTTCCCGATGCGTCGGACGTGCAGATCACCTATCGCGATGGCTCGGAGGAATCGGGCAAGGCCATTGGCTTTGAGCCGATCATCGAGGGCGGCTTCTTGCAGCAGGGTTTTGTCGCCGCCAATGGGCCGGAGGAGATGCGGCTGGTGTACGATTTCGATAGCCCGGACTTTGTCGATCGGGCCCGTTTTGCCAAGGACGAAATCGCCAAGGTCGAATTCCTGCTGACGCTGGGCAACGACTATCAGGTCTGGATGACTTCGGACCGCCAGATTAACCTCGACGGCCAGGAGGTCTTGCTGCTCGTCGCACAGGCCGAGGGCAATGTCCAGGACATCACCAATTTGCAGACCATCCGCTTTGAGTATGGCCTGCCCACGGCGACCCACATCTTTGGTGGCAGCGTCGAGTTGCAGGATCTGCGGGGCTTCGACTTGTACGGCGAGTACGATTTGAGTTGGAGCTATCGGAAGTACCCCAACGTGCTCACGGAAACCCACGAGGCGTTTTCTGGGATTGGTGGCCGGCGCTCGGCACCTGCTTGGATGGTCAACGTGTCCAAGAAGGCCGCTCCCTACTTTGCCTTTGGCGAGTTTTACAGCATGGACCCGCGCTACAATACTCAGACCTTTATCACCTCAGGCACTGGGGACTTCGACTACGACAACGAGCGCGGCTTGGTCGATTTGGTCGATGACAACGACGATCAGGACAAATTCCCGGACAACGTGCGCTTCGACTTTCTCAGCGGCGATCAGCAGGTCTTTCCGGGCTGGGATCAAAACAACGACTTCGTGCCCGACTTCAACCAAAACGACACGTTCGTGCGCTCGAATACCGAGCCGGACTACGAGGAGGCTTTTCTGCGGTTTTACGTCGATCGGCCCGAGTTTCTCTTTGGCGTCGATATGAACAACAACTTTTGGGTCGATCAATACGAAAACGACGAGGAACCGGATTATCCGTATCGCCGGGATCACCGGGGATTCAACATCCACCTCGGGGCCGACATCACGCCGCGGGCGCGCTTGGTGGTGGGTGCGCTGCGCGAGGGGCTGATTTCCTCGGCGCGCAAAAACGAGAGCAATTACTTGATGTTTACCTATGAGCGCGACGCGCCACGGCTGGGCCGCTTACGGGTGTTCGAGATGAGCAAGTTGGTCCAAGACGACATCCCCAACCCGCTGTTGCAGTGGGCGCCGGACAATACGCTGCGCGGCGGCGAGCTGACCAAGGTCGAGGACCCGCTGTTGGCGCGCGACACTTGGGTCAACCAGCTCTTTATCGGCCACAATCTACAGGTGGCGGCGCTCTTTTTGACCACCAAGATGCACTGGCTCCACTTCGAGCAGCAGATGGAAAAGGCCCAGCGGGAGCAATACGGCTTAGCGCCTTCTGACTTCTTCTTCGGCCTGATCAATAAAGCGAGCTACCGCCTCCAGCTCGGGGCGTGGTCGTTGGAGCCGCGCTGGAAGAGCGAGTTCCGCAAGCAGAGCCGCAGCTTGCTGTCGCTCAACAGCCACACCAGCCTGATGGAGCTGTTTTCGGGCTTGGTGGAGACGCAGGTGTTGCAGGTGACCAAGCTCCAGGCTGGCGTGGAATACGCGATCTTCAACGACTTAGACGCCGACGCCAACGACTTCGACTCGGTGACTGTAGCCGTCCAGTTTAGCAATGAGTCCAATTACCTTGGCTATAAGCTCCGCGCCTTAGTCGGCACGAAAGTAGAGCGCAAGCAGTTCACCGGGCAGGAGGCGCGGACGACCAACGAATCTTTTGTGACGATTTATGCGGGGCTGAATTAGATGCGCCGGCTAGCCACATTGGCCCGGAGGCCGTGGGTGGTCTTGATCGCGCTCAGTATCGGTCTCCATGCGTGCGATAGTAGGTCAAAAGGGGAGCAGCACTACTGGGCGGGCCACGCATACCAGGAGCAGGGCATGACGGCCAACGCCCTGCGCGAGTACCGGAGTGCGGTCGCGGCAGGGGTCGATTTGCCCGCTGCCTATTACGCGCTCGGAGCGCTCTACGGCGAAAAGGACGAGCACGGCAAGGCCATTGCCGCGTACCGCGAGCTGTTAGAGCGTTGGCCTGGAGAAAGTCGAGCGCAGGAGTTGCTGGCGGCTCGCTATGTAGCTGCCGGGCAGTCGGCCACCGCTGTCGGTCTCTACCGGACTTTACTCGATCAAGGGGGTGATCCCGCGGCGTTGCTCGGTCGCCTAGGCGACGCGCAGAGCCTGAGCGGCGACTTGCAGAGTGCGGCCCAATCCTATGGCGACTTGCTGGTGCTGCGTCCCGACAGCAGCCGGGCCCGATACCAGCTAGCGCGCATTTACGAGGCCGAAGGCCGAGCCGAACCTGCGATTGCGGCTTACGTCGAGTTGCTGGCGCAAAAGACCTATGCGCGGCCAGCGGCCTTGGGGTTGGCGAATCTCCTCATTGAGCGGGACCGCCGCGGCGGCGAGCTGGGCAGCCCGAGGGCGGAGGGCTGGTGGAGGCAGCAAGGGCTGGTCGGGGAGGAAGCCATGCAGAAGGCGGAAGCACAGCTCGAGGCCGCGCTAGCAGAAAATCCCGGTTCAAGCGCCGATTTGTGGGGGTTGGGCAAGCTGCTCTTTTGGCAGGGGCGCTACCGCGAGGCTCTCGCTTGTGTCGCTAAGCTGGCCGAGACCACCCCGGACGACTACAGGGTGCATTTCTTTCTGAGTAAGCTCCACGGGTTGCTGGGCGAGGAAGAGGCCGCCCGGGAAGCGTTTGCCCAGTATCAGCGCCAAGAGCAGCGCGCCAAAGTCGCCGCGCGCGTCCGAACTGAGAGGGACGTGTTGTTGAAACAATTGTCGGGGGAAATGCCATGAGAGTCGCGTTGCTGATTGGGGTTCTAACTGCGTGCTTGGTGCAGCCGCTAGCGGCCCGACAAGTCCTGCTCATCGGACAGGACGGGCAAATCTCGTGGACCGGGCGGGTCGAAGGGGCCGAGGACATCGCGACGATCCAGCCCGAGCACCGCTCCTTCCTCGACCCCAACGTCACTGAAATAGGCTATGCGCCGGCCGATTTGATCGAGTTTAGAAGCGCGGATTTTCCAAGTAGCATTCTGCCGCGGCGAGTGGGTGCCGAGCAGAACTTGGCCACAGAGGTGCTGGATCGCGGCGGCTCGCTGCGCGCACCGACCGTCTTTGACCTGACCGCCTTGCAGTTGCAGGTGATTTTTGAGGACATGCTCGCGGCCGATCCAACCGGGCAGGCATTCGAGCGCAAAGAAGACGACATCTTGGGGACTCAGCTCATTCTCGACTTGGGCGCGCGCTTTGGGGTCAACCGGCTGCGTTTCTTCCCGCGCAACACGATCTTTCCCTCGCCCGGCACCCCCTTTCAAAACGACTTCTTGAAAAACTTTGAAGTGGAGATCAACGACGGCTTGGTGCTGACCAGTTCGGGCAACCCGATTTGGGAGACCTATGCCGTATACAACGACAACAGCGACCGGATCACCGAAGTGCCCATCGATCCGCCGCGCTACATTCGCTTCATCCGCTTGCGGGCCACGTCGGCCATTCCCTTTGAGATCGAGAAGCTCCAGGTCTTTGGCGAGGGATTTTTTCCGACGGCGCGCTACATCTCGCCAATCATCGATATGGGCAGCCCGGCCAATTGGGGCCTCATCCGCACCTTGCAGCAGCAAGTAGGGGCTGCGGACCTGGCCGACATGCAGTTGCGCACCCGCAGCGGCCACGACCCCAGTCCCTTGGCGTACACCCGCAAGCAAGTAGCCCTGCAAGACGCCCCAGAAATTTCACTGTCCGTGGACAATTCGGACGAGCCGCTGCTGCGCAAAGAGTACTTAAAGCTGCCCGAGCGCGGGCGTCAGGGCGACGATTGGGAGCGCGGCT
>JAPPEG010000288.1 GCA_028875345.1 Gemmatimonadota bacterium
TGATGTGCCAGCTCACCGGCAGGTCAACGCGCCGCACAAATTCGGCCGAGACCCGTAAACTGCGCGAGGGCTGCTCAAAGTGATAGGGCGCGTGGTGACGGAGAACATCGGCGTAGCGGACGGCCGTCTCCCAATCGGTGAAGCGGCCAGAAAAGTCGATGGACTTGAGCTTGAGTCGGTCGTCGAAGCGGCGTTTGGCCTCGTCTAAGAAGCGGTCGTCGAGTGTACTATCGCCCGACACGTAGTAGCGGAACAGATGATGGCCCAAGTCGAGCAGCCGCTGGAGATAGCTCAGTGTGCGCTCAAAGTCCTCTTTTACCTGCCAGCCAAAGATCGGGTAGCAGCAATAGAGCTTCTCCCGCATCTTGCCGCCCAAAAGCCGATAGGCCGGCACCCCTTGGGCCTTGCCGTGGAGATCGTAAAGCGCCAGGTCAATCGCCGAGGCGAGGTGAAGATTGGTTACTGAGCTGTGGAACGCATGGCCGAGCAACAGCCCGTTGATCTCGGTAATAGCCTCAGCGTCCCGTCCCACCAACAGCTCGTTGTATTGCCGGGCAATAGCCGCCAAATCCTCGGCGCGGCTGTCGGACGCCTCGCCCCAGCCGACCGGGCCGTCATCGACAAAGACCTTGACCAGCACGTGCCCGGAGATGTGGCCGTAGTAGCGCGGGGTCTCTATCTGAATGGTTTCTACTTTGGTGATTTTCACGCTTTGCTCCTTTGCAAGCGGCCCAATGCCGCGAGTGGTTGATCGGTTTCAGCTTTGAGTAAGAAAAAGGCGATGCTGACGCGCAAGCCCTCGCGTTCGTGTAGCAGAAGCTCGTACTCTTGCATGTTAGTCTCCATCAGTACACCATTTCCCGGTAGCTCTGCGCGATCTTCTCGATCGCCACGACGTACGCCGCGGTGCGCAGATCATGCACCTTGTCATGACGCAAAAACACCTCGCGCATCTCGTTGTACGCCTGCCGCATGGTGTCGTCCAGGCCGGATCGCACCAGGTCCAACTCGTCGGCCCCACGCATCAGATCGTGCCGCTGGGTTTCCGGAAGCGGTTTGCCGACCGCCGTTTCAATGGCCTCGACGATGCGCTGTCCGCGCAGCTCGTCGAGGCGCCGGTCCATGCGGCCGAAGCGGATGTGGGATAGGTTCTTGATCCATTCGAAGTAGGAGACGATCACGCCCCCTGCGTTCAGATAAGCGTCCGGAATCATGACCTTGCCGCGATCGCGCAGGATTTCGTCCGCCTCGAACGTGGTCGGACCGTTGGCGGCCTCGGCAATCAGCCCCGCCTGGATGCGTTCGGCGTTTTCGGTAGTGACCACCGATTCAGTGGCCGCGGGTATCAGGATGTCGCAGTCTGCTTCCAGCAAAAGGCTGCCGTCCTCCACGAACTCGGAGTCCCGAAAGCCCTGACCACCGCCCTTTTCACGGCGATAGGCGGCAAGTTCCTCAATGTCTAGCCCATCCTCACACACCACGGCCCCCTCGCGCTCAATAACAGCGACCACCCTGACGCCATCCTCTTCAGACAGGAACTTCGCGGCGTGGTACCCGACGTTGCCCAAGCCCTGGATGATTACTCGCTTGCCCTCCAAGTCTCCATCCATCCCGGTCCTCTGCACATCTTCGGGATGGCGGAAGAACTCTCTGAGGGCGTATTGCACCCCGCGCCCCGTCGCCTCGTTGCGGCCGCGGATTCCTCTCATGTGCACGGGTTTGCCGGTGACACAGGCGACGGCGTTGATGTCGTTGGGATACAGGGCGCGGTAGGCATCCGCGATCCACCCCATCTCGCGCGCGCCCGTACCCATGTCGGGAGCCGGCACGTTGAGGCTGGGGCTGATGTAGCCTTTCTTCGCCAACTCCATCGTGAAATTGCGAGTGATCAGCTCGAGCTCGGCCGCGTCGTAGTCGCGCGGATCGATCTGCAGGGCACCCTTAGATCCCCCGTACGGGACATCGACAATGGCGCACTTGTAGGTCATCAAGGCGGCCAAGGCCTCCACCTCGTCCTGATCGGCGATCGGCGCATAGCGGATGCCGCCTTTTACCGGCAGGAAGTGCTCGCTGTGGACGGCGCGCCAGCCGGTGAAAACCCGAAACTCACCCCGTATGTGAACGGGGAAGCTGACCTGGAACACGGAGTTGCACGTCTGGATCTGGTCGGCGAGTCCCGGCTCGAGCTCCATCGTGGCGGCGGCCGCCTCGAACATCCGGTCGACGCTGCCCTTGAACGATTTGCTCTGCTCTTTCAAACCGGACCCCGCAACACCCCTTTTTTGTCCATGTCTCCAACCCTTATTCTTCGATGATAGCCAGAGTTCGGTTTCTCCATGCCGCGTAATATATGGGGATCGCGCCGCGCCAGCCAAGCACACTCATTCGCCCTGATTCTCGGAGCATCCAATTGGTTCCCCTCCATCAGCGGCTTGCAAATGTCGCCGAACTATTGAGACCAGCTATCGGATAGTCTGAGGGTTCGACTACAGAAAAACTAGGGCCTCCTCCGGGGTCGCCGCGCCAGCCAACACGGCTCGACGCAGGGCCGTAGTCAGGCTCTCAGGTCCAATCGGTGGGAGAGGTGAATCGACCTGCGGGTCGGCGACCCACGTCGCCAATTCGGTGTCCGCTAGCCACAGTCCATATACCGACCGACGCCCGACGTACCCATCGCCACACGCCGAGCACCCCACTGGTGTACCAACCTCATCGCCGACCGCCAAACCTAACCGCGCCAATTCGTCGTCCCGCAGAGGCCGACGACGAGCGCACTGAGGACACAGCCGACGCACGACGGCCTTATCTACCCCGCCCAACAAGGCCCGGCCAAGAGCCGCCCGGTCAATCTCAAAGTCGATCAACTTCTGCACCGCCTCTATCATATTCCCAGCCCGCACTTGGGCCAGCACTACAGCACCGCTGCGCACCCCCTCGAGCAGAGCTTGGGCTTGGTCGGCATCGCGCACCTCGTCTAGCACCACGACATCGGGACTCATATCTAGCGCCGCCTGCCACAGGGTTTTGAAATCAGGACCCGCCTCGTCTCGTAGCTCTAGCTGCACCAATTGTTCATCTCGGTATCTGATTCGGTGGTCCAAACACACCACTAAGCGCCCTGCATCCGCCCAATCTCGGGCCAACACCAAGCGATTCCGCTCGTCCTCGGGGACGCCCGAGCCAACGAGTAGGAAAAGCCCCGGCCGCGCCCCAAATTCCCGTCTGAGGCATTCGGCCTGCTCTGGCATGTAGCCCAGATCTTCAAGGCTTGTCCCTTCGTAATCCGTGAACAGATGGAGATGGAAATGAGAACCCAGTGTGGTAGGCACTTCAGTCAGTCGTAGCTGGCAGCCCGTTTCCCCCCAAGTTTTCCTAATTAGGCCTTCGCCCAGCCGCTCGGGCACGGTCTCTTCCAAGACGGTCAGCCCCTTGAGCCACGTCCCCAAAGGCTCTGTCAGACAGGCATCAAAACGGGCCACTTCTTGGCAGCGCCCTACGCTGTAGAGCAGACGCAAGCCAGCGTCCAGAGGATCGAAATACACATCCTGTGCTCCCCCACCCAAGGCGTCCTGCAAAATGCGCTCGCCTATTTCGGCTACTTGTTCGGCAACGGGTTTATCGGCTACATCCTCAATCACTGTCCAAGGATGGTCTGCCAAACGCCCGGCAAAAAACGCCAACCAACGGTCAATCGACTTCTGCAGCAGGTCGCGCTCCTGTTCCAGTACAGCGGCATAGCGCTCAATCTCCTCTACAGCAAATCGCAGACAACGGTCGCTTTTCTCGCCTTTGAGAGCTTCGTCCTGTACCCGGCGATATATTTCCG
>JAPPEG010000090.1 GCA_028875345.1 Gemmatimonadota bacterium
TTTTTACTTTATTGGCCCGGTGGCCATTGTTTAATAACTCCACGATGCAGGCCGGCGTGGAGTACACCGTTTTCCAACAGCTCAGGGATTCGGATGAGGCGGTCAAGGAAGGGTTACTAGACGACTTCCGTGAAATTGTGGGCGCGGCCCAGTTCGCCAATAATTCAAACTACTTGGGCTACAATTTGACGACCCTGATGGGGCTCAGGCTGACTAGAAGGGCCATAGATAACGAAACCGAAACGGGTAGAATGGCTTTTGCCACGGTATTCGCCGGTTTGGAGTAACCTACCTATGCACAGGAATACAGAGGAGATCTGAGCTACATGCCAAGAGAAAGGACTGCATTTTGGCTTTTACCACTCGCGCTTTTTACCATGCTCATGGGTTGCACAGTGGAAATGGGAGACCGGGTAGTTGCTCAGATAGGTGATGAGAAGATAACAGTTGACCAGTTGCGGGAATTTATCGCTGGCCTTCCCGAAGAGGCGAAGGCGGACACCACTAGGGTAAAAGAAGCGAAGAAACATTTGAACACCATGGTCAATATTCAACTACTGATCATGGAGGCGAAGGCGGCCGATCTCGACAAAAGCCCTGAATTTCACGCTCGCCTGGAAAAAGTCCAGCAAGAAAAGTTGATCAGCATTTTCCAAGACAGAGCGCTGGAAGTGGAAGAGGAAGTGGAGGAGGGCGAAGTGCGGGAATACGCTGAACGCATGGGGCTCACTCGAGCAGTCAGATTGGCCGATATAATGGTTCCCAGCCGCGAAAATGCCTTGGCCGCCCTCCGGGAACTCAAAAATGGGGTGCCTTTTGGACAAGTCGCCCAAAAATGGTCCATAAACAAAAAAACCTCGGCCCAAGGCGGTGACTTAGGCCGTTATACCACCCGAGAACACATGGTCACGCCCCTTCAGGACAAGCTATTTTCCCTCGCCTTGGGCGAAGTCTCAGAGCCTATAAAAATCGGTGGAAGCTATTCGATCTTCACTGTCATAGCCGATTCTACCATCGAACTCAGTCCTCAGAGGAGGTTGGCGATCCAAATGGGACTGAAAAAGGAAAAAAAGCAGCGGGCGCTATCAGCTTTGGCCGCTGAACTTGGGGAAAAATACCACCTCGAATTGGATCGGGAAGGTCTCGCGCTCATTGTCGAAAAAGTGCGCGGCGGTGCATCTTTCGCCTCGGAGACGGAACGCAATACAGTTCTCTATAGGTACGACGGCGGAGAAATAACCGCTCAGGACTTGACAGAAGCTGGCCACCCCTTGAAAGGCACTGCCTTGGCCCAACTCAGCGACTCCAGCCAAGTGGTCGCTTTTGCCGAGCGCCATGTCGTACCCAATGCAATGCTTGTGGAAGCGGCCCTACGTGCTGGCATAGACGAGGAAGCAGAGACGGTCGAGTGGTTGGAAAATCAAGCAAATCAACTCTTGATAAGTGCCCTCAGGGCGCGGCTCCTGAGAGCTAAAGTGACTATCGCTGAAAACGAGTTACGCCAATTTTACGAGGCCCATGCGGAAAGATATATGCACCCCGAGCAAATTGAAGTACAAGAGGTTCTGGTAGAGACAGAGGCCGAGGCACTGAGGTTGATGGAGCAGATCCAAAGAGGTGCCCGATTAGGCGATTTGGCCAAGAAGTATTCTATCCGCTCGTCAGAGGTTCGGGATGAAGAGGGCCGATTCCACTTCCACCTTTTCGAAAAAGCCTTTCTCGGTGGTTTTGTAGAAGTCGCCGAAAAAGCCGAAATAGGAGCGCTCACCGGTCCGGCCAAAGTAGATGAGGGTTATTCTATATTTAAGGTGCTTTCTAGGGAGCGAAAACGAGAGACTTTTGCGGAGGCCGAGTGGCGAGTCCGATCCCAACTCAGGAGAGAAAAGAACAGAAAGGCCTTTAATCAGTTTATCGAAGAAGTGCGGAATAAATACGCGTCGAAGGTGGTTATTCGGGAGGACAACCTCAGAGCCGCTTTCGGGGAGGGATAGAGGCCTATAGGTCTTACTCTGCGTAGATGTTGGCCCCCATCTCCGTAAGGACATAGGGGCCGTTTTGGCGGATTACCAACAGCTTATTGGCCGGTGCTGCCGGCACTGTCTGACGAGTGCGGTCGGGCCAAGTGATTTCGACTTCATCTGCCCCTTCTGCCCTACCCAAGCCGAAGAAAATACGCATATCGTTGTAGGAGAGATAGCTGGAAGCACCATTAGCCGTACGCCACTGGGATCGACCGCCGGCCAATAAACGGATCTTGGCACCGACGGCGTCGCGATTGGGGCCACTTCCCAGAAGTTGGACGACAAGCCAGTTGTTGACGGAGGCAAAATCGTTGCGCAGCAGGGTGCTCGCCTCGTCCAAGTTGACGACGAAAATGTCTATATCGCCATCGTTGTCGTAGTCGCCGAAACTGGCACCGCGGCTGACTCTTTTAAGAGCCATTCCCGGGCCAGCCGCATCCCCTATATCGATTAAACGATTGCCGCCGTCATTGCGGATCAATTGGTTGCGCTGGGGGTAGGAAGTGCCCGCAATAGTGCTAGCCGCCTGTGGATAGACATGGCCGTTAGCGACGAATAGATCCAAGTCGCCGTCCCTGTCATAGTCGAAGAATTGGGTGCCCCATCCCAGCATCCCAAGCGTGGGTTCTTCTAGACCGATCTGGGTCGTTATATCTTTGAAATGGCCCTGTCCGTCGTTGAGATAGAAGGTATTACTCTCGCGGAAAAAATGGGTTATATAGAGGTCGAGGTCACCATCGGCGTCATAGTCTCCACCGCTGACCCCCATACCTGCCTCTTCCTCGCCGTATTCGTTATACGCGATGCCTGCTTTGAGGCCAATTTCGCTAAAGGTGCCATCGCGATTATTGTCGAATAGCACATTGGGAGTTGCGTCATTGGCCACGAAGAGATCGGTGTCACCATCGTTGTCGAAGTCTTCGGGCAGTACACCCAACCCGTAGTAGTGGTTGGCCCAAGAGATACCCGAAGGACGGGTGACATCGGTAAAGGTGTTGTCCCCATTGTTGCGGTAGAACCGGTCGGCAGCTCCAGGTAGGCCCTGGGGGCCGCAGAAGATCTCAATTCCCTCGTAGGTACAGACCTTATCCGGAGGAGAGTCAAAATCGTAGACGAGATAATTGGCCACGTATAAATCGAGATCACCGTCGCCATCGTAATCAAAAAAAGCAGCGCTAGAACTATAATCATCCCCCGCTACCCCAGCAGAAATGTCCACAAAGGTGCCATTGCCTTGGTTGCGGTAGAGAACATTGGGACCATAATTGGTCACGTACAGATCGCGGTACCCATCGCCGTCGATGTCGCCCACGGTGCAACCCATGCCCCAACTGCGGTCCCCGACGCCGGCTGGTAAGGTCACATCGGCAAAGGTGCCGTTACCTTGGTTGCGGTAGAGAACATTGCCCGGTCCGGATTTTTGCCGGTAGGTATTGACTGTAGCGCCGTTGACCGCGTATAGATCGAGGTCGCCATCGTTGTCGTAGTCAAAAAAAGCAGCCCCACCGCCGGAGGTTTCGACAATGTGCTTTTTTTCAGATCCGCCGGCCACATGTTGGAAGGCGATGTGCGCTTCCTTTGTTTGGTCGGTGAATTGGGGCAGAACAGATTCCGGCAGTAGCACGGCCAGCACTAGGGCAAAGGCAAGGACTCGGCCATAATAAAAAAAGTCCATACACTCATCGCTGTAGAAGTAAACTAAGCAGATAATGGTCGCAATTATAGAAATTACCCTTTGCTGCGGCAAGGACAGAGGATCCGTTGCACGCTCTCGCCATTCATGGATCCGGAGGTGCGGAATGAGGCAGATTTTCGCCGCCCTAATAATGGGTATCACGTGTGCGGCTATGGGACGATCCGAGAACACTGTTGTAGAACTCCGCGACGGAGTCACGATGGAATTCGTGTGGATCGAACCAGGTACCTTTCTGATGGGATCGCCAGCCTCAGCCCCTATACGAGGTGAAGACGAAGGCCCTCAGTACGAGGTCTCGATAAGCAAGGGATTTTACTTGGGTAAATTTGAGATTACCCAAGCCCAATGGATCGCAGTGATGGGGACTGCACCGTGGACCCGGCGCAAGTACGTACGAGCCGAGCCGAATCACCCGGCAGTCTATATCTCGTGGATCGACATGCAGGAATTCCTCCGCCGCTTAAACCAAGCCGCCGACAGAGATTTATACCGCCTGCCTACCGAAGCCGAGTGGGAATACGCCTGCCGGGCCGGGACCACGACGAGCCGTTCCTTTGGGGACGACGAAAGCCTGTTGGGCGACTATGCCTGGTACATAGGAAACGTGGGAGACGCGGAGGGAAAATTTGCCCAACCGGTGGGTTCAAAGCGGCCAAATCCGTGGGGGCTGTACGATATGCACGGCAATGTATGGGAGTGGGTGCAAGACTGGTACAGCAACGCCTATTCAAGCGCCAAACAGGTGGACCCTACCGGAGCTACTTCGGGCTCTACCCGCGTTATGCGCGGGGGCGGCTTTGTCAATCACGCGCGCAACGTGCGGTCAGCCAAACGCTTCAGCTTTGATCAATCACTCCGCTACTGTGCTATTGGAGCACGCCTAGTGATGACAAAATAAACGGCCTCTCTTTGTCGCTTAAACGGACTTATCCATTAGTTGAAATACGACATATGACAGCCCCTAGAGACAAGTATTGAAAAAGAGAATTCCGCCTCAACACCTCACCTGGCTAAAAAGAAGCCAGCCGACCTATGAAGACGTCAAAGGCATTTCGGCCCGGGCCATCTTACTTGGGGCGGTACTGGCCTTTCTGCTAAATCTCCTCGACGCCTATGCTACGACCCTCATCCGAGGTTCGTATCTAACCCTGAACTTCAGCACTCCGGCGGCCCTGTTCTTCTTCTTTTTTGTCGTGCTTGCTAGTGCCTTGGTCGCCTGTCTTCGCCGACCCTTGGCCTTGGATCAAGCCGAGTTGGTAACCATCTACATCATGCTAGCGGTGGCCTGCTGTGTTCCCGGCATGGGTTTCACCCAATTCATCATACCCTGCTTACTCGGCTCCACCTACTATGCCACGCCCGAGAACAACTGGGATTTTCTCTACAACCAGTACATCCCTAGCTGGATGATTCCCCGGGGCGAAAACGCGGCGCGTTTTTTCTTTGAAGGTCTGCCCGAAGGCGAGGCTATCCCTTGGGATATCTGGGTCGTACCGCTGAGTTTCTGGTACGGATTTTTCCTAGTGCTCAGCTTCGCCATGATCTGCACCATGGTCATTCTACGTCGCCAGTGGATGGACCGGGAAAAGCTAGTTTATCCACTGGTCCAAGTACCCATGGAGATGATCGGCCGAGAAAGGGAGGGAATGATCGGCCGGTCGTTTTTCACCAACAAAGCCATGTGGATCGGTTTTTCCGTATCATTCATTCTACTCAGTGTCAACGGCCTACATTCCTACTTTCCGAACTTTCCGCAGATCACCAAGACCTTCGTATTGCCCTTGTTCCGCGATACCGTCGGCCTGAGTTTCTGGTTTAGTCCGCCCTGGACGGGCTTTTTCTATTTCGTCAACCTCGATATCACGGCTTCAATCTGGATATTCTACACCCTCACCACCATTCAGCGGGGCATCTTCAATATCGTCGGCTTGCAGAGCACGCAGCGGATCGATTTCTACTCTATCGAACCTTTCCTAGCCCATCAGGGTATGGGCTCGATGATAGTCTTTGTGCTAGTGGGTTTATGGGTCGGACGCGGCCATTTACAAAGTGTTTACCGCAAAGCCTTCCATGGCGACGAAGAGGTCGACGACAGCGGCGAAATGCTATCCTACAGGCAGGCCCTTTTCGGCCTGCTAGCGGCGCTTGCCCTAGTGGTGGTCGGCCTATGTATGATGGGACTAACCCTTCCCACGGCACTGTTATTCCTCTTTGGTGCCATGATGCTATTTATAGGGCTAACTCGGGTAGTGGCCGAAGGGGGCATCCCGGCCATGCGGCCCCCTATCATGACTTCGAGCTTTGTCATTTCGGGGGCCGGTGCCTCGGCCTTGGGTGCTTCGGGTTTAGTGGCCCTGGGATTTTCCTACGGCTGGCATTCCGAAGTACGCTCTTTTGTCATGGCGTCTGTAGCCAACGGGCTGAAGATGGGTGAGATTATCACCGGTTCCAAGCGCCGGCTATTCTGGGCCGTGGTCATTGCCATTGTAGTAAGTCTAGTCGGCTCGTCGTATATGACCTTAGTGCTGGCCTACAAATACGGGGGCATCAATCTCAATCCGCTCTTTTTCGTGGGGCAGGCCCCCACCTTCGGTCCTCGGGATATGGCTCCGCGCATCGCCGCAGAGTTGCCCGGTCCAAGACTAGACGCTTGGATGTTCATGGGCATCGGTGGAGGGGTGATGGCTCTGCTGATGTGGGCGCGGCATCAGTTCGTCTGGTGGCCGCTCAATCCCCTTGGCTATACCATCAGCGCGAACTGGAAGACGGGGCATATCTTTGGCAGCGCCTTTCTCGCTTGGTTCCTCAAACTGTTAATCCTGCGCTACGGCGGTCCCAAGCTATACCGGAATTTGCGGCCGTTTTTTCTCGGCCTGATTTTGGGCGAGATCGTGGCGGCGGGCGGATGGCTGGTGCTGGATTATATAACCGGGCATGTAGGAAGTTTTCTCACGCAAGTCTAAGAGAACCCTCCCCCCAAGATAAATCTCAGTAAGGGATCCTTTGAACTTCCTCCGGATCGTAAAACAAATGCTCCAAATCGTTGTGCTGGTCGCTAAGCACGCGCCCCGGTCCGAGGCGACGGCGTAGTTCGGCGTCGTTGCGGATCACGCGGGCAACTAGCGCAGAGGGAGTTGAGACACCGATCCGCAAGAGATCAGTCCTAACCCGGTCGGATTTATAGAAGTGTTCGGACAATTGCTCCAACCGGATGGGTGAGCGGCTGCCCAACAAAATCAGGTGTTGACCTGCTCCCTCGAACAACAGACTGTAGGGAAACACCGCGACGAAGGTTCTGGTCACCAGTTCAATCGCGTCGTTGGGCAACTGGCCGATAGGCAGCCATTGGCTCATCAATCCATCCGAGCTCAGGTGCGCAAGAACCTGCTCGTAATACTCCCGCGAATACAGGCGATACACTCCCCCGGCCATGGGCGGCGGCGGTTCACTGGTAATCAGGTCGTACGTCTCGTCGCTCAGCGCGAGGAAGTTGCGCCCGTCGTCGTTGATCATCCGCAGCCGTGGATCCAAATGTACGAAGCCGTGATGCTCGGCAAAGGCTGGTGCCGTCTTGAATACGTTCTCGTTGAGATCGACGGCATCAATTCGCGTGATACTTTCATGGGCGGCGATGGCCGAGGCGGTGTTGCCGACGCCAAAACAAATCAGCAGGACTTTCTCTGGATGCGGATGAGCGAGCAAGGGAAAGTGCGCCATCAGACGCATGTACTGCTGAGATCGCGGCGATGTGCCCGACATAGACAGACGGCCGAAGAAGAGCTTCATGTTGTTGTTCGGAAGTTCGAGGAAATACGTAGTGTGGGCGGCATTGCTCCTCAGGCCTTGGGCTGCAACAGCGTTGGGCCACATCAAGGGCGTAAAAAAATCTCGATCGAATCTTCTTGGCGTGGCGATACAGGCGCTGGCGACAAGAACTACCAAGACAGCGATCTGCCACGCTTTTATGGGACGGAATTCCGAAATGCATGCTAGGGCGAGCGCGGCGAGCACCATGAAGGCCAGAAAGAGCTTCAACGAGTAGAAGATGTTCAGGCGGGGTGCCACCAGCGTGAAGGCAATCAAGCCGAGACAGAACCCCACCGTATTCAAACCGTAGGCCAGCCCCAAGTGTTTCCCCATGCCCTGTAGTCGATTGCAGACGTAGGGCAGGAGCAAGGAGACTAGCAAGTACGAAGGTAGTACATAGATACCTGTATAGACGAAGAGCTGGGAGAGACTCACTGGGAAGTGATGTACGCCGCGCACATCCGGCGGGTTGCCCACTAAGTAGGTCAACTCATCGCTAAATCGCCAGATCGCGAAGTAGCAGAGTGCGGCCAGACCGTACGCGACCTTGATATGAACGAGCCGGATACGCTCGACGTGCCGCACGATAATGCTGGCCAGAAAAATGCCTAGCACGGCCCAGAAGGAGATAAACGACATGATCGCCCCAGGGCTCAGCACGACAATGAAATCGATCCGCTTGAACATATCGCCTTCGAGAGCTCCGGCGAGCAAGCCGCTCAGTGCGGCACAAGCAATGAGGGCACTTCCCGACCTAGGTGGCACTCCAGCACTTGGGAATGTTGCCCAGGCAGTGTCCGCTACTTCGTCGCTTGCGGGTGCACCCCCGCTGGCTAGGAAGTACAATCCTAGCAGTATGTTCAAGCCGGCCATCAGCCAGAAGGTTGGCTGGTGCCCGATCTCCGGTATCAGAATGAACTGGCAAGCGAGTACACCGGCACACGCACCAATAGTGTTCCAAGCGTATAGAGTGGAGGGAAGCTGCCCATTCCTCAGTATTGAGCGGAAAATATCGCACAGCAAGGGGAAGGTCACTCCCATGAACAGACAAGGGAGGAAGAGGCTGATCGCGGCGATGGCTCCTTGGGCAATCTGGTAGCGAATCGTCTGGACCCTGATTCCATCGTCTAGATGATACGGGAAAGAACCCCAGAGGTCCGCCGGCAGATATTCAACCGCTACGGTCACAAGGGCCGATACCCCGACCAGAAGTTCTATCAGCCCGTACAAACGCAGCTTGTCCCCAATGCCGGTCCGGCCTGCCAGCAGCCGAGTGATTCGTTGGCTCAAAAGCGCGCCGCAACCCAAGCCCCCGATGAAGTTGCATACTACCAGGGCGAAAGTGAGGTTGGTCGAGCCAAACCAATCGATGAAAATGCGGAACCACGCTACTTGGTAGCCGAGGCTGATAAAGCCCGAAAGGGCATATAAGGGAAAGACGCGTCGCAAAGAGAGTTAGACCTTGTATTCTATAGCCTCTAACAAAACGTCTTCCCAGCGCATAAGCGCTAGCTCCGAGTTCTATTGATCGCGCAGGTACTCGTCCGGTTTAGCTGCATTGGGTGGCCAGTACCCGTCCCGCGATTGACGCCATTGTACGCCGCACAGGCTGCTGATCACGCTCCACTCGGACGGACTGGGATCCGGGTCTGGATGGAAGAGAAAGCGCTGGGCACCGGCGGCCTGCGAGGCTTTGAGAATGCCAGCTAAGTCGCGGGCCGGCATAGCGTCGCCAGCGTGCGGGGAACGGCCAGTGGACACCCAGAAGATGGTTTTATCGACGTCCTTGATCGCCTCTAGAGCACGCCGCGTTTCGCTGTACACAACTTCGGCGAAAAACTCTTCGGGAAAACCCATCTCCATATCTAGCAGCGACTCAACATTGGGCAGGCGCAGGCCGAACAGCGATTCGACCAACAAGAAGCAGTCGGCCTCGGTCAGGGAGGGATTCCACTCGGCGAACTTCTGCACCCAGCGGGCAATAGTGCCGTACATGCCGTCAAAGCCGCGATGCCAATAGTAGTGCTTGGGAAAGATATAGTCGAAGTACGGCGGCATCTGCTGGTAATCTTGGCCGGTCAGCGAGGAGAAAGTGGTAATGCGCGGAATGCCGCCCAGTTCGACGTAGCGGTTCACTCCATCCAAGTCGGCGCGGGCCCGCTCCCAAGAACGCCGCGACTTCTCCTGCCGGGCTCGCAGCCAGTAGAGAGAATCCTCGTTAATGTCAAAAAGATTCAAACCAGCCAAGGTGCCGCCCGGGGCCCAATAGCGCACGAGATCGGGAGTGAGATTGTGGAAACGCTGGCGCATGTGGGCAATGCCGCGCTCCAGCCGGTCGATCTCAAAGCCCAAGTTGGCGAACTCGACGCGCTCGCCGTCGCGCAATTCAAATAGTTCGCCGCCGTGGTGCCAAGCCAACTCGTAGTGGTTCTCGCCGGGCCCGTCGATGATCACTCCGTTGACTTGGGGATAGCGGTTTATCAAGCTCTGCACGTGGGCCGTGGTGCCGCTGTCAAATACCATGATATGCCAGCCCCGTCCAGCAGCGTCATCCAGCAGCGCACTTAGTTCCCGCTCTTTTTCCAGATCGCGGGGCTGCTCCTCGGGCGCTGCTAGCCCTAGGTCGGCGTAGGCTTGGGGATCTTGGGGAAAGGCGGGGGTTCGGCTGCCGTCGTCTTCCGTAAAAAACATGCGCCCTACCACAATGCCGCGCACTCCGCCCTCTTCCCAGGCGTCGAAGATGTGCTTGTAATTGGCCATGTAGCGTTCGAGCGGATTGAAAACGAAAATCCAGCATTGCATCGTCTCATCTCCTATGGTTTATGGCTTTTCAGTTCGACCTTCTTATCCCGGCTTGTAAAGCCGCGATCCCTTGTCTTCTCTCCGGTACTGCGGCGGAGTAATCACCGCCTGCTGTTCCTCGGTCAACTCGGCGTAGAAATCCGGCGGCGTATAAGTCCCCATCAGCGATTCGGCCTGGACGCCGTGATTATAGCGCAAAATCACCGAGCGCCGCTGGTGTTTGGCCGTCCACGGCACAGCCCCGTGCATCAGCGTCTCGACGAAAAGGATCGCGTCGCCCGCTTGGGCCGGGATTTGCGCGATGCGATCTTGGTGCGCCTCGTACAGCCGGATCTCATCCGGGCAGGGATAATTGGCCTTATGGCTGCCGGGCAGACAGGCGAAACCCCCATCCTCCGGCCCCACATCCGCCAACTGTACGGCGATATTGGTCATCCCGCAAAACATCCGGCCATTGCGGTAGAGAAACCCCCGCGAGCGGTCGAGCGGCTCGCCGCCCTCGTGGAACCAGAAGCCTTCGGCTCCCTCGTCCATGGTGATGATCCCCAAGCCCTCCAGGCGAAAACCCGGTCCCAGCAATTCTTCCAGATAAGGCTTGAACCGCGCATGGGCAATCATCGCCCGGAACGGATCGCAATGCGGTTTGTCCCACGTCAGCATCCCGCCCAAATCGCCGCGTCCCTGCGTGCCCTTGAGCGTCCCCGACCCGTGGGCTAGGTCATTGGGGCGGATACCGATTTGATCGGCGTGGTGGTCAATCGCCGCATTGGCCGCCGCCACTTCCTCCGGCGAGAGCGCGCCTTCGATCACCAGATAGCCGTGTACTTCAAAGAGATACTTTTCCGTTGCGTCCATCTTCCACCTCAGTCTCCAGTTAAGCGGGCAGCACCTCGCGCAAAACCCGCAGGTAATTCCCGCCGCATATCTTGCTCGTGCCCTCCTCGGTGAATCCCGCCTCTAGCAAGCCCTCTACCACCCAAGGCAATACCGCACTGTTGAAGTGAGTGCCGATCCCCACGCCTTCTACACCCATCACATCAACGGCGTAGCGAATCTGCTCCAAGGTCTGCCCCAACTGTTCTGGCGCGACCGCCCGATAGGGCTCATCTCCCGGCGGCCGAGTGATCGGCGGCGGGATCCCCAACACGCCGCCGCGCTCGGCCAACGCCCGCATAACCTCGTCGGGTGCCGCCCTAGGCTCATCAACCAACGCCCGTGGATGGGAGTGCGAGTCAACCACCGGCTTTGTCGATACTTCGATGATATCGAGGGCACAGGGGTCATTGCTATGGGCCAAGTCGATAAGGATCCCAGCCGCGTTCAGCTCCGCAATCATCCGCACTCCCAACTCGGTCATCCGCCCGCCAGAACGGGTCTCATTGGAGGCGTCCCAACCCAACTCACGGGTCGCTTGACCCAAGGTAATCATCCGCAGCCCGAGACGGGCAAACATCCGCAGGATGCCGGGGCCGTCGCCGAACCAGTCGCTGCGATTGGCCCCCATCAATACCGCGACCTTGCCCGCCGCCCGCGCAGCATCCAAGTCCCGGGCCGTCCGCACCAGCAGCACTTGCTCGGGATAGGCTTCGACGTTTAGTAAAAAACGGTCGAGCACCCCCAGCACCAGTTGGGTCGGATTCTTGATCGCCAGACTCAGGAACATATCCTCACCGCCGCGGCCCGGACGCCATTCCGATTCCTGCCGCCACAGCGGTTTGTAATTCTCGTCGTAATAGGCCGCTCCTCCCTTGCACATCACCACCCCAACCCCCCATTCGGCAAACTTGGGAAAGTCGCCGCGACAAGTACTCGCGTCTTTTTTCCCCAGGTCAATATCGTCGATTACAAAACGGGGGTGGGTCAAATTTAACCCCAGCATATCGCATACTATATGCGGCCAAATGCGGCCAGAGGGCAACTTCATAGTCATCTTATTCACCGAGCGCTTGGTCGAAATCTCGGCGGCAATCGGCTAAAACCTGCGCTAGGGCAAAATCGCCGCCATACGCCAGCATCTGCGCCCCTTGTGCGCGGTATTTGGCCAGCAACTCGGGCGTGCCAGCAGGTATCCCCCAAGCTTTGCCGTGTTTTTGCGCCGCCGCCGCGACTTTGGCAACGGCCTGATCGAGATCGACATCCCCTCCGGCCAAACCGAGCCGCAACCCCAAATCCGCCGGGCCGACGAACAGCCCGTCCACCCCCTCGACCGCAGCTATCTCCTCGACATTGGCCAGCGCTTGCGGAGTTTCAATCTGCAAGACGACAAAAGTCTCGCGATTGGCGTCGTCGATATAGGTACTGCCCTCATGCCACACGTCGAGACCAAAATCGCCGTCCAAACCCGCCCCGTCCAAACCGCGATTGCCCAAGGGTGGGTACTTCACCGCGGCGATGATTTGGCGCGCCAAGTCCGCATCGGAAACCAGCGGCATCATCAGACCGGTCGCCCCGTCCTCGAGATAGCGGTAGAGGCGAGTGCGCTCGAGCGTCGGGGCCCGCAACATGCAATCGATATCGCAAGCGCGACACAAGGCCAACAGGCCCTGGACCTCGCGCTGATCCATCGCCCGGTGTTCCAAGTCGAGCCAGATGCCGTCATAGCCATTGTGGGCAGCATAGCGCACGAAGAAGGGCAGATAGTGCCCTAGGCCACAAATGCGGGCACACCGCCCCGTGCGCACTTTATCCAAGACTTTGCTCTTTCTCATATTCCCTGCTTTGCTGAAGGGTTGCGTGCGCCGCAGTGCTACAAGCGGCCCTGATCTGCGCAAGCATACTACTGGGTGATTCGCCCGTCAAGCGATTTGACGACCGAGAATTTTTTGTCCAGAGTTAGACGGAGCTTTTAGCCGATAATTTTCGCCACGGAGAACAGAATGAATCTGCCAGATATACAAAATTCACACGACAAACGCGGCATTGAAATCGATCAGGTGGGTGTGTCTAACGTGCGCTATCCCTTGACCTTGCCGCTGCGCGATAATGGTGAATTTCACACAGTGGTCAATCTGTCTATGACCGTGAGTTTATCCCACTCTCAAAAGGGTGCTCATATGTCGCGGTTTATGATTGCGCTGAATGAGCATCATAAACACTTTACACCTGACAGTGTACACATTGTGCTCAAAGAAATGCTCGAACTATTGGAAGCCGAAGAAGCGTTTTTGAGTATGGCATTTCCTATTTTTTTGTTGCGCAAAGCACCTGTGACGGGCATTGAAGGAATGATGGACTACAACTGCGAATTTAAAGCGATGTTGACAAATGAGGGTATTCAAGACAAGCTGATCGGGGTGCGGACAAACGTGGCAAGCCTCTGTCCGTGTAGCAAAGAAATAAGCGACTATGGTGCTCACAACCAGCGTTCCGAAGTAACGATGAATGTGCGCCCCTGTGATGATGAATTTATCTGGTTTGAAGATTTGATCGATATTGGCGAATACAATGCGTCATGTCAACTATATCCCATTCTGAAACGGCCAGATGAAAAATACGTGACCGAGCGTGCATACAATGATCCCAAGTTCGTCGAAGATATTGTGCGCGATGTGGCAACAGATTTGCTGGCGATGATGGACGCAGAGCGCATTGCGTGGTTTTACGTATCGAGCAACAACTATGAGAGCATTCACAACCACGATGCGTTTGCCAAAGTTGAACGCGGTGTGCGCGGCCCTTTATTAACATACCGCAAAGAAGCACAAAATGAGTTGACTATTTAGATAGTACATCCCATTGATCAGGCTAATTACCGCAAATACGCCTGCTCCACCTTCGCAAACGCCTCCGCAATATCCGCCACTTCCCGCGCGGTAAAATTCTCGTGGATCGACATGATAAAGTGGCTCTCAACTGAAGCGACGGCGTTGGGACAGGGAAATTGTGCATTGCGGTCTCCCCCATACGCCGGCAAGCCCCACGGATAATCGCTGCCTGGAAAAACCCGCCGCTCCTTAAACCAGATCATCTCGGAAGGGATATAGCGATACGTGGCTGTCACCGGAATGCCTTCGGCGGCCACGGCCCGGGCAAAGCCGTCTTTGTCCACCCGGAGCTTGTCAGCATCCACGTGGAAGCGCATAAACCAGTACACCCCCTCCGACTCGGCCACCTGCCATCCCAACCGCACCGCCTTGCACTCGGCAATGGCCTCTTCGATTTGCGCCGCTACCCGCCGCCGCTTGGCAATCATCCCATCGAGCTTTCTCAGTTGCACTCGCCCAATAGCAGCCGACAAGTCGTTGCCGTTGAGATTGAGCCCAGCGCGCAGATTGGAGGTCGCCTCTGTATTAAAAGGCTTGCCCCGGTCGGCAAAGCGCTTGGCCTCCCAGCAGAGTTCTTCGTCGCGGGTAAAGACCACCCCACCCTGCGGACCCGTTGCGTGGTGCTTGCCGCTCATGGTCGAAAAGGCCGCCACCGCGCCCAACGATCCCGCTAGCTGCCCCTTGTAGCGCGCCCCGTGGGCTTGGGCGCAATCCTCGATGACCGGGATGCCGCGCTCCTCGGCCAGCGCCAAAATCGGCGTCATATCCACTGATTCGCCGGCAATATGGGCCACGACAATAGCGCGGGTGTGGGGCGTCAGCACCGCCGCGATCTGCTCCGCACCGGCGTTGAACGACCCCGGCGCAGCATCGGCGACCACTGGCACTTGGCACAACAGCGCCGCGGGCATCGCCCCACCCGGATCCGTAATCGGCGGGATCACGACCTCGCCAGCCGCTTCTAGCTTTAGAGCCCCCAATGCCGCGTAGAGCGCTGAAGTACCCGAGTTGACCAAGTCGGCGTACCCACCCCCCATGAACGCGGCGAACTCTCGCTCGTAGGCCAATTCCTCTGGCCCACTGTAGCCGATTGCATTGCCGCTTTCCTGCGCTTCAGAGAACAGCCGCAACGCGGCTTCGTGCTCCTCAGCCCCAAACAAATGCCGTTTGGGAAATGGCGTCTCGCGGACCTTGGGACCCCCATCTATTGCCAACATTGCAAACTTCCTTTCTCGACAATGTGCCACTGGCGCTAGCCAGAGACACACCGGTAATTTAGCAAACTCGCACCGCTCGCCGCCCATAACTATACACCGCGACTGATTTGCACAAAAGACACGACCCCTACTCCAGCCTGCGCGTCCCGCTCTTCCGGCGTTATCTCATCGCTTCCTCGCTGGTGCGGATGGGTACGGCCGCCCAAGGTTTGGCCATCGCTTGGGAAGTGTACGACCGCACCGGCCAAGCCCTCTCCCTCGGCATGGTCGGCCTCGTCCAAGCTATCCCCATGCTGCTGTTGACCCTGCCAGCCGGGTATCTAGCCGACGTCTTCGACCGCCGCAAGCTGATGATGCTCAGTCTGGCTGGCGCGACGTTCTGTTCGCTGGCCTTGGCCGTCTTTAGCTGGTACCAGATGCCGACCTACTGGATGTACGTACTGCTTTTTTTGGACTCGTCCTTCCTCCGCCTAGGCTGGCCCGCGCAACGAGCCATCGCGCCCTTGCTGGTGCCGGACGCACTCTTTGAAAACGCCGCCAAGTGGTCAACCAGCTTACAGCAGATCATCGGCATCGGCGGACCGGCCATCGGCGGTTTTGTCATCGCCTTCAATCTCCAAGTCGCCTATGTCCTCAGCGCCATTTCCTCCGCGGCCTTCATCTTCTTCCTCAGCACCATGATATTGCCGCCTGCTCCGCGCATCCAAGGCGGCAATATGTTCGCGCAAATCGCCGTCGGGCTGCGCTTCGTCCGCGACCAGCCGCTCCTGCTCGGCGCGATCTCGCTCGATCTCTTCGCCGTACTCCTCGGCGGTGCAGTGTACCTGTTGCCCATCTTCGCCCGCGAGATCATCGACCTCAGCTCCGTCGGCCTCGCACCTGAAGCCGCGCTCGGCTGGCTAGTCGCGGCCCCCGCCATCGGTGCTAGCATCACCGCCTTGGCCATCGCCCATTTGCCGCCGATTCGCCGCTCCGGCAAGACCCTGCTGTGGTGCGTGGCCGGCTTCGGCGTGGCGACCATTCTCTTTGGCCTCTCGCAAAACTTCTGGTTCTCGCTGCTGATGCTGGCGCTGACCGGTGCCTTCGACAACGTCAGCATGGTCATCCGCCGCGTCATTTCGCAGATGGGCACGCCCAACGAGATGCGGGGCCGGGTCCAAGCCGTCTCTGCCATCTTCGTCGGTGCGTCCAACGAAATCGGCGGCTTTGAGTCCGGGCTGGTAGCCCAGCTCTTCAATCCGGTCTTCTCCGTCGTCAGCGGCGGCATCGGCACGCTGCTAGTCGTCGCCGCTTGGACGGGCCTTTTTCCCTCGCTGAGAAACTTGGGCAGCCTCGCGTCCTTGACGGCCCAGCGCTCGACGAAATGAGAGAGCGGTGCTTCATAGTTCGACCGCTTCACGCGTCCTTTCAAATTTGTTATAGATATAGGTATTCCCACCTAATCGCAGGAGGATCTCATGAAATTCGTCCACATCATTGCCGTCATACTGGCTGTACAGCTAGCCCAAGATGCCCATGGTCAGATTGCGGTTTCAGGTACCGTGGTTTCGGATGCAACCGGCGATGCCTTACCGGGCACAACGGTCGTCATTGAGGCCACATCCATCGGGACGATGACAGACCAGGATGGGGCCTATTCGATTGACCTTCGGTCTCCAGAGGACATTCTAATTTTTTCCTTTGTGGGATTCCAGACCAAACGGCTGACGATAAGTCCGGGCGTCACTACGCTTGATGTTCGTTTGGAACCGAGCGTCGTCGGCCTCGAGGGAATCAGCGTCGTTGCCGAGGAACCTCGAATCTTCGCGAGCAACGTCGTCGCCGAGCCGATGATCCTCCAGCAGTCGAACATCACCAGCGTGACGTCAGTGGTCGACAACCTGCCCGGGGTATCCATCCAGGAGGGCGATGCGTACGGCTTCGACGACTGGTCGAGCAACGTCGCCGTGCGCGGCTTCCAAGTGACCATCAGCGAGGCGCAGATCGGCACAACCATCGACGGGTTCCCGAACGGTACATCCGACTACTTCAGCGGTGCCAAGGCCAACCGGTTCATCGACCCAATGAACCTCGGCGGCGTCGAGGTGTCCCAGGGGACGGCCGACATCGCCTCCCGGTCGGTCGAGGCACTGGGCGGCACCTTCAACTACCTAACGGACGACCCGGCGGCCGAGCGGACCTACACTGCATCGACTACCATCGGCGAGAACGAAGGCCAGCGGCTCTACATGCGCCTCGACACCGGACCGTTGTTCGACCGCGAGACGCACGCTTGGATCGCCGCAGTCTACCAAGAGTCGACCGACTGGATGCAGGGCTCCGCGCGGAACGAGCGGGAGCACATTGCCGCCAAGTTCGTGTCATCGTATGGACGCCTTGACCTTACGAGCTACCTCTCATACGACAGCATCCACGAGGACGCCTACCAGCGGCTCTACAGCGAGGCCAACTTCAGGGCGAACCCGCGCTGGGATCGCCTAGTCGGCGACTGGCCCGGCGTCCCGTACCTGAACCAGTTCTACCGGCCCGGCTGGCAGACCCGGCGGAACAACACCTTGGCCTACCTGAAGGCGGACTGGTCGCTCGACGCCATATCCATGAGCGGCGGACTCTATTTCCATCGCAACCGGGGCCGCGGCGATTGGCTGCCCCCCTACATCGTCGACGTCACCGACGACGGTGGCGGCCCGGAATCGGAACTGATGGGCCTCGCACCCGTGCAAGGCGGCACCCAGCTTGGACTGATTCGCTTCGTGAACCGGGACGGCGTCGCGGTCGGGCCGGTCGACGGATGCACGTCGTCCTACATCTTCAACTACTATGGATCGGGCGGCCCGGAGGTCGATCCTGCGTGCCACCCGGATGCTACGGCGGTGCAGTCGTACCGCCACAGCCACTACGGGAAGGACCGCGTCGGCGTGACGCTCGACGAGGAGTGGTTCACCACCATCGGCACCGCCGGCAGCACACTGCGCGCCGGCATCTGGTACGAGGACTCGCGACGGCACCTGGGTCGGGACTGGCATCAGATGCTGGATCCGACGCTCAGCTTCGACTGGAACGAGCAGGCCTACTGGCACCAGTATGAGTGGGATTTCCCGCAACATATCTTCAAGTGGTACGCCGAGGAGACGATCTTCGTCGGCCCGTTGTCCCTGAGCGGCGGCGTCAAGCAGTTCCTAGTCGGCGTGTCGCGCGAGGACCAGTTCAACGTCGACCCGGATCTCGAAGTCGATTCGGATTCGGATCTACTCTTCTCCGGCGGCATCACATACGAGACGCCAGTCGAGGGCCTCGACCTGTTCGCCGGCTATTCGGAGAACTTCAGGGCAATCAGCGCCACGCTCCTCGAGGTGCCGGGCCGGAGCCTAGATCTGCTTGAGCCCGAGACCGCCGCGAACATCGACGTCGGGCTGCAGTACGCAGGGGAACGGCTGGCGCTGAGCGCCACGTGGTACACCATCGACTTCGAGAACCGTATCTTCTACCTCGGCCCGACGACGGCCGCCGGTCCCAACTACCTCATCCCGGGCGGTGGTGCCTATTTCAACGCCGGTGGCCTTCAAACGAAGGGCTTGGAGTTCTCGGCAACGGTGCGGATGCCGCAGCAGATTTCCTTGTACACGGCCGCCACACTCAACAACTCGGAGTATATCGGAAGCGGCGATCCCCTCGTCGACGAAAGCCAGAACATCGTTTCAGGGACCGATGTCACCGGTGTACCGAACAAGCTATGGGTCGTCTCGCTCGATCGGACCGGGCCTGTCCGCACGGGACTGACGGCCAAGTACACATCGTCGCGGCGCGTCAGCCTGACGGCGGACTGGTACACGGACGCCTATTGGCTGGTGGACTCGTATGTCAGTTTCTCAGGCGAGGCGCTGGGTCCCCTGCTCCGATCGACGGAGTTCTCGCTCGTGGCGAACAATCTGCTCGACAAGGCTTATCTGTCCGCCATCACCGAGAACGCGGCCTGGCTCGGCGCGCCGCGGACGGTTTCAATGACCGCGACTGTTTCTTTCTAAGCGGAGCGCGAAGGGATAAGGCGTGCAGACCCAGCGTCTGCTCTGCCTCAAATGACTTGCGCCCCGCAGCCCAAGCAAATAGTATAACCCGCGATCCAACAGACGCCGCCAAACACGGGAAAGGGACATGAAGAAAAAACTTTTCATCACCGGTGCCGCCGGCAAAGTCGGGTCCGGCCTGCGCCGTCACCTCAAAGACCGCTATGACTTCCGCTTGCTCTTCCACCGCAACATCCCCGAGGTCGAACCAAACGACGAAATCGTGGTCTCCGACCTCGCCAACTTCGAGAACATGGTCGAGGCCTGCGAAGGCATCGACACCATCGTCCACCTCGGCATCGCCATCGTCCAGCGGGGCTATCCGCGCACGCGCTACAACCAGATGATCATGGAGACCAACATCCAAGGCACCTACAACATTTTTGAGGCCGCCCGCATCAACAAGGTCCCGGTCGTCGTCTTCGCCAGCACCAACCACGTAACGGGCTTCTACGAGCAAGAAGGCATCTACACCACCCCCGAGATGCCGATCCGGCCCGACAGCATGTACGGCGTCAGCAAGGCATTCGGCGAAGCGCTCGGCCGCTTCTACTACGACGAGTACGGCATCTCCTCTTACTGTCTCCGCATCGCCAACTACCCGGACACCGAAGAAGTCAACAGCACCTATCCCCCCGGTGAAAACCGCTGGCTCAGCGCCCGCGATGTCTCCGAGCTGACCGCCTGCTGCATCGAGGCCCCCCGGCCCCAATTCGGCATCATCTACGGGGTCTCACTGGGCGCAGACAAAAAGTGGGACCTCGCCAACGCCAAAGAACTCGTCGGCTGGGAGCCCCAAGACCGCGGTGCGCCCTCGCCGTGACGGATGTGGCCCACTTGGGCGGCGGCTACGCAGACTCCGCACCCGACCCCGGCCCCACCATAGCAGCTCTTCTGCAAGCCGCCCGTCCCGGCAGCCCGTCTTCCCGCCTCGTGGTCTTGGGCGGGCCGCCCGGAGTCGGCAAAACCGCCGTCGCCCGAGCACTCCTCGCGCTTTGCCCAAACACCTTTCTCCTCGACAAAGACCAAACGGCCGCTGGTTTTATCCTCGAAGCGGCCGCGCTGCGGGGCGACGCGCCCGACGCGGCGTACGGCACTCCGCACTACTGGCAAAAGCTCCGTCCCCTCGAATACGCCAGCGCCCTCTCCATAGCTTGCACTAACCTCGTCGGCACCCGCCAAGTCCTCCTCGTCGGCGGCTTTGGCCCCGAACTAGGCGCGGACGCCCTCTGGGAACGACTAGCCGCAAACATCGCCCCAGCCACCCTTTCCGTCCTCCACCTCGACCCGCCACCCCTAGACATTTGGCGCGCCCGCATGGCCGCTCGCGGCTCCCGCGCCGACGCTTCGTACTTTGCCCATCTCGCGCAGGCCCTCGGCAACCTTCCCGTCTGGGCCGGGGCCGTCCGCATCCCGACCGACGGCCCCCTGCACTCAGTCGTCCAACGCGCCCTCAACGCCCTCACCTGAAGGTGCGCGGACGGTTGACTTTTTTCGGTTTTACCCTTTATTTCTTAAGATGTTATGTTAATCGTCCACAGTGCCTTAGGCTACTGCGTTCTCCTTGTCATAGCCTATCTCAGCGGCCACCGCACTCGCTCCATTCCCTGGAAAACCATTGGCGTAGCCACGGTGCTCCAACTCCTGCTGGCCGCCTTCCTGCTGCAACCAGCCATTCGCTCGTTGGTCTTTGGCCTCCCCAGCGACTTGACGACCCTGCTCAAAAAAACCGCGCTTACCGCCAATGAGTCGCTGCTATTTAGCGGTATGAGCACGGAATCGTTCGTCCGCGAACATGGGCCGGTGGTCGCCCTCGAAATCGCGGCGATCCTCATTTTTGTGGCCTCGCTTTCGCGGGTACTCTACCCCTGTGAAACTCAGCGGCACTTCGGGCGTTATGTACTATCTCTAGCTAAAGCGAAAAGCAGATGACGACAAGAAAGACGACCTATCGCGCCCGGTTTGACGGCCACCGGCGGCTCGCTGCCGCCGTCATCATTCAAGCCGTCAAAGACATGCAGACCGCAGATTGCAATCAAGAGCGGCAAACGGCTATCGACTTCCTCGCAGGGGACATGTGGCCCTTTTCCGACGTGCTCGACCTGCCTTTAGACGGCCGCGCCCTCTGCGAGTACCTGCGCACCATGGAGATCGCTTCCATCGAACCTCTTGGCTGACCTGCGCAGAAGCGGTATTTTCCGTGGCGCATCTAACCCGGAGACGATCCCCCATGGAACTTTCGCCCGCGCAAATTCGCTTCTTCAAGAGCTTCGGCTATCTCTACTTCCCACAGCTTTTTGCCCCCGACGAGATCGCCTGGATCACCGAGGAGTTTGAACTCTCCATCCAAGCCTGCGGCAACGGCGCGCAACACGACGGCAGCAAGCGCACCATGTTCGGCGGCCCCATCGAGCACCGCGAGCGGCTGTGTACCCTCGTAGATGACGAGCGCATCGTCGGGATCTGCAACGGCGTCCTCGGCGAAAACTTCAACTACGCCAGCGGCGACGGCAACTACTACAGCGGCGATACCGGCTGGCACCCCGATGGCAATTGGGGCCAGCTTTTCTCGGTCAAAATCGCCTTCTACTTAGACGACCTTACCCGCGACACCGGCTGTCTGCGCATAATTCCCGGTAGCCACCACCCCAACCACTTCGTCCGCGCCGAGGGCATTGACCTCAACAACTCCGTGGAGCTGTTCGGCATCGAGCCGCGCGACTTTCCCAGCAACCTCGCGCTCGAGACGACCCCCGGCGACCTCGTCATCTTCAACCACGACCTCTATCACGCCTCCTTCGGCGGCGACCAGCGGCGGCGCATGTTTACCATGAACCTCACCCGCCCCTGCACCAACGACGCCGACCTAGCCACTCTCAGGGACTATCTCAGCCGGCATTCTCCCGGCGGCTACCAAGTAGTAACCGGCGGCGGCATGTTCTATCCCACCATGCTCGATACCGCCAGCCCAGAGCGCATGGTGCACTTGCGCCAATGCGCCGAAGTCCACGACGAACTCTTTCCAGACCTGGCGCGGCATTGACGACCAGCCCCCTCGTGCAGATATTTTCTCTGCGCCCGTAGCTCAGTTGGCAGAGCAGCTGACTCTTAATCAGCGGGTCCAGGGTTCGAGCCCCTGCGGGCGCACCATCTTTGCCAAAGGGGTTGCGGACGCCGTTTCCGCACTCCCTTCGGCTGCGAATTCGCACCTTCCCAGCGTCCCTTCCCATCCTTGACATTTCTCAGTTCAAAGCATAAAATAGCCTCGCGTTTTAGTCGCTTTAGCACCTCCCATCCCTAGCGCCATGGCCAACTCCATAGCCGAACTAGAAAAGGCACTCCGCCGCGACCCAGATTCCCCGCGCTTCGCTCGCCTCGCCGATCTCTATCTCAAACGCGGGCGCATCGAACGCGCCATCGAGCTGTGCCAAAAGGGCTGTGCGAGTTTTCCCGATTACGCCACTGGCTTTATCGTCCTCAGCAAGTGCTATGAAAAACGGGGGGACTTAGAACAAGCGCGCGAGACCATGGGACAAGCTCTGCGGATTGACCCAGAAAACCCCAGTGGGTACAAGCGCCTCGCCCACCTTTTTGAGCAACTCGACGTCGCGCCATTGGCCTTGCAAAGCCTGCGCCAAGCCGCGTATTTCGACCCTTTCGACCCCTCTCTAGCCGAACAGATCGACCGCTTCACCAGCCAAACCCACCAAGAAGTACCCGTGCCCGAACCCGAATCTGAACCCGAAGAGGTCGCAGCCGTCGCTAGCGCGGCTCTGGTCGAATCCACTCAGCCCCAAGCGCTGCCGCCAAACCAGTCGCCCGATGACGACCGCGACGATCTGTACGGCGATACCGACGACCGCGAACTGCTCCGCCTCTTGCAGGAGATCGAAGAGGAGGAAGTCGCCGAACCAGCGCCCGTACCAGAAGAGCCACCCACCCCAGCCGACAACAAGCCAAGCACACCAAAAAACAAGCGTATCGCCACCATGACGCTGGCCGAGATCTATACCACGCAGGGCTTGACCCAGAAGGCGATCGAAATGTATCGCGAGCTTCTCGAACAGGAGCCGAACAACACCATCATCCGCAGCAAGCTATCTTCGCTAGAACAAAGCAGCAACGCACACTAACGGGAGCAATATGGCAGACACCACGGATTTCAGAAACGGCTTTACCATGTCCCTCGACGGTGAGCTCTTCTCCATCGTCGAATTTCAGCACGTCAAGCCGGGCAAGGGCAGCGCCTTCGTGCGCACCAAGCTCAAAAACACCAAGACCGGTGCCGTGCTCGACCGCACCTTCCGCTCGGGCGACAAAGTCGAGCAAGTCCGGCTCGAAAAGCGCCAGATGCAGTACCTATATTCCGACCAAGGGCTGTACTACTTCATGGACTTGGACACCTACGATCAGATCCCAGTGTCCGCAGAGACCGTCGGCACAGCCAGCACGCTCCTCAAAGAAAGCGAGAACGCCTTCCTCCTCATAGCAGGCGAGGAGATCGTCTCCGTCGAGCTACCCAACTTCGTCGCCCTTGTCGTCACCCACACCGAACCGGGCGTCAAGGGCGACACCGCCACCGGCGCAGTCAAGCCAGCCACCCTAGAAACCGGCTACGTGGTGCAGGTGCCACTCTTTATCAACAAGGGCGACCGGCTCAAGGTCGATACCCGCACGGGCGAATACGTAGAGCGCGTTTGAGAAAGGACAACACCTCCTGTGAACGAAGACAAGCTCCGCAAACTGCTAGAGCTTTTTCACGATAGCGACATAGAAGAGTTAGAGGTCCAACACAGCTTCTGGCACGGCACGCGCATCCGCTTAACTCGCAGTCGTGCGCCCTCCCCTGTGGCCCCCGCTGCCTCCATGCCCGTTGCGCCCATTGTGTCCACCGCGCCCACTGAGCCTGCGGCCCCAGCACCCGCTGAAAAGACCGATGACGGCCTCCACGAGGTGCTATCGCCCATGGTCGGTACGTTTTACCGAGCCGCTTCGCCCGAAGCCGATCCCTTTGTGCGCGAGGGAGATCGCATCGAAAGCGGCCAGACCCTCTGCATCATCGAGGCCATGAAGATCATGAACGAGATTCCCGCGGATGTCCAAGGCGAAGTAGTCGAGATTCTCGTCGGCGATGGCCAGCCCGTTGAATACAACCAAGCTCTATTCAAAATTCGCCCTAGCTAAGAGGCTGTGTTCGAGAAAATCCTCATTGCCGATCGCGGCGAAATCGCGCTGCGCGTCATCCGCGCCTGCAAGGAAATGGGCATCGCGACGGTGGCTGTCCACTCCCAAGCCGACACCCGCTCCTTGCACGTATCTTTTGCCGACGAAGATGTCTGCGTCGGGCCAGCCGCCGGCAAGGACAGCTACCGCAACATCGTCAATATTATCAGCGCGGCCGAATTGACCAACGCCGACGCGATCCACCCCGGCTATGGCCCCTTGGCCGAAAACGCCGACTTCTCCGAAATCTGCGCCGATTGCGGCATCCAGTTCATCGGCCCGCCAACTGCGGCCATCCGCAAAATGGGCGACAAGGCCGTCGCTCGCCACACCATGCTGGAGGCCGGTGTGCCCGTCGTGCCAGGCAGCGAGGGCGCGCTCCACTCGCTAGACGACGCCCGTCAATGGGCGGAAAAGATCGGCTTCCCGCTGCGTCTCAAGGCCTCGGCTGGTGGCGGTGGGCGCGGGATGCGAGTCGTCCGCGCAATGGATGAATTGGAGGAAGCCTATCAGATGGCGCGCCGCGAAGCGCGGACCGCCTTTACCAGCGACGCCGTGTACATGGAGCGCTCCATCGAAGAGGCGCGCCACATCGAAATCCAAGTTCTCGGCGACCAGCACGGCAACCTCGTCCACCTCAGCGAGCGCGAGTGCTCCATTCAGCGACGGCACCAAAAGCTCTTGGAAGAAAGCCCCTCGCCCATAGTTGACCCCGACTTGCGCCAGCGGCTTGGCGCGGCCGCCCTCGCCGGCGCGGCCGCGGTCGGCTACTACAGCGCGGGCACCATTGAACTCCTCGTCGATTCAGACCACAACTTCTACTTCATGGAGATGAATACCCGCATCCAAGTCGAACATCCGGTTACTGAGATGGTCACCGGCATTGATTTAGTCAGGGAACAGATTCGCATCGCGGCCGGCGAGTCCCTCCGCTTTAGCCAAGAAGACATCCAACTCACAGGGCACGCCATTGAATGCCGGATCAACGCCGAAGATCCCGCGCGCAACTTCATCCCCTCTTCGGGCATCATCGAAGCTCTCCACCTGCCGGGCGGCCCCGGCGTCCGCATCGACAGCCACATCTACCAAGGCTACGAGATTCCTCCTTACTACGACTCCCTACTGGCCAAAATCATCGCCTACGGCTCCGACCGCCAAAGTGCCATAGCGCGGATGCGTCGCATCTTAGGCGAATGCACAATAGAAGGCGTGGCCACCACCTTGCCCTTTCACCGAACCCTACTCACCGAACCCGACTTTATCGCCGGGCAATTCGACACCAACTACGTAGCCAACTCAAAGTGGTCGTCTTAAGCAAGCACGAGAGGCAATTATGAGCCAGACCCAGATCCCCGAACGCTTTATCTATTCGGAAAGCCACGAATGGCTTCAGCTAGAAAGCGACATCGCCACTATCGGCATTACGGATTTCGCGCAAACCGAGTTGGGCGACATCGTATTCGCTGAGTTGCCCGAGGTGGGCGAGCACCTCGAACGAGGTGAGACCTTTGGCACGCTTGAGGCGGTTAAGACCGTCGCCGACCTGATCGCTCCGGCTTCCGGCGAGGTGCTAGAAGTCAACGACAGCCTCGCCGAAGAAGCCGAACAAATCAACGAAGACCCGTACGGCGGTGGCTGGCTGCTCAAGATCCGCATCGACGACTCTACGGACTTGGAGAACTTGCTCAGCGCCCAAGACTACGCCGACCTGATCGCCAACCACTGACCTTGCATCTGTTCACTATAAATGCGCTTTTTATAAGGAATGCACATTGTATCATTGGGAAACTGGATAATTAATCCAATCCCAAGGGTTGGAACATGCCAAAAGTAGCTTAAATTTAATTAGCTCTACGCCGTGGATAGACTCTTGCTGGAAAGAACCGTACTGGTCCTCAATCAAAACTACGAGCCTCTAAGCATATGCAGCGTGCGCCGGGCCTTACTGCTGATTTTGCGCGGCAAGGCCGAAGCTGTCGAAAAAATGAACGAGGTGATTCACTCGGTCTCCCAAGAGTATCCGGTACCCAGCGTCGTCCGCCTCGGGCGCTACATCCGCGCGCCGCGCCGACGAGTCGTGCTCTCCAAGCGCAACATCCTCAAGCGCGACAATCACCAATGCCAGTACTGCGGCAGCAAAGAAGGCAAGCTAACGGTCGATCACATTGTGCCGCGCACCAAAGGAGGCCAAGGAACTTGGGAAAACCTCGTCTGCGCCTGCGCCCTGTGCAACAACAAGAAAGGCGAACACCGGCCCGAGCAGGTCGGACTCATACTGCGCAGCAAACCCAAGCGCCCCAATAACGTGAGCTTCATCCGCAATTTCGTCGGCATCGACGATCAGCGCTGGAAACCGTATCTTTTTATCGACTAAGGCAGGCGCTCTCATGGAACGCGACGCAATCGAACAGGAAGAAACGGCTCTCTACGAGGTCAAGCTCGACGTCTTTGAAGGTCCGATGGACTTGTTGCTCTATCTGATCCGCAAAGACGAGTTGGATATCTACGACATTCCTATCGCCCACATCACCACCCAGTACTTGGGCTTCTTGCAACACATCCACCAACTCGACATCGAACAGGCCAGCGACTTCATCCTCATGGCCGCCACCCTGCTGCGGATCAAGTCGCAGATGATGCTGCCCCGCGAGGAACTCGGTCTCGACGGCGACGGCGAAGAAGACCCACAGGCCGAGTTGATCCGCCGCCTGCTAGAGTACCAGCAGTTTAAGGACATTGCCGACTGGCTGGGTGTGCGCAAAGACGAGCGACGCGACGTGTACCTGCGCCGCCAAGGGCCGGGCGACAGCGTCGAGGAGTCAGCCCAGCTCCAGCCCGTATCGCTCTTCGACCTATTGGTCGTGTACAAGCATGTGCTCGATACAGTGCCCGAAAACTTGGTCCACCAAATCGTCGAAGAAGAAGTCTCAGTCGCCGAGTGCATTGACTACCTGCTGGCAGTGCTCGAGCGCAACTCGCGCATCAACTTCATGGACTTGCTCCAAGGCCGCGATCGCCAAGCCCTAATCGCCACCTTCGTCGGGATCCTAGAACTACTCAAGACGCAGCGCGTCCGCGTGCAGCAGGCGCGGCCCTTCGACGAGATCTGGATCGAGCAATCGCCACCCCAACCGACCGCAGCACCGTGAGCCGTGAACCCACAGTGGCCTCGCGCGACGTCAATCCTGCGCAGGCTCGGGCGATCATTGAGGCCATCCTGCTGACGGCGACCGAGCCGGTAACTCCGGGTCGCCTCGTCGATCTGCTCGCCGGGTACAACGGCCGCGATATCCGCGAGGCCATCGACGCGCTCAACACCCAGTACGAAGCGGCCGGGCACGGGATCGAAGTCGTTGAATTGGCCGGCGGCTATCAACTCGCCTCGCGCCAAGAACACGGGCCTTGGCTGCGCAAGTACCACAAGACCTCGCGCCAAGTGCGCCTCACGCCGGCGGGCCTCGAAGTTCTCGCCATCGTCGCCTTCAAGCAGCCGGTCACTCGCGTCGAGATCGACAACATCCGTGGCGTTAGCTCGGCCAGCGTGTTGCAAACGCTGATGGAACTCAACATGGTCCGCCTCGCTGGCCGCTCCGAGGGCATTGGCAAGCCCATGCTCTTTGGCACGACCCGAGAATTTTTGCTCCACTTTGGGCTGCGAGGGCTGGGCGAGCTGCCCAAGCCCAAGGAATTAGCAGAGCTGCTTGCCGAGGGCCAGCAGCCGACTGCCGCCCGTCAACTCGCCTCCGAGCTAGACGAGTTGCAAAAGCAGACAGAGGAAGGGAGCGACGATGAACGCTCCTGAGCCGCAAATGCGCCTCAATCGCTTCTTGGCTCGCTGTGGAGTAGCCTCGCGCCGCCACAGCGATGCGCTGATACAAAGCGGCGCAGTGCGCGTCAACGGCGAAGTAGTAGCCGAGCCGGGCCGAGTGGTCGCAGTAAGTGCCGATCAGGTCGAGTGCCGAGGCCGGGTCCTCACCCTGCCCGGCCAGTACGAATACGTGCTTTTGCACAAGCCGGCTGGATATCTGGTCACCCGCACCGACCCACGCGACCGGCCCACGGTCTTCGACCTTTTGCCCGACCTCCACCCAGGCACCGTGCCCGTAGGTCGTCTCGACCTCGACACCACCGGGCTTTTGCTGCTGACCGACGACGGTGCCCTCGGCCATCGGCTGCTGCACCCGCGCTTCGTCATCGCCAAGCGCTATGAGGCCATCGTCAGCGGCGACCCGCACGAGGACCAACTCGACCGGCTGCGAGCCGGCATCGCACTCGGCGACGGCCCCACAGCACCGGCCCAGGTCCAAGTCGAGGAGCGCTGGAGCAGCGGTTGGCATAAGCGGGCGCGGCTGAGCCTGTGCATTCACGAGGGACGCAAGCGCCAAGTCCGCCGCATGCTCCGCGCTGTCGGCTATCCGGTGCGGCAATTGACGCGGGTTGAATTTGCCGGGCTAACCCTCGGCCCGCTCGTCGCCGGCCAGTATCGCCGACTTAGCCCCGGGGAAGTTCGCCGTCTCAAAGCCGAGGTCGGCTTGTGAAGCCGCGCGGGCTAATCATTGCCATCGACGGCACCATCGGCTCCGGCAAGACGACCACGGCGCGGCGAGTGGCCGAGCGGCTGGGCTATCGCCACCTCGACACCGGAGCCATGTACCGAGCCGTGGCCTTAGCGGCGACTCGTCGCGGGGTGGAACCCGAGGACGAGGACGCGCTGGAGGACCTATTGGCGACCTCGACCATAGACTTGGACTCCGGCCGAGGGCGCGTCCTGCTCGACGGGCAGGATATAAGCGAAGCCATTCGTCAGCCCGACATTACCCGCCGGGCGGGCGCGTACGCAAACGTACCCTTGGTGCGCCACTTCCTAGTCGCTCAGCAGCAGCGGTTAGGTCAGGAGGGCGGCGTAGTCGCCGAAGGACGCGACATAGCCTCGGTGGTCTTTCCCGCCGCCGAACTAAAAATCGCCTTGGTGGCCGACCTCGATAATCGCACCCGGCGACGGCATCGGGAATTGACTACCAAAGGAGTATGCATCACATTGGAACAGGTCCGGTCCGACATTCAGACTCGGGACCGGGAAGACGCCGAGCGCGACTACGGAGGTACGAGCGCAACAGACGAGATCGTCGAAATCGACACGACTCGCATGAATTTGGCAGATCAAGTCGATTGCGTCGTCGCATTGGCCCGCCAACGCGGTGCCTAACGCTGGCGCGGAGAGACCGCGCCAGTATCACATCAAGCGAAGTGCGCGCTTCGCTTTAACCTTTTTAAGGATCTGCGCAACATGATCGAGGAAACCACAGTAACAGCAGAGCAACAAGAAGCTCCTGTGTACGGCAACGTCAGTGTCGAAGAGCTGGAAAAGCCCGAGTACGACCAAGCCCAATACGACGAACTTATGGCCCTCTACGAGGAGAGCATCTCCGGCATCAAAGAGGGCCAAATCGTCAAGGGCACAGTCGTCTCCATCGGCCCCAGTGAAGTGATGGTCGATATCGGCTTCAAGTCCGAAGGCGCGGTGCCGATCAAGGAATTTTCATCCCCCGAGTCCATTGAGCAAGGCCAAGAAATCGAGGTCTTCTTAGAGGACGTCGAAGACCAAGAGGGCCAAGTCGTGCTCTCCAAGCAGAAGGCCGATTTCATGCGGGTCTGGGATTTGATCAAGGAGGCCCACGACACCGGCGACACCGTCGAAGGCCGGCTGATGCGGCGCATCAAGGGCGGCATCGTCGTCAACCTCTTTGGTGTCGAGGCCTTTCTGCCCGGCTCTCAGATCGACATCCGCCAAGTCAAGAACTTCGACCAGTTCATCGGCCACGAATTTCCCTTCAAGATCATCAAACTCAACAAAGCCCGGCGCAACATCGTCGTCTCGCGCCGCGCCGTGCTAGAAGAAGAGCGCGCGCGGATGCGCGAGGAGATCGTCAAGGTGTTGGAGGAAGGCCAAATCCGCGAGGGCGTCGTCAAGAACATCACTGACTTCGGCGCTTTCATCGACTTGGGCGGCGTCGATGGTCTCCTCCACATCACCGACATGTCGTGGGGGCGCGTCAACCACCCCTCGGAATTGGTCTCCATCGGCGACCGCATCAAGGTCAAGGTGCTCAGCTACGACCGCAAGCGCGAGCGCATCTCCTTGGGGCTGAAGCAACTAACGGCCCATCCGTGGGAGAACATCGAGAATAAGTACCCGATTGAAAGCCAAGTGCGCGGCAAGGTCGTCTCCATCACCGACTACGGGGCCTTCGTCGAGTTGGAGGAAGGTATTGAGGGCCTAGTCCACATCTCTGAGATGTCCTGGACCCAACACGTGCGCCATCCTTCCAAGCTGGTCAACATCGGCGACATCGTCGAGGTGAAAGTGCTCAAGATCGACAGCGAGAACCAGAAGATCTCCCTCGGGATGAAGCAAACGGAGGACGATCCGTGGGATACCCTCGACACCAAGTATCCTCCTGGCACCAAGATCGAGGGCACGGTATGCAGCCTGACCAACTTCGGGGCCTTCGTCGAGTTGGAAGAAAACATCGACGGGCTGGTCCACATTTCGGATATGTCTTGGACCAAGCGCATTCGCCAAGCCAGCGAAATGTTCAAAAAGGGCGACGTGATTCCCGTGGTCGTCACCGAAATCGACATCAAGCGCCGTCGCATCTCGCTCAGCCACAAGGATGCCTTTGAAAACCCCTGGCCTCGCTTTGCCGAGCAATACGCCGTAGGCATCGAGGTGCGGGGCGCAATCTCGCGGCTCCTCGAGCGCGGCGTGGTCGTCTCGCTCGTTGACGAAGTCGATGGGTTCGTGCCACTATCGCATTTGGCCATCGACGGATTGCAAACCCCGCGTCAGAGCTTTGCCGAAGAGCAGGAACTCCCGCTAGAGGTCATCGAGTTCGACAAGAACCAGAAAAAGATCGTCCTCAGCGTGCGCGAGTACTTCAAGGACAAGGACCAAGCCGAGTACGAAGCCTACTTAGCCGAGCATCCCGTCCAAGAAGTCGCCGCCGAGGAGGCCGCTGCCGACAAGGACGACGAGATGGAGAGCTGGGGCGACGTCCACGATGAGGAGCAAGACGACGAGCAAGGTGTCGAGCAAGGTGTCGAGCAAGACGATGAGCAAGACACCGAGCAAGACACCGAGCAAGACACCGAGCAAGACACCGAGCAAGACAAGTCATAAGCTCCGCAGCAACAACCAAGCGCGGTGGGACGAACAATCGTTCCACCGCGTTTTTATTTTTGCCCACCCCAATCCCTAACCCACCCAAACTATGCCACCGAGAACCAAACTCACGCCGGCGATGGAGCAGTACATGCACTTTAAGCGTCAGCACCCCGACGCGATTCTCTTCTTCCGCATGGGCGACTTCTACGAGATGTTCTGCGACGACGCCAAAGAGGCCGCGCGCCTGCTGGGCCTCACCCTGACCTCGCGCCCTGCCGGCAAATCCGGCGACCTACCCCTCGCCGGCGTGCCCCACCACGCCATGGAAGGCTATCTGGCCAAACTCATCCAGCTCGGGCGCAAGGTCGCCATCTGCGAGCAGGTCGAAGACCCCAAAAAGGCCAAAGGTGTTGTCAAGCGCGACGTAGTAGAAGTCGTCTCCCCGGGCACCGCGCTTTCCGACGCCATGCTCGACCAGCAGCGCAACAACTTCCTCGTCGGCCTCTGCGCGCACGCCGGCCGCGTCGGCCTCGCCAGCGTCGATTTGTCAACCGGGGACTTCGCACTCGACGAGATTCCCGCCAGCGACCTCGCCGACGAGCTAGAGAGCTTAGGACCGGCCGAGCTGCTCGTCGCCGAAGGGGCCGACGAACAGTGGGTCGCCACCCTGCAAAACGCCCTGCCGCGCGTGGCGCTCAGCCGCCTCGCGGACTGGCACTTCGCCGCGGATACCGCGTACGAAACCCTCACCAGCCAGCTCCGCGTCCAGACGCTGAAGGGCTTTGGCTGCGACGACATGGAGGCCGCCATCCGCGCCGGTGGAGCGACAGTGGCCTATTTGCGCGAAAACCAGCGCGGCGCGGTCGAGCACATTAACCGTCTCCAGCGCAAGTACCGCGAGCACTTTGCCCTTATCGACGCCACGGCCCAGCGCAATCTAGAACTCCTCGCCAATCGCCAAGACGGGGGCCGCGCCAACACCTTACTCGAAATCCTCGACCACACTCGCACCCCCATGGGCGCGCGTCTGTTGCGCCAATGGGTCGCCCAGCCGCTCAAGTCCCCGCCCTTAATTATCGCCCGCCTAGAGGCCGTTGACGAGCTGCTACACCAGCGCGAGATTCGCCGCACCCTCGGCCAATGCCTAGAGCAGGTCGGCGACCTAGAGCGGCTGATCGCGCGGATTTGCTGTCTGCGGGCCAACGCCCGCGACATGGTGGCCCTCGCCCGCTCGCTCGACCTCGCGCCCGCCATTGGCACCGCGCTATCCCCGGCGCAGAGCGCGCTCTTGCAGGAACTATGCTCCAAGGGACTACCCGACGTCAGCGAGTTAGTCGCCGAGATCCTCGGTGCCCTAGTGGACGCACCCCCGGCGACCCTGACCGACGGCGGCCTAATCCGCGACGGCTATCACCCAGACGTCGATCAGTTGCGGCAGATCGCCCGCGGCGGCAAGGACTACATCGCTCGCTTGCAGGCCACCGAGCGCGAGCGCACTGGCATTGCCTCGCTCAAGATCGGCTACAACCAAGTCTTTGGCTACTACATCGAAATCAGCAAGGCCAACCTCGACAAAGCCCCCGAGGAGTACCATCGCAAACAGACCTTGGCCAACGCCGAGCGCTTCATCACGCCCGAGCTAAAGGAGTACGAGGAAAAAGTCTTGGGGGCCGAGGACCGCCTCAAAGAACTGGAGAACGAGCTGTTCTTAGCCCTGCGCGACCGCGCCGCCCGCTGGACGCCCCAAGTCCAGCAAATCGCCCGCGCCATCGCGCGCATCGACGTGCTGTATTCCCTCGCCGAAGTCGCCGAGAGCGAATCCTACACCCGGCCCCAAGTTGACGACGGCCAGCTAATCGACATCCGCGACGGCCGCCACCCAGTCGTCGAGCGCCAACTCCGCACAGGCAGCTTCGTGCCCAACGATGTGCGCCTCGACGCCAACGGCGCACAGATCATGCTCATCACCGGCCCGAATATGGCTGGCAAGAGCACTATCATCCGCCAAGTGGGTCTCATCGCGCTGATGGCGCAGATGGGCAGCTTCGTCCCCGCGCGCCAAGCCACCATTGGCGTGGTCGATCGCATCTTCACCCGCGTGGGCGCGTCCGACAACCTCGCCGGCGGCGAGAGCACCTTCATGGTGGAGATGCACGAGGCCGCCAATATCCTCAACAACGCCACCAGCCGCAGCCTGCTCCTCATCGACGAGCTCGGCCGCGGCACGAGCACCTTCGACGGCCTGAGCATTGCCTGGGCCATTGTCGAATACTTGCACCAGCACCGCGAAGTTCACCCGCGCACTCTTTTTGCCACGCACTACCACGAGATGACCGAACTCGAAAGCCACCTAGAGCGCGTCGTCAATTTCAACGTTCAAGTGCGCGAAGAAGGCGATCACGTGGTATTCCTCCACCGCCTAGCCCCGGGGTCTGCCAACCAAAGCTACGGCATCAACGTCGCGCAGATGGCCGGGATGCCGGCCCAAGTCGTCGCGCGTGCCCAAGAAATTCTCGCTCGCCTCGAAAAGGACCAGATCGACACCAAGGACATCCACCGCCCGGACGCGCCTCCGTCGGCTCCGCGACCCCAGCTCGATCTCTTCCCCGCGCCTGCGGACGCACCGTGGGTGGAGGAACTGCGGGACATGGATCTCAGCCAGATTACGCCGCTGCAGGCGTTGCTCAAGCTGAATGAGTGGAAAGAGAAAATTAAAAATGGAGAATGAGGATAGAATGGTTTCTCGGGGCTTACCATAAGGTAACATATTAGTTACCTTATGCCGGTGCTTGAAATCAGGGAGTACATCGACTCTACAGGCGGTAACTCATATGCCCGATGGTTCAATCGGCTTAACGCTCAAGCCGCGGCCAAAATAGTGACGGCGCTGGTCCGGCTGGAGCAGGGCAATCTCTCCAACGTTAAAGGCGTGGGCATCGGTGTTTTTGAATGTCGGATAGATTTTGGCCCCGGCTATCGAGTCTATTTCGGCAAGGACGGTGATGCCCTGATCATCCTCTTGGGCGGCGGGACCAAGAAGCGTCAGCAACAGGATATCGAGACCGCTCACAACCTCTGGCGAGAATACAAGCAACGCAAGCGACAGGAGGCTTGATACTATGTCCCTCACACGAAACTTCAAGGAGACGATTCAGGCGCGTATAGAGCACGACCCGATTTTCCGCGATGAACTGCTCAAGGAAGGAATTGAGTGCCTACTCGCGGACAACGTGGACATCGGCAAGGCGATATTACGCGACTACATCAACGCCACTATCGGCTTTCAAGAGCTCGGAGAGCTGACCGCAAAGTCCCCCAAGAGCCTGATGCGCATGTTAGGCCCCAACGGAAACCCCCAAGCTCGTAACCTGTTCGAGGTCATCGGCTGCCTTCAGAAACGAGAGGGACTACAACTCAAGGTTCAAGCCGTTCGTTAGGCGGGGAAAAGACCGCTTTCGCTCCCTTGCAATTTTGGGAAGAGACCTACTGCTCCATGGCCGCAGAGCGCGAGGAGGTAGCACCATGATTCAGCACACCCACGAGCTGGCTACCGCATTTGGCTTCGATATGCAAATGGCGTCGCCGGTGAGATAGACCTGTCGCACCTTGCCGGAAAGGGCGTGTTCAAAATTTGGGACGAGCCGGGATATTTCGCGAAGGTGCATATAACTCCCCATAGAGCCATAGCTTGGGACGATGACCTCGAGCTTTGCGCCGATGCGCTGTACATGGAACTAGGAGGTCAATATGTCCATTGAGAACTATCGGCCCGGGGAAATTCCCGGTCTGGGCAAGGCCATCTATGAGAAAAAGATAAAGCATCTGGTGGAACCGCAGGAAAATGGGAAATTCATCGTCATTGACGTGGAAAGCGGCGATTACGAGATAGACGAACAAGATGTGGTCGCCTCAAGCCGGCTGCGAGAGAGTCGGCCCAATGCCGAGACCATCGAAGCACTGCGACAGGCTCGCGCAGGAGAGGGGCTCACCGAATACGCCGACCTTGAGGATCTCAAGGCCAAGCATGGTTGATCCATGCGCCTGCTAACTACGAATCGATTTGAAAAGGACCTCAGACGTGCTAAGAGACGCGGCAAGAATCTCAATAAGCTCTGGAATGTCGTCGAACGTCTCTTGGCACGGCCGCCCCTCACATCGCGGAGAGGGGCGGCACAGAGGTACACCCTATTCGGTCGTGATCCGTCGATTTCGATCTCGTCCGCGCAAGATGGGGGGCCGCGATATGGAGTTGCCTAAACCTATCTCCGGCAAAATCTGACTATGCGGAGCCAAGTGGATTATGGAGATAGTCACATGAGCAGTTTGACCGACATTGATAAACGCTACTTTGAAAAAATTTTGAATATGGAGACGG
>JAPPEG010000012.1 GCA_028875345.1 Gemmatimonadota bacterium
CGCTCTAGGCCGCCTGGCAACATGATCTCTAAGAGATGCCGGATATTCTGCCGCAATCGCCGCACACCCCGATCGGTCAGCCTCCCCGTGATGAAGAACGATTGGCTGATTAGCGTCGTGAAACCCCGGACGATAATATCGGTGACAAACGCAGTGAGAAATAGGTCCGAGTAAGCGTGGAATTTGCGGCATCCAGCATACACTACCTGTGGGTCGAACCACTCCGGCGGCGCACTAATCCGATCAAAGAACTCCCCCACTGCCGGCGGTGCCGAGCGCAATGCCTCCGCATCCTCATCCATCCCAGCCCTGATGAATTCGGCCTGCTGATCCTGGTCGGCGGCAGCTATTGCATTGACTAAGAAATCAGCTTCGGGATCGCCGATGAGCGTGTGCTCGATGTACTTATCAGCAAGCTCAGGGTTGGACGCGCGGGCCTTTTCGTATCCGGGCTCGTATGCAACAGGTATCCTCATGGGCTTATGAATCCTTATTTACTATTCCCATTGTCTGCTTGCCATAAGGCGTTTCATTTCGGCAATGCCATTCTAGACACCTTTCGTGCGTGCTAATTCACAGCGCGTTTCTTAACCCGGCCCGGGTAAGATATAGGCTTTCTGAGTTGCGGCGTTGAAGGAATTGGGGCAGCTAGCGACCAGCTCAAAGGCCACCGGCTTGGACGCCGCACCGGTCACCGTCGCCGATGCCTTCGGACACCTTCAGCATGTCATTGCGCACGTTTACATATGGCTGGCTTCAGGAGACGATAAGTCCCTACTCAAAAGAAGTCAACGACGAAATCTATTTCCATTTGACCAGCAGCGATTTCCCAACTAGCGGCCTCACCGAGGAATTCTGCATTGCAATGTACGCCTACGACCACTCGATTTTCTTCGTCCCTCACGGCTGGAACACCGCCGTCGGACTAGCGGCCGAGCTGCAGCTAGTGGCGGCTGTGCCGACTGCCCGTTGGGCAGAATACATCACGCCGTCCCCCTATATTGAAGATCTCGTCAGCGTGCCCTTTTTCCTCGACGGGGAAGGCTTCTTGACCATCTCCGACCAAACTGGTTTGGGTGTTGTTTGGAATGACGAAGGGATTGAAAATCACTCGGGGATGAGGCTCTCCCCGTCAGCTTTGTGAGCTGCGCGCGGCGTCCGCGTCAATTCCATCAGCCCCGGCCACACGCTCACCCCCATGACCGCTCACGCCGAAGACGACATGAAAAATGCTTGGCTCGCCAACACGCCGATGGGTCGCTTGGGCGTCCCAACCGACTATCAGGGTACCATCGTCTTCCTCGCTTCGGACGCCTCTGCTTACGCGACTGGCCACGACTTGGTCGTCGATGGTGGGTACTCGCTCTGGCGAGCTAGTCGTAGTACTCTTGACCCAAGTGGGTAATTAGGTCTTCGTCCTGCAAGAATGGATGAGAAGAAATATATGATTTTTGCAAAAAGTAAATAATTATCTGCTTCAATTTGTAGTAATCAATAATTGTAAAATGTAACTTTGTAAAATGGTGATTATGTAAAAAGACTATATATGGCCTAAAACATAAAAAAGACCATATATGGTCCTAAATAAAAGCAGTTTAAAATCCTCTAATATACTTGATTTACTCGAATGAAAAACGAGATTGTGCATTTACTCAATGTGTTATATTTTTCCAAATACACTCAATCAATACCTGCCCAAAGGAGGAAGGAATATCATGTGGCCAATCGTTTTGCTGCTTGCGCTATCGACTGTCTCTTTCGCGGATGAGTACACGCCGGTTGACTGGATCACCTTAACCGAAGACGGCGGCATAAAAGCCCAAGTAGGAGCTCTAAGCCTTAGTACAGGCAATACAGAGTGTCTTGAGATCAAGGACGTTAAGTTAGGCATTGCTACGTATTCTGTTGTTATGTCCAAGTGGCAGAAACGCGAGGGAGACGAATGGGCCGACGTGGACGGCACGGAACATGCCGGCCAAGTATGCGGATTTATGCCGAGTGAACCGGGCGAATACCGGTTGGTCATGGAAGTAGATGTTTCGGGTCTCAAGCAGAAATTGGCCAGTGGGAATACCTTGATAATAGCTGGCGAACCTGAGACAGCCATTGAAGCAACTACTTGGGGATTTATAAAAGCAAGAATGTAAAATCGCACCCGGAGGGTAATCCTTATTTTAGGGAGTAGGGTGTTTTTTTATGAGCAAGGCACTTAGCCGCATGGGCACCTGGAAGACCTATTCCATAGACGATGGTCTGCCATCGCTGCGCATTGAACACATCGCCGAGGACCGCGAAGGTTATATCTGGTTCGCCACCTGGGACAACGGGGTCTGCTGCTTTGACGGAGATGCGTTCCAGCATTTCACGACAAAGGACGGTCTTATTGACGACCAAGTCTTCTTTATTCAGCAAGATCGTCAGGAGCGGTTGTGGTTTGGGACCTCAAAGGGAGTCTGCTGGTATGACGGCGCAGATTTCCACCCTTTGGAGGACGACGGCATTGCAGATCGCCCCGTACATTTTATCTACGAGGATGGTCAGGGCCGTATCTGGTTCGGGGGCAGGGGTACCTTGGGGCATTACGACGGCACGGCGTTCCACGACCTGACTCCGCGCTACCGCCAGCAGTACCAGCAGCCTTCTTCTGCTAAGTGGATCTCCCTTTGTCGGGGCATTGCCGAAGACCCACAAGGCCACCTGTGGTTTGGCTTTAATCACCTCTTCCGCTACGATGGCACATCCTTCCACCGCTACGAAAAGGAAGAGGGGTTTCCCCGAGCCGAGGACAGTTATGCAGTGGGCCAGGACCCTACCGGCAAGGTGTGGATCGGTTGGATTGAGAAAGGCCGATTTCAGCTCTATGCCAATAGCACCTTACAGGCGGCTGTTGAGGTCGGTGCGAATCCTTGGTTGCGTTACACTATGTGCGACCGGGAAGGTCGGATGTGGTTTTGCACGTTGGGTGGCGTGTTCTACCAAGACGAGGACGGATTCAGCCGATTTACCGCGGCCGATGGCCTACCCCATTCCGCGGTCAAAGCCGTGTTCCACGACCGCGAGCATCAGTTTTGGTTTGCTACGTGGAACGGCGTCGGGCGGTACGATGCGCATAGTATCAACGTTTTCGGCCTTCATGCGAACGAATCTATAACCCCGCGCGAAATCTCGCAGATCACGCAAGACCGGCACGGTGATATATGGGTTGGGTATGCGTCCCCTTATCTCAACCGTGAGAGCAAAAAGTTCAAAAGCATCGCCCGCTTCGATGGCGAACACTTTACCTTCGTAGTTCCTGAAGGAGACTTTAATCTCGGCAACTGTTTCTCCATCTACGAGGACCTTGAGGGCCACCTGTGGTTTGGCGGTGGCAATGGTCTGTTCCGCTACGAAGAACAGAAGCTGAAGAAAAAGAGCATAGCGGCTGATTCAGACGCAGGGGGTATCAGCCGCATCACGCAAGACCGGGAAGGACGATTCATTTTCGGCTATTGGGAACACTACACCATAAGTACAAGAAGAGAGTTTTTGGCCAGCCCATTAAAGATTGTGTACCAACAGGGCGAGCAGTGCCAAACCATTTTTGCCGAGGACGACAAAAAGACACCTTTTAACCGCATTGGCACGGTTCTTGCCACGCGCAACGGCGAAATCTATTTCCACTTGACCAGCAGAGATAGCCCCACGAGCGGCACCGGCTTCGCCCGCTGGCATCCTGAAGAGGGCCTTACATGGTATGGGGTTGAGGATGGACTGATAGACAACCATGTAAACGACCTGCTAGTAGACCGCCAGGACAACCTATGGATCGCTACGCGGGGCGGTCTCAGTTGCTTTGACGGCAACTGCTTTCGCGCCTTCACAACCGAAGATGGGCTGCCGAGCAACCGCATCCAGTGTCTGTTGGAGGATTCGCGAGGACACCTCTGGATCGGTACAGACAAGGGTGTCGCTCTCTACAATGGTCGGCTTTTCCAGGCTATTCAGTCACCCCATATAGGACCGGTTTGCCGGATCCTCGAAGATTGCGACGGCACCTTCTGGTTGGGCACGGTCGTGGGTTCCATCATACGCTATCGACCGAGGCAAACGCCGCCCTTGATGCGTGTAACCGGGGTAACCACCGATCAGGTCTATGAGACTCTGGAAGAAGTCTGCTCCTCTACGGCGGGACAGCCGGTGGTCTTCGAGTATAAGGGCCTGAGTTTTTCCACCCATCCCCGCGACATGCTCTATGAATACCGCTTGCAGGGCTACGACGCCGACTGGAATCCCGCGACCCGGGAGCTGCGAGCCTGTTATCAAAACCTGCCGCCGGGAAACTACACCTTTCAAGTCCGAGCGATCGATCGCGATCTCAACTGCTCGGATACGGCGCAAGTGCCGCTCGCGGTAGAATTGGGGGCCGCGTTCTATGGGGGTAACCAATGGATCGGCCAGACTAAGGGCTTGCGCCAGTTTCAAACCAAACTCATGGAGGTGGGTCCCACCGATCTGACCGTACTGATTCTGGGCGAAATAGGGGTGGGTAAGGAGTCGGCGGCGCGGGCATTACATGAGCTGAGTGCCTATGGTAACGGCCCTTTTATACAGATCAACTGCGGGGCCTTATCTCAGGCGCTGATCGACAGTGAACTCTTTGGTCGCGAAAACGAGAGGGCTAAGACTGCTGTTAGCAAAGTAGGCAAGGTGGAACGGGCCAAAGACGGCACGCTCTTTTTGGATGAAGTCGGCGAGATGCCGTTGGAAACGCAGGACAAGATCCTGCGCTTGCTGGAAGAATGCACGTTTGAGCGGGTGGGCGGCACCCAGACGCGGACAGCGCAGACGCGCATTGTCGCCGCGACGAGCCGCGACTTGGAGAAGATGGTGCAGGCCGGAGTTTTTCGCGCGGAGTTGTATTCGCGCCTCCAGCTTTTTCCGCTTTACATCCCGCCCCTGCGCGAACACAAGGAGGACATCCCGGCTCTCGTCGAGTTTTTCAAGAATCGCATGGCAGCCTACTTAGATAGGGAACCTGTCTCCTTGAGTTCCGAGGTCATGGAGATGCTACAAGCCTATGATTGGCCGGGGAATGTGCGGGAACTGGAGCATTTTATACAGCGGGTAGTCATAGCGTGCAAGAGGTTTCAAATTGGCACGACCGATCTCATGCAGTGCGGTTTTGACATTGCAGACTCCACTCTTGGCCTTAAAGGAAGGGCTTTATCTGTTTCCCAAGGCCGCGAAATAATGCCACTGCTTGAATTTGAACGCCGCTATATTCTCGAAGTACTCAACGCCACCAATTGGCGAATCAAGGGAGCACAAGGGGCGGCGGCTCTGCTGGGGATGCCGCCTTCGACGCTGTACGGCAAAATGAGAAAGTTGGGTATTAAACGTTCCTAAGAGACTGTTTTAAAACTCTTTTCTATAAGCATCCTCATACTGTTTTCTGCTTTTGACCCTGCTGCGCACAGCACGATCAACGCAGTAGGGTAAGCTTGCGCGTCAGAATGCCCTCGTCTGTCACCAGCCTGTACAGGTACATGCCGCTGGCTAGGGAGCGGCCTTCGCGGTCTCGTCCGTTCCAGTGAAGCCGGTGGTAGCCGCCCTCCTGATGCTCTTGGCGCAGGATCGCCACCCGTTGCCCAGTTACCGAAAACAGTTCCAAGCGTACCGGACCCGATTTCGGCAGAAAGTAGGAAATGACGGTCTGGCTGTTGAACGGGTTGGGCGCGTTCTGCTGCAACAGGGGTTCATTGGGCAGGCCGATCAACTTATTTGCCGCGACGGCGGTCCCCGAGTTCGTCCATTCGGCTACGTCCCACAGCAGAATCGTGCCATCCCCTGCCCCAGAGGCGAGGGTAGCTCCATTGGGTGCAAACGATACCGAATTGACCCAATCCGCATGTCCTTCGAGTGTGGCGATAATTTCTCTGGTTTCCACGTCCCACAGCAGAATCGTGCCGTTCCCTGTTCCAGACGCGAGGGTGGCTCCATCGGGCGAAAACGCCAACGCAGAGATCCCACTCAACGGTCCTTCGAGTGTGGCGATAATTTCTCTGGTTTCCACGTCCCACAGCAGAATCGTGCCGTCTCTTGCTCCGGACGCGAGAGTGGCTCCATCGGGCGAAAACGCCAACGCAGAGATCCCACTCAATATTCCTCCCGTATGTCCTTCAAGTGAGGTGATCAATTCACCGCTGTCCACGTCCCATAGCAGAATCGTGTCGTCCCATATCCTGGACGCAAGGATGGTCCCATCAGGCGAAAACGTTTCCGACCTGAGCCAATAATTCGCATGTCCTTCGAGGGGGGCGATCAATTCACCGCTGTCCACGTCCCACAGTAGCAGCAGCATAGTGCCATCGAGAGCCCCTGCCCCGGAAGCGAAGCGGGTTCCATCAGGCGAAAACGATACCGAATTGACCCAATAATTCTCATGTCTTTCGAGTGAGGTGATCAATTCACCGCTGTCCACGTCCCACACCAGAATTGTGCCATCCTCCCCTGACACGACAGCCAGACGGGTTCCATCGGGCGAAAGCGCATGGCCTTCGGGGATGGTGATCTGGTCAGCGGTCTCCACGTCCCACACCAGAATTGTGATACCAGACCTGGCCGCCAGACGGGTTCCATCGGATAAAAACGCCACCGAAGAGACCACATCCATATGTCCTTTGAGTGAGGCGGTTGGTTCAGCGCTGCCCACGTCCCACAACTTCACCGTATTATCAAATGTTCCCCCCGCTGAAGCGAGCATCATTCCATCGGGCGAAAACATCACCGACCATACTTCTCCCGTATGGCCTCCGAGTGAGGCGATTGGTTCACCGCTAGCTACGTCCCACAACTTCACTCTATTATCACTTGACTCGGGAAAAAACTCGGGAAAAAACGCATCTCCTACCCCAGAGGCGAGCATCGTTCCATCGGGCGAAAACGCCACCGAAGAAACTCCATCTTCATGTCCTTCGAGTGTGGCGGTATTGGTGTTGGTTTCCACATCCCACAGCTTGACTGTCTCATCAAATGTTCCCCCTGCGGAGGCGAGTATTTTTCCATCGGGTGAAAACGCCACCGAAGCAACCCTATCCGTATGTCCTTCGAGTGTGGCGGTATTGGTGTTGGTTTCCACATCCCACAGCTTGACTGTCTCATTATCTGATCCAGAGGCGAGTATTTTTCCATCGGGCGAGAATGCCACCGAAGCGACCCTTCCCTCATGTCCTTCGAGTGTGGCGATGTTTATGTTGGTTTCCACATCCCACAGCTTGATCGTATTATCCGCTGGAAAGTGGATAATCGGATCTCCTGCTCCGGAGGCGAGTATTTTTCCATCGGGTGAAAACGCCACCGACCAGATCCCATCTGTATGCCCTCTAAGGGTGGCGATATTGGTATGCGTTGCCACGGCCCACAGCTTGACCGTTTCATCTTCTGATCCGGAAGCCAGCAACGTTCCATCGGGCGAAAACGCCACCGAAGTGACACCTTCAGTATGCCCTCCGAGTAGGGCGACTTCGGTGCCGGTAGCGACATCGTAAAGCCAGATGCCGATTGCACTGGCCACTGCCAGCCGCGTACTATCGGGCGAAAACGCTACCACGCGGTCTCCGCGACTGATGGCTCCTTTTCCCAGACGCATGATGGCGTCATCTGGTAGACGCCACGTCCGATAGTCTCCCTCCATGCTCCGTGGAGTAGGCATCCCAACGCCTACGGCATTAAACGTCGCTAGCGTACGTATGCCGAGCGAGACCTCAACGGTGTTTGTGTCTGGAAAGGGACCAAGGGTAAGCGTCGCCTCTGCTTGGCCATTGGCATTGGTCGTTACGGACTGCTTACTAGGCGTTCCATAACCGGCGGTCACCGTAAAAATGACTTGCACATCTGGTAGGGGATTATTGTCTTGGTCTCTCACCTCAACGATTAGGGGGTTAGGCAAGGTGTCCCCAGACATCCCCTCTTGGTTGTCGCCGGAGACTTTTACTAGCGTTTGCGGGCGGGGTTGGCCACCCGTCCACTCGGACACGTTCCATAGCTTGACTGTGCCATCCCTTGACGCGGAGGCGAGCGTGGCTCCATCGGGCGAAAACGCCACCGACCAGACCTCATTCGTATGGCCTTCGAGGGTGACGATCGGTTCACCCGTCGTCATGTCCCACAACTTGATCGTATTATCCTCTGCTCCGGAAGCGAGTATCGTCCCATCGGGTGAAAACGGCACCGACCAGACCGCACCTGTATGTCCTTCGAGGGTGGCGATATTCGTGTGCGTTGCCACGTCCCACAACTTGACCGTATTCGTTGCCCCGGAAGCGAGCATCGTCCCATCGGGTGAAAATGCCACCGACCAGACCGCACCTGTATGTCCTTCAAGGGTGGCGATATTCGTGTGCGTTGCCACGTCCCACAACTTGATCGTATTATCCGTTGCCCCGGAAGCGAGCATCGTCCCATCGGGTGAAAACGCCACCGGATAGACCGCATCCGTATGCCCTTCAAGGGTGGAGATCGGTTCACCGCCGGCCACGTCCCACAGCTTGATTGTGCGATCCCTTGACGCGGAAGCGATCATTTTTCCATCGGGTGAAAACGCCACCGAAGTGACAGTGCTAATATGGCCTTCGAGGGTGGCGATATTGGTGCTCGTTACCACGTCCCACAGCTTGATTGTGCGATCCCTTGACGCGGAAGCGATCATTTTTCCATCGGGTGAAAACGCCACCGAATAGACCTCATCCGTATGGCCTTCGAGGGTGACGATATTGATGCTCGTTGCCACGTCCCACAGCTTGACCGTATTATCCCCTGCTCCGGAGGCGAGTATTGTCCCATCGGGTGAAAACGCCACGGAAAGGACCGGACTTCTATACTCCTCAAGGGTCAAGGACCGAGTGACGAGTGGTTGTTCGGGTTGTTCAGGTTGCTCCGGCGGTTGGCCGCCGTCAGGCCCCTCGTCTTCCGTGACCGGATCCTCTGCTTCGGTTGTTGCGGTAACGGATATTTGTGCTATCAGTGAGGGGCCGTTGTATCCTGCTATGGCGTCGGCTCCGACGGTGAAGATGAGGGTGGCATCGGTGTCGATGCTGCCGTCGAATTCCAGTTCAATAGTGACTTCCGTGTCGCTGACGCATTTGATGGCGAAAGTTCCGACCGTGACGCTTGGGATGCCAGCTACGGTCACCGCATCCCTGATGTCAAAGATACGTGCATACGTCCTTCCGCTGAGGATGAGGGTGACGACGCTTTCATGTAGCGTCGCCTCTGTCAACGGAGAAGCCGTGGAGGCGACCACGGCCTCCATGATTGCGGTGACGGGTATTTGTGCTGTCAGTGGGGACCCATTGTATTCTGCTATGGCGTCGGCCCCGATGGTAAAGGTGAGGATAGCATCGGTGTTGATGTTGCCGTCGAACTCCAGTTCGACGGTGATTTCCGTGTCGCTGACGCGATCGACTCCGAAGGTTGCGACCGTGACGCCGTCAATACCTGATACTTCCAGCGCATCCCTGATTTTGAAACTAGATCGCTCGTAAGCACCGCCGCTGAGGGTGAGTGTGACGACGCTTTCATGCAGCGTCGCCTCCGTCAACGGAGATGCCGTGGAGGCGGCCACTGAAATGTCGTCAGAGGAACCGTAGCTAATGCTTGGTAAGGCACAGATCACCAGCATTACTACGAGAATCGACACGATAGGTTTTCGATTGAAAATTATGTTTTTCATCGGGGAATCCCCGGATTAGAGGCAATAAGACAGATAGCGAATCGGGATCTCTCAAGAATTTCCAAATATATAGAGAGGATAAAAAATTATCAATTACAACATATTACAATACGAAATATTAATTTTGGGGTATTTTTAATCGGTATATGAGACTATGTATAGTATAAATCATATAAAATATTATATAACGTTCTAAATAAAAAAAGGCCATATATGGACTAAATAATAAAAAAGACCATATATGGCCTCTCGATGAGGCTTGTGATATTACCTATCGCCCAAGCACCTAGTCGTAGTACTCTTGACCCAAGTGGGTAATTAGATCTTCGCCCTGCAAGAAGCGCAGCGTGTTCTTGAGCTTCATTAGCTGGATAAAGAGGTCGTGCTCGGGGTAGAGGTCGGGCGCGGTCATTGGGCTTTTGAAGTAAAACGAGAGCCACTCCTGGATCCCCGCCATTCCCGAGCGCTGCGCCAAGTCGGCAAACAGCACCAAGTCCAAGACCAGCGGCGCGGCGAGAATTGAATCGCGGCAGAGGAAATCGACCTTGATCTGCATGGGCATGCCCATCCAGCCAAAGATGTCGATGTTGTCCCAACCCTCTTTCTCGTCGCCGCGCGGCGGATAGTAGTTGATCCGCACCTTGTGATAAATATCGCCGTAGAGCTGGGGGTAGAGGTTGGGCTGCAAGATGAATTCCAGCACGTCGAGCTTGCTGACCTCCTTGGTCTTGAACGAATCCGGGTCGTCGAGTACCTCGCCATCGCGATTGCCCAAGATGTTGGTCGAAAACCAGCCCTGCACGCCGAGCATCCGCGCCTTGAGGCCTGGGGCCAGCAGGGTCTTCATCAGGGTCTGGCCGGTCTTGAAGTCCTTGCCGCCGATGGGCACGCCCTTTTGCCGCGCCAATTCGACCATGGCCGGGACGTCCACGGTCAAGTTCGGCGCGCCGTTTAGGAAGGGCACGCCTTCCTGCAACGCGGCGTACGCGTAGATCATGCTCGGGGGAATGGCCGGGTGGTTTTCCTGGATGGCTTTTTCGAGGCTTTCGATCTCGTTGTGTACTTCGTGATGCTGCATGAAAACCTCGGTGCTGCCGCACCAGATCATCACCAGCCGCTCGACGCCGTTGTCGGCCTTAAAGCGCTGGATGTCTTCGCGCACTTCGAGTACGGCATCCCACTTGCTCTTGGCGCTTTTGACGTTGGAGCCTTCGAGGCGGCGCACGTAGTTGCGGTCGAAAACCGCGGGCATTGGCTTGATGGCCTTGAGCGGGTCCGCGATCTGGTCAAGCAGCCTCTGGTCCAAGACGCCGGCGTGGATGGCCGAGTCATAGGCGTCCTCTGGGAAGACGTCCCAGCCGCCGAAGACTAGGCTGTCGATGTCGGCCAAAGGCACGAAGTCCTTAATCAGCGGTGAGCGTCCTTCGGTGCGCTTGCCCAATCGGATGGTGCCCATTTGGGTCAGCGAGCCGATGGGCTGGCCGATGCCGGCTTTGATGGCTTCGACGCCGGCGATAACTGTGGTGGCCACCGCGCCCATGCCGGGAATGAGGACGCCGAGTTTGCCCGTGGCTGGGGCGATGGATTTGGGTTGGTTCACAGGAGTCTCCTTTGTATGGAAGAGTAATGTCATTCGCCGCAGAATAAAGTAGAGCGTTCTATTCATTGAGCAAATTAATTATTACTATGTAATTAATAGAAAAAATTTATTAATCGTACCCAGTCAAACGGGACGTGAGCGGAAATTGCAGCGGGATGGAAATCAGGCGGCGAGGCGTTCTGGATCGGTGTCGCGCAGTTCCGCGAGGCGATCCAACAAGGGGTCTAGCTCCTTGTATCTGGCCAGCTCGGCTCTGAGCTGCGCCGCGCCGCGCAGACCGCGGAAGTACCCGGCGTAGTGGCGCCGCGTGCCGACCAGCGCCCCTCGCGGCCCGTCGTGCTCAACGGCCAGTCGCAGGTGCTTGAGGCACAGTTCGATGCGCTCCTGCCAGCTTGGTTCGGGCAAGAGCGCACCCTTCTTTAGATAGTGCTGGGATTCGCGGAAAATCCACGGGTGGCGGATGGCACCGCGGCCGATCATCACCCCGTCGCATCCCGTGCTGTCGAAGGCATCTTTGACCATTTGCGGCGAGGTTACGTCGCCGTTGAGAATGATCGGTATGGAGACCGCCGCTTTGACTTTGGGTATCCACTCGTAGGCCACCGCGCCCTTGTGGCCTTGCGCACGGGTGCGGCAGTGAATAGCTAGCGCCTGCACGCCCAGATCCTCGAGCATCTGAGCTACCTCGACGATGCGGATGCTCTGTTGGTCCCAGCCGAGGCGCGTCTTCACAGTCACTGGCAGGTGCGTCGCGCCGATGACGCGCGAGACGACCTCCTGCATCTGCGGCAAGTCGCGCAACAGCCCGGCCCCGGCTCCGCGCAGCGCCACATTGCTCACCCAGCAGCCGCAGTTGATGTCGATGAAGTCTGGATGCTGCGCGCTGGCGATCTCAGCGGCTTTCTCCATAGACAGCGAGGCCGCGCCGTAGAGCTGGATCGCCAAGGGCCGCTCCGCTTCTGCAAAGCGCAGTTTGCGAAAAGCGCGGCGCGGCCCGTTGGGATCTTCGCGCAGCAGCCCCTCGGCATTGACGAACTCGGTATAGACGATGTCGGCTCCCAGTTCCCTGCAAATCAGGCGGAACGGTAGCTCGGAGACATCCTCCATGGGCGCTAGCAGGATGCCAGAATCAGCGGTTATTGGGCCGATGCGGAACATTATTTCAACGTCGAGTAGGGCAATGCTTTCATCACTCGCACTTCCCGCCGGCGGATTAGCGGCCGGATCTGATCGACGATCTTGGCCCATTCCGGGCTGCCGTAATAGGCTTCAATCGCCTTGTCGCGGGCCTTGGCGTTGGGGAAGGCGCGAATCCAGATGAACTCATCGTCGCGGTCGGGATTTTCCCACGCGGCGACAAACGTCACGCCGTACTTGGACATAAAGCGGCGCGCCTTGGTAAAGCCGGCGCGGAACTTCTTTTTATTGTCGGCTCCCTTGTGGAAGCGGTAGATGCGCAATTCGTAGATCATGCAAAATCTCCTTGGTGAATGGTGGTTTCGGCGACGACCATGTCCACGGGTACATCGTGCGGCTCGCCGGGAATGCAGTCTAGGACTAGCTCGTCGTAGCACAGCCCTATTTTGACGGCTTGTACTTGCGCCAGAAAGCGGTCGTAGTAGCCGCCGCCCCAACCGATGCGATGCCCGCGCCGGTCAAAGGCGAGGCCCGGCACTACGACCAAGTCGATCCGCGCTTCTGCAGGTAGCCAAGTGGCCGCGGCCGGATCGGGTTGCGCCAGCCCCCAAGGACCGACGACGAGTTGGTCTAGGCCGTCGATCAGCGCGTGGGCCAGCGTCTTCGTGCCCGGCATTACCACTGGCACGGCCACGCGCCTGCCGTGCGCTAGGCAAGCGCCGATCAACGCGCGGGTATCGACCTCGTTTTCCTTGCTGGAGACATAGGTGTGGACAAGTTTGGCCCGGCGGTACGCCTCCAAGCCCAAGACCTTTTCTAATATGGCCTGCCCGCTGACTTTCACTTGGTCTCGGTCCAAACCCATGCGCATAGCTAGGACGCGCTTTCTGAGCTGTTCTTTGAGGGCGCGCGTCGCCTCCTTTTTCATACATTACATAATACTGGCACCTACAAAGGGCGTCAAGCGCGTGTGGCACCTAGGGTTGCTTGACGAATATGAGCCTTTCCCCTAGATTGACCAAGATACGCGCGGCCTTGTTTTCTCAAGGCGAAACGCGCCCAAATCTATAGACAGTGGCCGTGGATGGCCGCCACATAAACCCACCGAATTATACCGTTACGTTATGAGTGCTCAGGCTCTGCCGCTGGAAATTTCTCCCCGCGAATACCACCCGGTAAAACCCCTCCATCCCGAAGAGGACTTCCGCATCCAGCAGCGCCTCAAGGACGGGGGAAACCTGCCGCAACACATCGCCATTATCATGGACGGCGATAGGCGCTGGGCCGTCGAGCGCAATCTACCCAAGACCGAAGGACATCGCTTTGGCCGCGAGTCCGTGCGCGACATCGTCCGCGCCTGCGGCCAACTGCAAATCGAGGCGCTGACCCTGTACACCTTCTCGACGGAGAACTGGTCCCGGCCCGAAGCGGAAGTAGAAGAGCTGATGCAGTGGCTGCACGAGTCGCTGCGCGACGAAGTGTCGGAACTCCACGAAAATAACGTATCGCTCAACGCCATCGGCCGCACTGACGCGTTGTCTCCGACCATACAATTGGCCCTGGAGCACGCTCTCGCGCAGACCAAAGACAACACCGGTCTCAAGCTCAACTTGGCGCTCAACTACGGGGGCCGCAGTGAACTAGTTGACGCCTTCCGCAAGCTAGCGGCCGCAGTGGCGGCTGGCCGGATTGACCCAGAGGATATAGACGAAGAACAAATCAGCGGTGCTCTCTATACAGCCGATTTGCCCGATCCGGATTTGTTGATTCGCACTAGCGGCGAAATGCGGCTGAGCAACTTCCTTCCTTGGCAAATGGTCTATACTGAAATCTGCTTCGTCGGCGACGTGCACTGGCCGGATTTTCGCCGCCAGCACCTGTACGAAGCCATTGCCGCCTATCAACAGCGACAGAGGCGCTTTGGCGGCTGACACCGCGGCAGAGTCCTCCGGCCTGCGGCAGCGCGTCCTTGCGGCTGTCGTATTCGTGCCGGTGATCCTCCTGCTGGTCGAAGGGGCTAGCTGGACGCTCTTCCTCTTGGCATTGGCCGTGGCCGTGCGCTGCTCGTGGGAATACCACCATATTCTAGAGGAGGCGGGCTATCGACCCATTCGCCTGCCGGGCAGCTTGTTGGTCTTGGGTCTGTGCAGCTACTTCTGGCGCCAAGGCACGGGCGACGACCTTGCCGCGTTGCTGATGGCGGCCATCGTGCTGGTTGTGGTGTGGGCCTTGTTCCAAGGCACGGAGCGCTATGCGGCCAACGCCTTTCTAACATTGGGCGGCGTGTTCTTCTTCGGCGTCTTAGGCAGTGCGCCGATTTTGCTTTTTCAGGCGGTGGGTGGAGGCGAGGAGGCTCACCACTTGGTGGCCGTACTCTTTCTCTGCATCTGGCTCACAGATTCCGGGGCGTACTTCAGTGGTCGGTTTTGGGGCCGGGCCAAGCTGGCACCGGCGATCAGCCCTAATAAGACGCGGATCGGGTGCATTGGCGGCGTGGTCGGCAGCGCCCTGCCCATACCCTTGGGCTTTTTGCTGCCCTCCTTTTCTCCGGCGTCGCTGCTGGGGCTTTTGCTCGTCGCGGGCATTGGTGCACAGGTGGGCGATCTGGTGGAATCGGCCTTTAAGCGCGACATGGGCATCAAGGACGCGCCGATGCTGATCCCAGGCCACGGCGGCCTGCTCGACCGCTTTGACTCCTATTTTTTGGCCTTTCCGCTGGCGTATCTCTACGTGGATGTGGTGGCCGTTTTTTCCTGAGATGGATTAGAGTATGCTCGATACCCTCACTACTATTGCCTCGTTTCTCATCGCCTTAGGCGTCTTGGTCTTCGTCCACGAATTGGGCCACTTTCTGGTCGCCAAATGGGCGGGCATCCGCGTCGAGCGCTTCTCCTTGGGCTACCCGCCCAAAATGATTGGCTTTACCCGCGGCGAAACCGAGTACTGCATCTCTTGGATCCCCTTTGGCGGTTACGTCAAGGTAGCTGGCATGGCCGATGTGGGCACCGAGGAAACCACCGGCGCGCACTGGGAATTTCCCTCTAGGTCGGTGGGAATCCGCATGGCGGTCATCGCCGCTGGCCCAGTAATGAACTTTCTTTTCGCGTTCGTGGCCCTGATCTTTCTCTTCAGCGTTTACGGAATCGATTCTTTCGATAGCACTCGCGTCAATCCCCAAGAGAATTCCCTCGCCGCCGAAGTCGGTCTGGTGCGCGGCGATCGCGTGCGTACCGTAGGAGACACGCCCGTCGGCAATGCCTACGAGCTGGCCAGCGCCTTGGACGAGATCGCAAGCAGCGGTGCTAGGCTCGAAGTTGAACGCGACGGCATTCTCTTGGATTTCGATCTGCCGCCCGCAGGAGACGAGGGCTACGGCGTGCAGCTAATGCGTCCCACGACAGTGGGCCACGTTGAGCCCGGGACGCCAGCCGACAGCCTCGGCTTGCAAGCGGGCGACATCATTCTCTCCGTCGGCCAAGCTCCAGTTGTGAGCTGGGCCAAAATGAGCGAGGAAATCCGCCGCTATCCGGGCGAGACGGTTCCGTTGGTTTGGGAGCGCGACGGCCAGCGCATGGAGCAGCTCATTACCCCGGCGACCCACCCCGAGGGCGAAGCGTTTGTGGGGCGCATTGGCATCGGTCCGCAGGTCTCGCGCCACACCGTCGGGTTGGGCCGGGCCGTGGTGTTGGGGGGCTTGGGCGTGTACAATTCCTCTTGGCTAATCCTCGACTTTTTAGGCGAGCTTTTCCAAGGCGACCGCTCGACCGAAGAATTGGGCGGCCCGTTGCGCATCGCTCAGCTAGCCGGACAGACCGCCGAGCAGGGCTTGGATTCCTTCGTCCGCTTCCTCGCCATACTCAGCGTCAACTTGGCGATTATCAACCTCCTGCCCATCCCCGTACTCGACGGCGGCCATCTGACCTTCCTCACGCTAGAGGGCATCATGCGCCGACCGCTCTCGCTGCGCCAGCGCGAGATCTTTCAGCAGATCGGCTTGGCCATCATGCTGTTCATCATGGTGTTTGTCACATTCAACGACCTCAATCAGATGGTCTTCCGCCGCATCGCGGAGATGTTCTAGTACCTGCTTGCGCGGTCCGGCATGTCGCTGACCGAACAAATTCGCCACAAGGCCCGCGCCTTGGGTTTTACCTCGGTCGGTTTCGCCCCGGCCGATCCGTTAAAAGGGGCCGAGTTTTACGCTCGCTGGGTGGCCTTGGGCTACGCCGGTCAGATGGACTATCTCAAGCGCCACCTCGATAAGCGCGAGGACCCGCGCCGGATGGTCCCCGGCGCCCAGACCGCCATCTGCCTAGGCATGGATTACTACCAACCTGCGCCCACGGCATCCGATCCCCTGCGCGGCCAGATCGCTTGTTACGCCCGCGGCGACGACTACCACGACATTGTCAAAAAGCGCTTGGCAGCACTGTGGGAATTCGTGCTGGCCGAGGCCGGGGAGCAGACCAAAGGCCGCTATTTCGTGGATACGGCCCCAGTTCTGGAGCGCGAACTCGCCCAGCGGGCGGGCTTGGGTTGGTGGGGTAAGAACACCTGCCTGATCGACAAGCGCCGCGGCTCCTATTTCTTCTTGGCCGAAATCATCACCGACCTCAAGCTCGATTACGACGAACCCGCTCCAGACCACTGCGGCACCTGCACGCGCTGTCTAGACGCCTGCCCTACCGACGCCTTCCCCGAGCCGTACGTACTCGACGCCCAGCGCTGCATTTCCTATCTCAACATCGAACTCAAGGGGTCGATTCCCCGCGACCTGCGCCAAGGCATGGGCCAGTGGATTTTTGGCTGCGACATCTGTCAGGAGGTGTGCCCATGGAACCGCAAGACAGAGCCAGCCTTAGAGCCGGCGTACAAGAGCCGCGTCGGCCTCGACAGCCCGGCGCTCCTCGACCTGATCCAACTCGACCGCGCAGCCTTCAACGCACTGTTTCGCCGCAACCCAGTCAAGCGCCCTAAGCGCAGAGGCTTTTTGCGCAACGTCGCCGTCGCCTTGGGCAATTCGGGCATGCAGGCCGCGGTGCCAGCCCTGATCAGCGCGCTCGACGACGAAGAGCCGCTAGTGCGCGGCCATGTGGCTTGGGCACTGGGTCAACTCGGGGGCGATGAGGCAAAAGGGGCGCTCCAACGGCGCTTGGGAATAGAAGACGATGCGGAAGTGCTAGGGGAACTAAAAGACGCGCTAGCTGCGCTGTAACCCCTCACTCGGCGAACAATGCGCGGGCGAATGTTGCCGCGTCAAACGGCTGCAGGTCGTCCACCCCCTCGCCGACCCCAATCAGCTTCACCGGCAGGTCCATCTGACGCCGCAGCGCAACGACGATCCCGCCCTTAGCCGTCCCGTCCAGCTTGGTCAGCACGAGCCCGGTCAATTCGGTGGCTTGGTTGAACTCGGTCGCCTGCGACAGGGCATTCTGGCCGCTGGTCCCGTCGAGTACCAGCAGGGTTTCGTGCGGGGCCGCGGGATCTTGCTTGGCCAGCGAGCGGCGAATCTTTTTGAGTTCCTCCATCAAGTTGACCTTGTTGTGCAAACGGCCGGCTGTGTCCACCAGCAGCACGTCGGCCCCGCGCGACTTGGCCGCGGCGAGCGCGTCAAAGGCCACGGCCGCCGGGTCCGCTCCTTGCTGCGTCCGTATCAGGTCGGCTCCGGCGCGCTCTGCCCAGATGGCGAGTTGGGGGATGGCTGCGGCCCGAAACGTGTCGCCGGCAGCGAGTACCACCTTCTTGCCGGCATCGGCGTATTGCTTGGCCAGCTTGCCGACCGTCGTGGTCTTGCCGGTGCCATTGACGCCGACGATCAGCACGACAAACGGCTTGCCCGGCAGCTCTCCGGCTAGGGGCAAGGTCGCGCCGTTGTCGAGAGTCATCATCGCGGCTACTTGCTCCTCTAGCACCTGCATTACCTCGGCTGGCCCGTCCGCCATTTGCCCACGCCGGAGCCGCTCGCGCAGCCCATCAACGAGTTCGGTGGCGGTCTCTAGCCCCACATCAGCGCCGATCAGCGCGGCCTCGATATCGTCGATAGCGTCGTCGTCCAAGCGGGGGTTACCGGAAATCACATCGGTCATCGCCTGTCGCGTCTGCGCCAATCCCTGCTTTACTTTGTCGAAAAATTTGCTCAGCATGAAAACGTTTGTTTCCAGTTTATGACACTACAAGTACAAGGACGCAGAATTGACCAAAAAAACTCACTATTTTTGACATAGAATTTAAGAATAATAATTTTATTTTGACTGCGAAATCGCCACAGCCCGAAGTAAAAATAAACACAATATATAGTATATAGCTCAAATCTAAGAATAATATGTATTGACCGAAGCTAAATCATTATATAACATATTTGTCTTGAATACGAGAGCGTTAAATAATATACACTCCACTCTTCTCCTGAAGGAGGCAAATTCGATGAAGAAGAGCTTATCTGTTTTTGCGGTTGCCGTTGGCTTTTCGGCCTTGCTCTCTGTGAGCTTGGCCTCTGAGGCTATGGCGCAAGAAGAAGCGCAAGAAGACGAGGAAGTGCTCGAAGGCATTGTGGAGGTTGAAGAGTTCGTGGTGACCGGTTCGCGTGCTCAGTCGCGCACCGTAACCGACTCACCCGTGCCCATTGACGTCATTGGTGCCGACGAGTTCGCCAAGCAAGGTGGAGCGGATCTAGCTGACCTTGTGCGGAATGTCGTGCCCTCGTACAACGTCAATACCCAGCCGATCAGCGATGCGGGTACGGTCGTCCGACCGCCCAACATGCGAGGGTTGGCTCCCGACCACGCGCTGGTTCTGGTCAACGGCAAGCGCCGCCATCGCGCCGCGGTGATCCACTGGCTGGGCAATGGCGTAGCCGATGGCGCACAGGGGCCCGATTTGGCGCCCATTCCGGCGATCGCGCTCAATCGAGTGGAAGTCCTGCGCGACGGCGCGTCGGCCCAGTACGGCTCGGACGCCATTGCCGGCGTGTTGAACTTCCGCCTCAAGGACCGTTCCGACGGCCTGTCGATTGAGACCAAAGTCGGCAGCTTCCAAGATGGCGAAGGCATCCTCGGCGATGGCGAGTTGTTTTCCATTGCGGGCAATCTCGGGTTGGGCAACGATAATGCGTGGGCCAATCTCAGCTTGGAATACGGCAACTCGGGCGAAACCATCCGCTCGGTGCAGCGCAATGATGCCGCGGGCCTAATTGCCGCGGGCAATACGAATGTGGCCAATCCCGCCCAAATCTGGGGACAGCCCTTCGTCAGAGACGATCTGAAGTTCTTCGCCAACTACGGTGCCAACCTTGGCGAGAACCTCGACTTCTATGGTCACGCCAACTACGCCAGCAAGGAAACGGAAGGCGGGTTCTATTTCCGCAATCCCCACACCCGCAGCGGCGTGTTTAAGGGACCGGTGCTCGACGACGGGAATCCATCCCTGCTAGTGGGCGATTTGGACGGCGTGGGTCAGGGCAGTGAATGCGCCCCGGTCCCCATAATCGACAACAAGCCGGACCAGGATGCTTGGCTACAGATTCGCGACGATCCCAATTGCTTTTCGTTCCTGAAAATGTTCCCCGGTGGCTTCACGCCCCGCTTCGGTGGCTTCACCACGGATGAATCCCTCCTTCTGGGCCTGAAGGGTTTTGCGGCCGAGACGTTGGGTTGGAGCCTGAGCGCGTCCTATGGCCGCCACCACGCGGACTACTTCATCTTCAATACCGTGAATGCCTCAATGGGGCCCGATACGCCGACATCGTTCAACCCTGGGGATTACATCCAGACGGATGTCAACTTAAACTTCGACATCACGTACCCGGTCAGCGACCAGTTTTTCTTGGCCGCGGGGGCGGAACGTCGCAACGAAGCATTTGAGATCGTGGAGGGACAGATCGAGTCCTACCTGATTGGTCAGCCGTTGGCCAGCCAAGGGTTTCAGCCCGCTACTAATGGTTTCTCGGGCTTTAGCAAGGTGGCCGCTGGCCGCTGGGATCGAACCAACACGGCCGTTTACGTAGAGGCGGATTTTGAGCCGATTGATCCGTTGGTGCTTTCCGTGGCCTTGCGCTCGGAGGATTTTAGCGACTTTGGCAGCACTACCAACTACAAGGGAGCCGCCAATTTTGCCCTTACGGACGACCTGAAGTTGCGCGGTAGTTATAGCACCGGCTTCCGGGCACCGACGCCCGGTCAGCAAAATGCCTTCAACATAACGACCGAGTTCAACTTCGAGAAGAACGACTTGGTCAACAACGGCACCGTGCCTTCCACCAGCCGCGCAGTTGGGCTGGTCCTCGGTTTAGATGGCGGTGGGCCGGCGCTCAAACCTGAAAATTCGGTCAACCTCTCCGGGGGCGTCGTCGTCAATATGGGCGTCGTTAGCGCGACGATCGACTACTTTAACATCACGGTGGAGGATCGCCTGACAGTCTCGCAAGACTTCGCGCTGACCGATGAGCAGAAACAACAGCTAATCAACGAGGGTCTAACCAGCGCGGCCGGCTTGCAGGAATTCCGCTTCTTCACCAATGACTTCGACTCCGCCACCAACGGAATTGACCTCGTTGTGTCGGCACCGGTAGGTTCGGGGATGCTGAGCCTCGCCTACAACTACACGAGCTCCGAAGTCACCGACCACAACCCGGACGTTCTAGACGCGCTCCGGCTGCGGGAATTGGAGGAGAATCTGCCTAAGCAGCGCGGGAATTTGACGCTGACCCAAGCCCTGAGCGAGCGTTGGAGCGGTCTAGGTCGCGCCAGCTACTACGGCGAATGGTACGACTCTGAAGACGATCAGACCTATAGTGGCAAGGTGCTGTTTGACCTTGAAACCAGCATCTCGTTTGATGAGGCCCAATCCGCCATCGCCATTGGCGCACAGAACATCCTCAATACCTATCCCGACGAACATGAATTAGCCAGAGAGCGGACCGGCAACAAGTACAGCCAGTTCAGCCCATTTGGCTTTGGCGGCGCGTTCTGGTATGTGAAATACAGCTACAGCCGCTAGGAACGCCGAACGGCGATCCTGAGTTATAGCAAAAGGCCGGGTACCTTTGGGTACTCGGCCTTTTGCATCTTAACCTGAAGTGAGAAGCAAATGACCTCATCCTACCGCGACGCGCTAGAGCACATCCGCCGCGCCTTCCCCCAACCGGTGTCCGACCCCATTCACGATTCGTATTTCGTGCATTCCATCATGCGTGCCCTAGACCAAGTCGATGCGCTGAAAATGCAGTTGCCGACGCTTGGTCCGGTAGTTTCTGGCGACTTTGCCGAAGCGCAAAACGCCGAATTGCCCGCTGAGATGTCGTCGGTCGAGGCGGTCACCTCAGACCTCGTCGGCTACCTGCGCGGCATAACCATCTCCAGCCATCCCCACACCCAACAAAACGTCATCGCGCCCCCGACCATTCCCAGCCTCATCGGCGTCCTGCTCGCCTCGTTGCACAATCCCAACATCGCTTGGGATGAATACAGCCGCCTCGTCGCCTTGGCCGAAGTCGAATCAGTCGCCATCACCGCGCGAATGGTCGGCTACGACCCACAACAGGCCAGCGGCACATTCACCTTTGGCGGGACTGGCACCACGCTCTATGGGGTAAAGATCGGCTTGGAAAAAGCCTGTCCGCAGGCCATGCAAAAGGGCGTATCCGACGACGTGGTGGTACTCGTTTCCGACGCCGGGCACTACTGCGCCCACAACATCGTCGGGTGGCTCGGCATTGGCACCGACCAGTTGATCGTCATTCCGACGCTAGCTGAGAACGAAATCGACCTCGCGCAGCTAGCGGATGCAGCGCGAGCGGCCTTGGGTAGCGGCAAAAAGATCGCCGCCATTATTGCGACTATGGGGACTACGGATGCGTTCGGCTTGGACGACTTGCAGGCGATTGTGGCCTTGCGCGACTCGCTCGTCGATGAATTCCAGCTCTCCTACCGCCCCCACATTCACGCCGACTCGGTCATTGGCTGGGCGTGGTCGGTGTTCAACGACTACGATTTTCAGGACAACCCCTTGGAGTTTCGCCCGCGGACCCTGCGCGCCCTCGCCGGAGCGTGCCGGCGCATCCGCCATCTGGCGCTGGCCGATTCCATGGGCATTGACTTCCACAAGACCGGCTTTGCCCCGTACATCTCCAGCCTCGTCCTCGTCAAAGATCGCACGAATTTGCAACTCCTGATGCGCGATCCGCAACAGATGCCGTACCTCTATCACTTTGGCGACCATCGCCCCGGCATGTACACCCTCGAAACATCCAGAGCCGGGAGCGGCCCGCTAACTGCGCTGGCCAATTTTCGCTTTTTCGGCGAGCAGGGGTTACGCGTCGCATTGGGGCACATCGTCGAGATGACCCAGCTTTTGCGCGAGCACCTCGAAGGACACGAAGCCATCACCGTACTCAACCGCGACAACTTTGGCACGGTAACGCTCTTCCGGGTATATCCACCCGACGTGGATACTTTTGCGATCAAACGCCAAGAATTCGAAGACCCTGCCTACCGGGAAACGCTGCTCGCCCACAACGACTACAACCGCAAAATTTTCGACTACGTTCATGCGGAAGCCATGGCCGGACGCGGGGTCGTCATTTCCTCGACCGACTGCTACCGGCACACCCAATATCAGGAACCGATTGTCGCGCTGAAGTCCTTTATTGTGTCGCCGTTTGTGGATGAAAAGGACGTCGAAGTCGTAGTGGCAAAAGTCTTGGAAGCTAGAGAAAAGTTCGTCTGAAGCCGCTAGTTCTCCGGCGTCTTTACGGCGTCCCGGATTTCGCGGATGGTACCTTCCAGCCGATCTAGTCGCTCGTTCACGTCTTTTACGTCTTCTTGAATTTTCGTCACGATCCCGACTTGCTCTTCTAGCTCCTCTACCTTCAAGGAATCCTCGTCGCTTACGAGGATGCTCGTCAGCGTCGCCGTAAAGACACCCACCAGCACCATACCCGTAATCACCAGAAAAACAGTGAGAATTTTGCCCGAAGCCGTCTCGGGATTGTGGATGTCGGCGTACCCGCCGGTGACCAGCGTCGTAAAGCTCCACCAAAGACTCGCCCCAAATCCCGAACCAGACTCCATGCGCTCCAAGCCCATGAAAATGAAGGCCCCAAACACGAGCGATAACATGCCGTACAGCAGAGACCGCTTGAGGAGCCGCACGTCCAACGTGGTGCTCAAGTGATCCATGCCCCGCCAGAAAAACAGCGCGATGCGGAACAAGCGCAGCGCCCGTAAAATTCGCACGGCCCTGAGCAGACGCCCCAAGCGAACGATACCTAGGTCGCCGACCTGTGATGCGGCGATGACCTGTACCGGGGGCAGTGGAATGGACGTTATGAAGTCTATCCAGTTGTTTTTCCAATACCACTTTTTGGAAGCGGCAAGCCGGTGTTCAAAAAAGAAGTTGGCCATGAAAATGGTGCAGCAGATCACGTCTATAATCCAGAATATCCACAACGTACCGACGGAAAAATGGGGCTCTATTTCCACAACGGGGTTGGCGTAGTGCTCTCCGAGGTGGATGACGTCCGCTTGTGTTAGTTTGCCTTCAACTACCTGTCCGGAAACAAGCGCACCCGACCCAACCGCATCCACTATGTGAATGTTCACCCGCTCATACCCTTGTCCCCCGTTCAAAACGTTTATTCGGTGGATCCTGCCTTCTACTACCTCGGCTTTTGCAATGGCGCCACTACCTGTGGCCCCGATGCCGAGGAAGTCGATGCCGAGCATTGTGATCAGAAAAAGTATGAGAAAAAAGATGATCAGGTCTTTGGCTCGCACCCGCGCGACGCTGCCTAGGACTCTAGCTTGTTCATCCATCAGGTGTTTCTTTTGGCGCGCCTGCTCAATGATCCGGACCTTATCCTGCAATTTTTCTTTTTCGGCGTTTAACCTGGCGATCTGCGCTTCAGCTTTATCCAGACTCAGTTCGTATTGGCCGTGTCGTTTACTCAAACTGACCGTTTCGACCTTTTCGATCATTTCGTCGAGTTCTTTTTCTCCCTCGACTAGCTGATGGCCGATCCTATCGATCTCCTGCATTACCACGTCTTTCATCTTGGTAATGCGTTCGAGAGAGCACGATTCGAGTCGCCTTGATAATGACATGGTGCGTCGTCCTGTATAGTTTGCGGGTTGTCGATCCCTCTTAGAATAGCCCCTTGATCTGCCCTGCTTCGTCGAGGTCAATCGACTCGGCTGAGGGTTTCTTCGGCAGGCCGGGCATGGTCATAATATCGCCCGTCAGCACCACCACAAAGCCAGCCCCGGCCGAGACTTTGACGTCGCGGATCGGCACGTCAAAGCCGCGCGGCCGCCCCTTGAGCCCGGGATCGGTCGAGAGCGAGTACTGAGTTTTGGCGATGCAGACGGGCAGGTTGCCGTAGCCTTCGTCCTCCAGCCGCCTGAATTTGCCGCGCAGCAGCTTGTCCCCCATGATATCGTCGGCACCGTAAATCGCTTGGGCGACGGTGCGGACCTTGTCCCAAAGCCGCATGTCGTCGGGATAGAGCAACCGGAAGTCGCTCTGCGTGTTTTCGGCCACCTGCACCACGGTGCGGGCGAGGTCTTCGGCTCCTGCGCCGCCGAGGGCGTGGTGATGCGCGGGTATGATTTCAACGCCGAGGTGAGCGCACTTGTCGCGGATGCATTGAATCTCGTCATCCGTATCCGTAGCAAAGGCGTTGACCGCGACGACGACGGGCAAGCCGAAGAGGCGGATGTTTTCGATGTGCTTCTTGAGATTTTCGACGCCCCTTTCAACCGCTCCGATATTGGGTTTGGCGATGCTTTTGAGCGCGGCACCACCGTGAAATTTGAGCGCACGCACCGTGGCCACCAACACTACGAGGTCCGGGGCTAGGCCGCTCTGGCGGCACTTGATGTTGGCGAATTTCTCCGCGCCCAAGTCCGCGCCAAAGCCAGCCTCGGTGATGGTGTATTCAGACAGGCGCGTGCTCAGGCGGGTGGCGGCGATGGAGTTGCAGCCGTGGGCGATATTGGCAAAAGGGCCGCCGTGGACTAACGCCGGGTTGCCCTCTAGGGTCTGCACCAAGTTGGGCTGGCAGGCGTCCTTGAGCAGCACCGCCATGGCACCGTGGACTGCTAGGTCCGCAGCGCGAACGGTCTCGCGGGAGCGAGTCTGAGCGACGACGATCCGCCCGAGCCGCTCTTTGAGCTCGGCCCGCGATTCGGACAAGCAGAGGATGGCCATGACCTCCGAGGCGACGGCAATGTCGAATCCCGATTGGCGCGGAAAGGAGTTGGCGGTCCCCCCTAGTCCGATGACGATATCGCGCAGTGCCCGGTCATTTATGTCGAGGACGCGGTTCCAGACGATGCGGCGGTGATCAATGCGGCGCACATTGCCGTGGTGGATGTAGTTGTCGAGGGCCGCGGCGAGTAGGTTATGGGCGGCGGATACTGCGTGGATATCGCCGGTGAAGTGGAGGTTGATGTCCTCCATCGGTGCCACCTGAGCATAGCCGCCGCCCGCGCCGCCCCCCTTCATACCGAAGCAAGGCCCCAGCGAAGGCTCGCGCAGACAGACGGTGGCGCGCTTGCCAATGCGGTTGAGCGCGTCGCCTAAGCCGATAGTGGTGGTGGTTTTGCCCTCGCCCGCCGGAGTCGGGTTGATGGCCGAGACGAGAACCAGCTTGCCGGTAGTAGGTGCGTCTTCGAGCTGCTGGCAGAATTCCTGTGAGATTTTGGCCTTGACGCGGCCGTAGTGTTCGAGGTGTTCGGAGCCGATCCCGAGCTGGGCGGCCACATCGTCGATGGAACGGAGTGAGGTCTGGCGGGCGATTTCGATATCGGGTAGCAAAGTGAACTCCTGATTTGGATAGGTCGGTCTATACGCCACAAAACGCGGAAAAGCCGCCGTCGATGGGCACGATGGCACCGGTGACAAACGCGGCTGCGTCCGAAAAGAGCCACAGGGCCGCGCCGACGACTTCGTGCGGGTCGCCGAAGCGGGTCATGGGGACGTTTTTGAGAATGGTCTGGCCGCGATCGGTCAGTTCGCCGCTTGCTTCGTCGAGGAGCAGGAAGCGGTTTTGCGCGGTAATCATAAAGCCCGGGGCCACGGCATTGACGCGAATTTTGGACGCGTAGGTCGTGGCCATGTGCACGGCTAGCCAGCGAGTAAAACTATCGGCCGCCGCCTTGCCGTTGGAATACGCCAAGGCCCGCGACAGCGGCAGCCCTCCGCCGATGGAGGTGATATTGACAACAGCTCCATCGCCTTTAGCGGCGAAGACGCGGCCCACTGCCTGCGAAGGTAGGACGGCGCTTAGATAATTGAGGTCCATCACCATCCTGACCGCCTCTGGATCAATATCAAAGAATTCGAGTTCCGAGGAAGTGGTGGTATCCTTGTGGCTGCCACCGGCCCCGTTGAGCAGGAAGTCGATGGTGCCAAAGTGCTCAATGGTCTCGGCAAGCGCGGCCTCGACGCTGTCTTTGCTGACGACGTTGCACTCGACGGGGAGGACCTTGTTGGGAAAGTCTTGGTTGATCTCGTCGGCTTTGGCGCGGGCCGCCTCTGGTGAAATGTCCCAGATCGCCACCTCAGCGCCCGCTTGCGCGAGGCCGCGGGCGATCTCGCCGCCAATAGCACCGCCAGCGCCGGTCGCCACGGCCTTTTTGCCGTGGAAGTCAAAAGTAGTCAAGGTGATGCCTCTCCTTCTGTTAAAATTCAGTCGCTGAGCCGTCGTGCCGACCGATGCGAGGTCCGGTCTGGGGAATCGTCAATGCGGGCAGTGTCGAGGAAAGGGTGGGAGGTGCTCATCGTCGCCGCGCTGGAGAGCGGCCCTTGATCAGCGCCGGTGCCAACGCCGCGTAGCCGACCGCGCAGGATTCGGCGAAATCCATGGTGACAAAAGTCTCTATCGCTAGGGCTTCGGCAAAGCCGATGTCCCTAAGCGCCTGCACGATGCGCGGATAGTCGAGGCTTCCACGGCCGGGGATTTTGTGGTCCCAGTCGGGATGGGTGCCGATGTGGTCCTTGAGGTGGGCGTGGACGATGCGCCCCTGCCACTGGTGGGCGACCGCGACCGGATCCAAGCCGAGGAGCGTCAGATAGCACGGATCGAAATTGATGCCAAAGGACGCGCTGCCGATCTCGTCGTGCAACTCCAAGAAGCGCTCGGGGGTGTCGGTGAGCCAACCGGTCCACACGCCATCGACTGCCAATTGCACGTTGCGGGGCTCTGCGTAGGCAAGCGCGTCTTGGAGATAGGCGACCACTCGCCGCCAAGCTTCGGCTCGTTGGGCAGCATCGTCTTTGGGGCCACCCATGTGGAAGACGACGAGTGGTGCGTCGACGTCCACGGCCAGATCGACCGATCCCTTGAGGTCGAGCGGTTCGTCGGTAAAGAGCGAGTTTGCGAGATTGGCGTGGGTGATGACGGCTTCGATGGTCAGACCCAACCGGTCGGCAATGCTCCGCGTCTGCGCGCGCAACTCGGGCATCACTGAGCGCGGGTCCGCCGACGGCCCGTGAGTACCCGAAATGTCGATGCCGTCGTAGCCAGTAGCGGCGATTTTTTTCAGTGCCGGCTCGAGCGGCATTTCAAGCCGGTCGGTGTAGCTATAGGTGTAAAAGGCAAGGCGCATAACTTAAATTAAATTGCTGAATATCGACGTACATGGGAGGCTTCTTCCTTGGTCGGAGGAAGCAAAGCGCACATCTTATTCTAGTTAATCAGACCCTTTTTAGCAATTTTACGCAGAGGAGATACGACATGGCACAACCGTTGGGCAAAGCCTATGAACAGATCGCGGCGACGCAGCCGCGCGGAACGTATCGCGGCGCAGTGGTCGGCTGCGGGCGGATGGGCAGCACCATTGACGACGAGCACATCGGGATGCCGCACTATCCGTGGCCGTGGGCACATGCCCCGGCGATGATCGAAGCGCGGGGTATTGAGTTGATCGGCGCGGCCGACGTGGACCGGGCCAAGCTGGACGACTTTGCCCAGCGCTGGGGGGTGGACGCCCTGTACGAAGACTATCGCGAGTTGGTCGTCCAAGAGCAGCCCGACGTAGTGGCGGTGACGACGCGGCCCGACGAGCGCGCCGAGGTGGTCATCGGCCTAGCCGAGGCCGGAGTGCGGGCGATCTTTGCCACCAAGCCGATGTGCCGCACCTTGGCCGAGACCGATGCCATGATCGCGGCGTGCAAGGCGAGCGGCACCATTCTGTCCATCGCCTGCCATCTCAACTGGTACAACTGGTACACCAATGCGCGTCAGGCCATAGCAGACGGGGCGATTGGCCGGTTGCGCTCCATGATCTGCCACAGCCCGCACAGCCTGTCGAATCTGCAAAGCCATACGCTGGCTCTGTTTCGGCTGTTTGCCGGAGCGCCGGCCGAGTGGGTGATGGGCGAGATGGACGACGATGCGCAGGCCGCGGCCGACCGGGATTTATCCGGCTCGGGCTACATTGCCTACGCCAATGGAGTGCGCGGCTTTTTGAACTCCCGAGCCGACCGCTCGGGGCATGGGTGGACCTTGGAGTTTATCGGCGAGCGAGGGATGATCGTCTCGCGCAATGCTCACGCGCAATTCGAGCTGTGGGGGGCGCACCCAGAGACCGGCGAGCCGATCCAGCGGCAGTTTCCCAACCCGTGGCACCCGCGTTCGTCCATGGTCGATGCAATTGAGGGCGTCTGTCGGGCGATTGAAGAGGGGGAAGAGCGGATTTGTCCAGGGGAATTTGGGCGCGAGGCGCTGGAGATCGCCATTGGCTTGCGCGAGTCGCATCGGCAGGGCAATGGGCGGGTGGATTTGCCGCTGATGGATCGGGCGTTGCGGATGGGTTAGCAGGCCTGTTCAGCGCATGAGATTGGCGATGTATTGCTGATTACGACCTCAGGCATTTTGGCGGTCCTGTTCTAATTCCTCATGGGTCATATCAAAGATAGGCACACCGTAGTGACTCATATTTTGGAGAAATTGGATGCGCGACATGCCAGCCAATTCAGCCGCACGCCCGGAAGACATCTTACCCATTTCATAGAGCTTGGCGGCGGCAGCCATGCGAACCTCTTGGGTAAATTCTTCGGGCGTCTCTTTTAAGGACAGAAAAACCTCTTCTGGGACTTCAATCTGAATCGTCTGCATTGTTATTCCTTTGGTATCAGTGGTCTGATGGGACGGGTGTGGGACACGACGCCTGTTCAGCGCATGAGGTCGGCGATGCGCTCGCCAATGGCCATAGAGGTAATGTTGGTGTTGGCGCGCACGCAGTCGGGCATGATGGCTGCGTCGGCGACGCGCAGGTTTTTGAGGCCGTGTACCCGGCCGTACTGATCGACGACGGCCATTGCGTCGCTCGCCGGTCCCATCTTGCAGGTCGAGGAGACGTGGTGGCTGGTGCCCACTTCGCGCCTCATCCACTCGTCGAGCGCGGCGTCGGTGTCGAGTTCGGCGTCGGTGGGGCCGATGCGCTCGACGACGAGGGCGTTGAGTGCATCGTGGTTGAGCAGGTCGATGATGATGCGGATGGATTCGCGCAGGCGGCGGCAGTCTGAAGGCTCGGCCAAGTAGTTGTAGTCGAGCACAGGCTGCACGTGCGGGTCGGTAGAGGCCAGTTTGAGTTCGCCCTGCCCCTCGGCCAAGTAGATGCAGCCGACCAAGTAAAAGCCTAAAGATTTGGAATGCGACGAGGTGTAGTAGCCCTCCGTCGTGGCAAAGGAAGCCGGGATGATGAACATGTCGTTGCGCAAATCCGATCCAGCGGCCGTGTAGCGCAGGCCGATTTGCAGCCGAGGCTCCGTGCCGTCGCCGAGGTACTCGTCCTTGGCCCGCAAAGTCACGCTCACTTGCGGATGATCGCGCAAATTCTGTCCGACGCCGGGCAGATCGCACACCACGTCAACGCCCATGGCCTCCAAGTGCGCGGCCGGTCCGACGCCCGACAGCAAGAGCAGGTGTGGCGAGCCAATCGCCCCGCCGCAGAGCACGATTTCTCCGCCGTGGACCGTGGATAGGGCACCGTCGCGCTCGACGAGCAGACCGGTGGCGCGCTGGCCGTCAAAGAGCACGCGGTGGACGTGGGTGTTGGCTTGAATGGTGAGGTTGGGACGACCGCGAGCTGGGTTGAGGTAGCCGATGTTGGTGCTCCAGCGGATGCTCTCGGCGTTGTTGAGGGCCAAGGGGCCGACGCCGGTGGAAGCAGGGTCGTTGTGATCGGGGCAGTCGGGGTAGCCAGCGGCGAGCGCGGCCTCGTAGAAGGCGCGGTGCTCGGGGTTGAGCTCGTGATCTTTGAACCGCCGCGCGCGGATGGGGCCGTCGGCACCGTGGTAGGGGGCGTCGCCGTAGTCCGGGTCGGATTCGAGGCGGCACAAAAAGGGCAACAGGGCGTCGTGGCTCCACAGGTCGTTGCCGGCCGCGGCCCACGAGTCGTAATCTTCGGGTACTCCGCGCAGAAAAATCTGCGCGTTGACCGCACTCGACCCGCCGACAATTTTGCCGCGCGGCACAAACATATAGGGGCGCAAATCCGTAGCCCGGGCGCGATATTCCCAGCCAAATCGGGTGCTCAAGCCAAAGGCGCGATCCCAGATATTGCGATCGCGCCCGTACGCATAGCGAATCTCCTCGGGAAGGTCTTCAACCGCAGCAAAATCTGGCCCGGCCTCCAGCAGCAAGACCGACCGACTCCGATCCTCGCTGAGCCGCGCTGCGAGCACCGCACCCGCCGCTCCAGCGCCAGCAATGACGACATCGTAAGACGCAGACATAACAACTCCCTTTGTAAAGCACTCTTCGTGGATGCGTTAATATAGGGCACCCACGAGGGACATTCCTACTCTAACTGTTCCGCTAATTCTTCCGCCGGATAAGTAATAATCTCCGCCAAGGTCGGATGATAATGGGGCATCCTCGCCAAATCCTGCACTGTCCCGCGAAAGTACATCACCGCGATCAGCTCGTGGATCAGCTCGCCGGCCTCCGGGCCGACAATGTGGCCGCCGAGCACTTCGCCCGAGCGCGGGTCGCAGAGGATTTTTACGTGGCCGTAGGTCTCGCCCATGGTCAGCGACTTGCCGTGGTCGTCAAAAGGGTAGCTAGCGACCAAATAGGGCCGGTCCGCAGCGCAGCAGTCCCGCTCGCTGAGGCCGACGCTGGCCACCTGTGGGTCGGTGAACACGACTAGCGCATTGAGGCGGTCGTCGAAACGGTGCTCGGGGCGGTCGGGATGCGTGGCATTGTACGCGGCGATCTCGCCTTGCTCAATGGCGATGTGGACGACCTCGTGCTCGCCGTTGACGTCGCCGACGGCGTAGATGTGGGGCTGGCTGGTGCGCATGGCCGCATCGACGACAATGCGCCCGCCGGCGACCTCGACGCCGGCTTGGTCCAAGCCCAATCCGTCGATGAGTGGGCGGCGACCAAGAGCTTGGAGGACGAGATCCGCTGAGGCCGTTTTTTCTGCGCCGCCGTGGGAAAAATGCGCAGTCTTGCGCCCGTTTTCCTCGGTGAATTGACGCAACTGCGTGCCGGTGTATACCTCCATGCCCTCCTCGCGGAAGCGCGCTTCAACCGGCCGCGCCAAATCCTCGTCGCCGGCGGAGAGAATGTGATCGCTGCGCTGGATGAGCGTCACCTGCGTGCCAATGCGCTGAAAGAACTGGGCCAGCTCGACGGCGATGGGACCGCCGCCGAGGACGAGGAGGCTCGCTGGCTGCTGGCACATGTCGAGAATCTCGTCGCTGGTCAGGTAGCCGACTTGGTCCAGTCCCGGGATCGGGACGTGGTGGGGCGTGGAGCCGGTGGCGATGATAAAATGCCCCGCCTCAATAACGTCGTCGCCGGCCTGGATCTTCTGCGGCGAGAGGAAGCGGGCACGCGCTTCGTAGAGCGCGAAGCGGCCGTCGCTCAGTTGCTCGCGGCGATAAGCGGCAAAGTCGGCAACCAGCCGCGCCTTGCGCTCGACGATGGCGGTTAAATCGGCGCGGACTTCCACCGGTGCTAGGCCGAACTCGGCGGCGCGGTCTAGATGCGAGGCTATTTCGGCGGAGCGTAGGATGGCCTTGCTGGGCATACAGCCGCGCAGAATGCACAGCCCCCCCCAGGGACCTTGGTCGATAACCGCGACATTGGCACCAGCAGCGTGGGCCGTGCGCGCTGCGGCGTACCCGGCCGAGCCGCCGCCGATGATCGCGATATCGCATTGCACAGTTGCCATAATCCGTTTTTATCCTACTCTTGAGCGGCTTGGTTTTTGTTTTACTGTTAGGCCATGAGGTTTGTTCCTTGAACACACTGCACCCCATCGTCGCGGCTTTACTCTGCTGCGCGTTGGCCCTGCCCGTCTGGAGCGAGGATTCCGCCTATACGATGCGCGGCTTTGATGCGCGCATCCAGCGGGGCATAGACCTGATCTACAATCTGCGCTTTGCAGAAGCCGAGCGCCACTTTCAAGACATCGTCGCGGCCGAGCCGGACAACCCGCTCGGCTACTTCTTTCGCGCGATGGTCTCTTGGTGGCGGATTCTCATCGACTTGGCCGACAAAACCCACGACGCGGAGTTCCACGCCCGGCTCAAGCAGTGCATCGAGGTCTGCGACCGGCGGCTAAAAAAAGACCCAATGGACTTCGACGCGATTCTCTTCAAGGGCGGTGCCATCGGTTTCCGCGGCCGCTTGTACGGCGACAGAGAACAGTACGTGCGGGCGGCGCACGACGGATTGCGCTGTCTGCCTCTCCTGAAGAAGAGCCGTCAACTCGAGCCGACCAACAAGGACATCCTCTTTGGCCAGGGCCTGTACCACTACTTCGCCGAGGTCATGCCCCAACGCCACCGGATCCTCCGTCCAATCATGGCCTTTTTACCCGACGGCGATCGCCTGCTGGGCCTCCAGCAGCTCAAGGAAGTCGCCCGCGAGGGAGCCTACGCCCGCACCGAGGCCGCCTATTTCCTCGGCCAGATCTACCGAATTTTTGAAAAGGACAACCGCAGAGCCCTGCCCTATTTTGAGGAACTCTACAAGCGCTACCCCGACAACGCAGTCTTCCACCGCTACGCCGCGCGGCTTATGGTCGAACTCGGACGCTGGCGATCTGGTGTGGCGTTGTACGAAGAATACGTGCGGCGCAGCTTGGCCGGCCAGACCGGCTATCACCGCCACGGCCGCTTGGAGGCGCATTATTATGCGGGCAAATACGCTTATTTCGAGCGGCGCTTTCCAGAGGCCGCCGACCACCTTGCGGCAACCGACAGCCTCGCCGCCAATTCCGAGCGCAAGCGGGACCTAGCTTTTGCCGTGCTGGCCAACCTGCTGCTCGGCCAAGTACACGACCTAGCGGGCCGCCGCGAGGACGCGGTTTTTCGCTACCAGCGAGTGCGGCACTTGCCCGACCACGCGGACAGCCACCAACGGGCGCAGCACTATCTGCACGCTCCCTATCGCGAGGGTGCCAATGAGGAGGTCAATCCTGTCCCTCCAACCGAATGACTTCCTCGTGGTACACTCGCATCAGATCTGAGTGCATCAGATAGCCCCAAAACTCGCTTTCCCCCTCGTCTGTGGTGTGCACCACGGGCAGCTTGTCGTAGCCAGAATCCAGCAGTTTTTGCAGGGCCTCGTGCAGGTTGTCCTCCGCGTCTATGGGCCGGACATCATCGACGACCATGTCCTCAATAAGGACCAGATTGCGCAGCATCTCGTCTTCGGGCAGGTCGAGGTCTTCGAGGCTGATCATGCCGCGCAAGCCACCGCTGTCATCGGTGACGACAAAGTGCAAATGGCCCAGCTTTTTGCTTAGGGCACTCAGGGAAAAGTAGGAAAGCCGGTTGCTGACGATGGCCTCGGAGGTGTTTTTGAGGCGGGGGAATACTTCGCGGACGTGGAGATCGTGCAGCACGTTGACGGTTAGGTCTTTGATATGGGCCGGAGAGTGAAACTTGTTTTGGACTTGGTTTTGGTAGATGGAAAAGTTGCGCGCGAAGATCAGCGCGAGGGCACTTACTACCATCAGCGGCGGCAGCAGGTGGTAGGAGCCGCTCATTTCGATGACGAGAATCAAGGCCGCTAGCGGCGTATTGGCTACCGCGCCGAAAAACGAGGCCATGCCCACCACGATATAAGCGGCCGGTTGGTGGACGATGTCGGGAAAGTACTGTTGGCCCAGCAGGCCCACGGCACCACCGAGCATCCCGCCGATAAAGAGCGAGGGGCCAAAGACGCCGCCCGAGCCGCCGCTGGAGATCGTGCAGCTAGAGGCGAGGATTTTGAGCAAGGCGAGGGCTAGGAAGGCGCGGATTGCAAGCTCGCCGTCGAGCCCCCGTTGGATGACGCCGAACCCATCGCCCAGCACTCGGGGGTCGATAAAGGCCGCCAACCCCACCAGCAAGCCTCCGCAGCAGACGATCCAGTAGCGGGGCAGTGGCAGGCGGTCGAAGAGGGTGCGCGCAAAGCGCAGGGTCTTGACGTAAAAAATGCCGACCAAGGCGCAGAAAAACCCCAAGATTAAGTAGAAAACCAATTCGCGCACATCGGTGAACAGCAGGTCGGGCAGAGCGAAAATGTGCGAGAAGCCAAAGACAGCTATGTAGAGCGCGTAGGCGACAAAAGAGCTGATGACGCAGGGAATGAGCGCATCGCTTTCAAAGTCTTCGCGGTAGAGCACTTCCACGCTGGCGATCGCCGCGCCCAAGGGTGCGCGGAAAATTGCACCTAACCCTCCGGCCGTACCCGCCAGCAACAAAATCCGCCGCTGGGCAACCGAAAGCTTGAGTTTGTCGCCGACCCAAGAGCCTAAGCCCGCGCCAATATGCACCAAAGGACCTTGCTGACCGGCAGCACCACCGGAGGCGAGCGTAACGATGGTCGCCAGGGCCTTGACCGGGGCGACGATGGGGCGGATGTGGCCGCGCTGGTTGTGGAAGGCGTCGATCATGGCGTCAGTTCCCGCGCCTTGGGCTTCGGTCGCGAAGCGGTGAGTTAGGTAGCCGCTGAGCAGGCCGCCCAGCGCTGGCAGCAGCAGCAACAGCCACAAATACTCTCCGTAGGTGGGCGCGTCGAAGAAGGAGAAGTCGAATGGTGCCTTGTCGTGGGGATGGATCTGGCGGTAGCCGGCCAGTTTCTCGACTAGCAGGAACTTGGCCAGTTCGAGGCCATAGGTGAATAACACGGCACCCAAGCCGGAGATCAGGCCGATGAGCGCGCTGTAGAGGTAGATGCGGGAGACGAACTCAAAGCCGAGCCAGTCGCGGAGCAAGCGGGCGGCTGGACCCCGAGTCTGCGGGGCGGCTTCAGGCATGGGCGGTGGGCTGGCAAGTGGAGCTGACGGCCTGCCATTGGCGCAGGACCTCAAAGACGAGGACGGCGCTGGCCGCGGCAACATTGAGGCTGTTTTTGTAGCCGTACATCGGAATCTCAACCAGCTCGTCGCAGCACTCAAGCGCGTCACAACTCACACCGAGGGCTTCATTGCCCACGATGAGGGCCAAGGGGCGCGGATAGCTTAGCTCGGTGTAGCAGCGGCTTTGCGATGTCGTCTCCAGTGCCCACACCGGCACTTGGCGCGCGCGCAAGTGCTCAATGGCTTGTAACGTGGTAGCGAAGTGGCGGGTCTCTATGTACGAGAGGGTGCCCAACGCCGTCTTGTCGAGCT
>JAPPEG010000071.1 GCA_028875345.1 Gemmatimonadota bacterium
GCTGATAAAAGGCTCCGAACTTGACGCGCTGGTTGCACCAGATGTCCGGGCTGGGCGTGCGCCCCAAGCGCAACTCGGCCAATGCGTACTCGACGATGTGGTCGCGGTACTCGCTTTGCAGCGGCACGACTTTGAGCGGCACCCCGAGCTGTTCGCAGGTAGCGCGGGCGTAGGTCAAATCCGTTTCCCACGGGCAGTCGCCGAGCGAAAACAGCTCGTCCTCTAGCCAAATTTTGAGGTAGTAGGCTTTGAGGGCGAGCCGCTTTTCGCGCTGGAGCAGCGCGAGGGCCAACGAGCTATCGACCCCACCGGAGAGCAGAACGGCGACGTTCATGGGATGCTAGTAGCGATAGTGCTCCGGCTTGTAAGGGCCTTCCACTGGGATACCCAAGTACGCGGCTTGGTCGCCGTCTAGTTCGTCGATTTCGACGCCCAGCTTTTGCAGGTGGAGACGCGCCACCTTCTCGTCGAGGTGCTTGGGCAACATGTACACACCGACTGGATACTGCTCGTGACGGGTGTGCAACTCAATCTGCGCCAAGACTTGGTTAGTAAATGAATTGGACATGACAAAAGAGGGGTGCCCGGTGGCGCAGCCTAAATTGACTAAGCGGCCCTCGGCCAACAGGATGACGCTGTGCCCGTCGGGAAAGGTGAACTTATCGACTTGCGGTTTGATCTCAACGCGTTCAATCCCGCGATAGCCCACTAGTTCGGCTACTTGGATTTCAATGTCGAAGTGGCCGATGTTGCAGATAATGGCTCCGTCCTTCATCCGCTCCATTTGGTCGATGCGAATGATGTCGCGGCAGCCGGTGGCCGTAACGAAGATATCGCCCTCGGCGATGGTGTCGTCCATCTTCTTGACCTCGTATCCTTCCATCGCTGCCTGCAGCGCGCAGATGGGATCGATCTCGGTGACGATCACCCGCGCCCCCAAGCCGCGCATGGCATCGGCGCACCCTTTGCCGACATCGCCGTAACCAGCTACTACCACGACTTTGCCAGCGATCATTATGTCGGTAGCGCGCTTGATGCCGTCGGCTAGCGACTCGCGGCAGCCGTAGAGGTTGTCGAATTTCGACTTGGTGACGCTGTCGTTGACGTTGATTGCTGGCACGGCGAGGGTTCCGGATTCGAGCATCTGATAGAGGTGGTGGACCCCGGTAGTCGTCTCTTCGGAAATACCGCGCAGGCCCGGCAAAAGCTCTGGATGCTTCTCGTGGATCCACTTGGTCAGATCGCCGCCGTCGTCGAGAATCAGGTTAGGGCCGGCGCCATCGGGCCAGCGCAGGGTCTGCTCGGTACACCACCAGTACTCGTCCTCGGTCTCGCCCTTCCAAGCAAAGATCGGGATGCCGGTGACAGCGAGGGCCGCGGCCGCGTGGTCTTGGGTCGAGAAGATGTTGCACGAGCACCAGCGCACTTGCGCCCCGAGCGCGGTGAGCGTCTCGATGAGTACCGCGGTCTGAATCGTCGCGTGCAAGGAGCCGGCGATCCGTGCACCTGCAAGCGGTTGGGCGGTCCCGTACTCTTCGCGCAGGGCCATCAGCCCGGGCATCTCTTGCTCGGCGAGAATGATTTCCTGCCGGCCCCATTCGGCCAGCGATAGGTCGGCGACCTTGTAGTCTAGGTCGGCGGTCTTTTGTGCCGCGATTTCCATTGAATTCTCCTTATAGGTGATGGGCGTTGAGAAGCCATTTATAAATTAGACAATTATTAAGATACGTGCCTGCAAATGGGCAAGCGCACCTTGTCAAGTTGACGGTCTATCTCCCACTCCCTACTTTGCTCCCACTCCAACAAAATCCTGTCCATCCCATCCAATCCTGCTCATCCTGGTCCATCATGCAATCCCTCGTCCCCCCCTCTGTCCTGTACCGGGATAGCTTCCTAAAGGGCGCGACCGAGTTTTTGGCCGAAGGCCGTTTCGACTCGACATACGCCCGATCCCTCGGCTACGACAGTGACTCCCTCGCCGATCAGTTCCCACAATTCGTGCGCGACCTCAAGGCCCTCGCCAAGGAGACAGGTTTACGGGTGCGGTACCCAGATCGGGTACTCTGGCTCGTACACGACGGCGAGTACATCGGCCAAACCTCTATAAGACCCGAACTCAGCACTCCGTATCTGCTTACTTACGGCGGGCACATTGGCTACAGTATCCGACCCTCGCGGCGGTGTCGCGGTTATGGCAAGGTCATCCTCGCCCTGACGCTGGAGGTATCTCGGGAAATCGGGCTGCGCCGCGTGCTGGTCACCTGCGACTCGGACAACATTGGCTCGCGCAAGATCATCGAGCACAACGGCGGCCAATTCGAAAGCTCGATGGTCATGCCCAGCCAAGCATTCCGCGCCGAGGGCCGCAAACCCGCGCCGCTCATTGAGAAGTTGCGCTACTGGATTGACCTATAATGGGGTTGTAATTGGCCGAGTGGCGGCCAATTCGATGCCCCTCAATTCCTCGTGTTGATACGCGACCTCCGGTCTTACTTAATAAAATTTTTCTCCCGTAAAACTTTTTGTGCTCGTCCCTCGTCTTAGAGAGGTATGAGCGACGCCGATCTCATCCTGCGCTTCAGGGCTGGCCAGCACCAAGCGTTCAATGCCTTGGTCTGGCGCTGGCAGGGCCGCCTCTACCGCTTTGCGCTTCGCTACAGCGGCGATTCCGAAGAAGCGCGAGACCTCTGCCAGCAGAGCTTTATCCGCGCCTATGGCCAGTTGCACCGGCTGCGCGACCCCGAGCGCTTTTCTACGTGGCTCTACCAGATCGCCGCCAATCTGTGCCGCGACCACCTGCGCCAGCGAGTGCAGCACGTTTCGCTCGACGCGTACGAGGAAGCAAGTGACCGGCCTCATCCGGCGCTGTGCCGAGCCGCCGATATGGACAAGGTCGAGCTACGCGGTCTGCTCAACCGCGCCTTGCAGACCTTGCCCGAAGAACAACGCGTCGTCGTGGTGCTCAAGGAATACGAGGGGTTGAAGTTTCGGGAAATCGCCGAAGTGCTCGACGCCCCGATCAACACGGTCAAATCGCGCCTTTACTACGGCCTCAAGGCGCTGCGAAAAACCTTTAACCAGTGGGACATTGACGAAGATGGACTGTAACGTAAAAAAAGAAGACTTGCTCACCTTTTTCTACGGCGAATGCGAGGAAGGTGAACAGGAGCGCATTAAAGAGCATGTGGCCACCTGTGCGACGTGCCGCCGCGAACTAGATGCGTTTGCCAGCACGCAGGCGTTGCTGCGGGCTTGGCCGGACGAGACCCCGCGCCTCGACCTGACGTTTGTCGAGGCCGAGGTGCCGCGTCGGCGCTTCCGGCTGATGGCGGGTTTGGCCGCTGTAGCGGTGGTTGCGCTGACTCTCTTTTTGGCGTGGCCGGAGTTTGAACTCAGCTACCGCGCCGGGGAACTCGACCTCAAGTGGGGAGAGGCGCTGGCGGACGAATCCTTGACCCGAGAGGAAGCGCTGGCCACACAGGAGGGTACTCTCGCGTTAGTGAACCAACTTCTGCGGGCTTCTGAGGTGCGCCAGCAGCGCGTCCTCGACCATTTGCTGACCGAGATCCAAGCCCAGCGCTATCAAGACTTGCAGCTCATCAACCGCCAGTTCGAACAATTCGACCGCGAGATCTACATCCACTTGCGTCGCAACGAAGCGCCCGTACTGGAGCTGTTGCCGGCAACGCGCTATACCAACCCATAGGAGATTGCCATGACCACGCTCTACCG
>JAPPEG010000251.1 GCA_028875345.1 Gemmatimonadota bacterium
CGATGATCACCTAGCAAATGGAAGAGTTCAGCAAGTACGGCAGCGCTAGTGGCCAACGGCAGCCGCAAAGACGGAAACGCTTCGACACACCGCTCGTGCCACTGGTCGTCGGCATCGAGCAAAGCCAGGATCGTTCCCGTATCGATCAGGCCCTTAGCTCGCACGGCGTTGTTGCAATCGGGCACGCACCCGTTGCCTGACCTGCTGTGAACGGAGGGGGTCGCCGCCCCGGATAGTGCCAAAAGTCTGCATGGCGGCTTTGCGAAGCCGGTCTTGTATTTCGTCGTCTCCGGCCTCTTCACGGTCGAGCCACTGGGATACGATCTGGTCGAGTAGTTGGGCTACGCTCGTTTTATGGGCTCGGGCCGCGGCTTCGAGACTGTTTTTCACTTCTGGCGAGACGCGCCAGCTATATACTTCGCTTTTGTTCATGTAGTACAGTGTACTACAATAATGATGCCATTGCAATAGGCATGAGTAAACCACTACCCAAGAGATCGGCGGAGTACGTGCTGGTTCAACGCGAAGCAATCAACGCAGTAACAAGAGTTTGCGCATCAACACGCCTTCGTCGGTCACTAGCCTGTACAGGTACATGCCGCTAGCCACGGGGTGACCCGCGTCGTCGCGGCCATTCCAATGGAGCCGGTGGTAGCCCGCCTGCTGCGGCCCTTGATGCAAGACCGCTACCCGTTGCCCGCTCAGTGCGAATACTTCCACGCGCGTCGGACCAGGAGCGTGCAAGAAGTAGGAAAGAACCGTCTGGCTGTTGAAGGGATTGGGCGCGTTTTGCGCCAACTGGTCGCTGTCGGGCAGCTCGGTCAAAGTCCGCGCCGGATCTGGCGCAATTTCCAATTGCAGAGATCGGACGTTATCGGCGGGATTGATTTCCAGTTCGTTTGCCGAGAATTCAACGGTGAAGTCGAGGGTGCCGGCCTGCAACGGCGTGAAAATCAGCCACAGATCCACCAGGTCCTTAAATCTATCTTGGAGGTTGCCACAATCGATCGTGCCTGTGTGCTCGTTGGTTTCGACGGTTTCGCAGGGTACACTGTCTCTGCCTTTGTGGACTTCTTCAAGACGCACAGGCAAGCTGGCCGACCAAGTCAATAGGACATTAGACGCCGTTCCTTGAGTAAAGCGTAGAACCGCTAACAGGTTGAGGGCACGCTCCGCGTTGGCGACTAACTCACCGTAGCTATCATTGCGCAGATCCACCAAAAGATCGACCCGAGGTGGTATGGAAGAGGGATCTATAGGGTCCGTTCCGTACTGGAATTCGAGGAAGTTGGATATTCCGTCTCCATCTAAGTCGCCGTCTGGAAATTCGACCTCCTCCGGGTCGATTACTCCATCACCGTCTCCATCGGACCAAGCCAAAGGATTAGTAGGGAAGTCGTCTTGGTCGTTTTCGACTCCGTCCCCATCTTGATCTAGGGCGATTCCGGCCGGACGCAGGGGGCCTTCACAGTAGAGACCGGCATACGGGAGACTGTCACTGGACTCGCCAGCTAGAGCGGAAAAGAGCGAAGAAAACGAGTAGTTCGCATCGAGCAGATTATTGGTAAAGTAACAGGTCATAGCCTCAAAGTTGCTAATGGCTCCATCGTCAATGGCGGCGTTGATAAGTCTGTCTAGTCGGGTATTGAGGTATTCATTGGATGCGCCGCGATCCTCGCTAAACGGGGCGGGCACCGATAGGGAGCCGGTGCATCCGAAGCGCGGATTGAGTTGGGTTGCTACGGATTGGCAATCCAAGTCTAGATCGCCGTCAATTAGCTGTAAGGCGTTTTCGATCTCCGCGGCATTGTCGCTAGTGGAGGCGGCTGGCCAGAGGAAAGAGGTAGTGGGGTTGATCAGTTGCCCGAGGAGGGCGACCTCTTCATCTAAAAAGGCATCGTACTCAAAAGCCATTTGGCTATCGGCTGACCAACTCGCAATTAGGGCGTCGTAGCCTGCGGTGTTGCCGTGACGTATCTCGTCCAACAGCTCCAATAATGGAATGCGCCGCTGCTGATGCATGAAATTGAAGAAAAGGCTACCGTAGCGATAGAATTTGAAGCCATCACTGTAACAAGACTGAAAAATTTGCTTAGTGTCGAGGCGAGTCTCATCGTTGGCGATTCCGCTCACCATGTTCTGACGCACGAGAACACCTTGGGCGGAAGTGCTGCCCGCTAGGAATTCGGCTAAGCCTTCGTCTAACCAAGGCAGTCGGCAGTCTTGATAGATGTTAGTCTGTCCCCACAAGCCCGGATGCAGGAAGCGACCAGCCAAATAATGCACGTACTCGTGGCGAAACAGCTCTTCGAGCGTAAAGATGCTCTCATCTCGGGTCCGCTGATAGGTGTAGAACGTGGCGTCTGGTTCAATGTAGATGCCGCCGTTGTTGGTATCTAAGTCGAACACATACCCCTGAAATCGTTCGTACTCTGCCTTAGTGCCGTAAATCTTGATGTAGAGTACATCGTTGACATCGCCGGCTACGGCCTTGTCGGTTTCTAACAATCGGTGAAACTGTGCCTTGACCTCCTTAGCTGCGTAGTACAAGGGCTGCACCGTCTCCAAGTCTAAGGACGTTTCAAACACTACGGCCCCATCGTCGAAACGGTACGTATGAGGGAAGGCCTGGGCGATGATTTCACTTTCCAGTACGTCCCGACAGATGTTCCAAGTATCGCAATTGACCCGATCTTCTAGGTTTTCTGCCACAACCATGAAGGGGCCACTGAGACGTTCATACTTGGGGAGTATAGAGAGCAGGGCGGCGATAACGGCGTCTTCTAGAGGATCTACTGCGGCTAACCTCCCGAGCTCGCGGATGGCGTTTCCCAGTAGGTACTCATTGTCTGGATAGAGAAAATCGTAGCCAGTAGCTTGTAACAGGATGTCAACGATGTCCGGGTCCCGACCGAGGGCGTCCATAAAGCTCTGATCGCGGTTGACGATACCGCGAAAAATAAGGAAGAAGACGCGGTTATAGGCCCTCAATTGGGCATTGCTGGCCGCTCGCTCGGGCGTCAATCCCGACAGAACGCGTTTGACCTCTACTAAGTGATGCTGGCGCACCTGATCTTGGTCGGCAACGGTGAACCAGTCGTCTAAGATATTCGCGGCCTCGTCGTTGAGGTCATAAAAGTGGTCGCTGGATGCGAAGGCTTTTGATGCGGAGACATGGGCACGGATCGTCTCTTCGTTGAAAGATGGAATCTCGTCTTCGTAAAAAGCATGGTAGTACCCAATTCGAACGAAAAACCAGAGCTGATGTAAGCCGGTGGCATTAGTCCCGTCGTATGTAGGAATCAGCGCTTCAATGGCCTTCAACACGGTCTGCATGTTCTGGTTAGTAAAAATGGAGGACATGTTGTCGTCGAAGGTCCAAAGAACGTCTGAGAGACAATCACGCGAGTGAGTTTTCAGATAGTTGATCAGATCATTCCCGCCGAGGGCGGCCAAGTCGGCGGATGAGCAGTGATCCGCATATATCTTGGCCGCGGGGCGAGCCGTCTTCTGTTCCAGCGGTTGGGAAATCCGAGGCGACGTGATTGCAGCTCTACTGCAAAGCGGAGGTTGCGAAGTCTGGCTCTCGTCTGTGCGGGGCGCGACTCTTGCTTCAGCCAGACCCGTGCTTAATGCCACAAGTAGGGCCATCAAAATGATAACGATTGTACTAAGTACACGACAGTAGCATGGGTTGATATTGTCGGGCGATTTTAGGTTGGTCT
>JAPPEG010000037.1 GCA_028875345.1 Gemmatimonadota bacterium
GTGGGCCGTTGTACCACCATTCGTAGCGTTCCTCGTCTGGGTTCCACAAGGGCGCACTGCGGCTCTGGATACCGCCGGTGATGAGGGGGCCGCACCTTTTGGGCGGATGCAGGGTGCGGGTGGTGCCTTGTTCAGAGATTAAGGCGCGGCTGTCGAGGAAGAGCTGATGGTGCTTTTTTGGGTCGATGAGGTCGGTGGACATGGTTATCGCTCATAGCGCAAAGGGTGGAATGCGGAGGAACGCGCCCTCTTGCCGGGCGGATTCTTGGGCCAGCAGGCAGGCTTGGGCCGTGGCGAACACCGAGCGGGTGGGGATGAAGAGGTCGGTGCTGCGTTCAATGGCGTCGATTAGGTTGGCGACGAACGCGCCGCTTTGGTCTGCGGGCAAATCGGGTGAGTATGGCTCGCGCTCGTTGGTGGCGATGAGTAGGTGGTTGTCGGCGTAGGCGCGTAGGTGTGCCGAGCCGGCCGTGCCCATGATGATGAAGCGGGTGTCGCCAAACGAGGGCGCGGCTTGGGGCGTGAGCCAGTCGGCGGTGAGAGTCGCCAACGCGCCGTCGGATAGCGCAAGGGAAGCCTGCACGTGGTCGTCTAAGCGCGGCTCATCCGTGAACCGCTTGCAGGTGGTGAGGGCGTGGACGCCGACGCATTCGGCACCAGTGAGCCAGAGGATTTGATCGACGCCGTGACAAGCGAGGTCGTGGAACGCGCCCGTGTACTGATTTGGGTCGAAATACCAGGCCGGGGCTGTGTCGCGGCGGATCTTGTGCGGGTGAGTGGAGATGAGACTGGCGATGTCCCCGAGCGCGCCGTCGAGAATGGCTTGGCGCAGGGCGATAAACGGCGGATAGCTGCGCGAGGTGAACCACATGGATACGTGAATCGAGCTAGAGGCGACAGCACGGCGCATGCGCTCCCAGTCGTCGAGCGAGTGGCACAAGGGCTTGTCGAGGAGCAGGTGAATGTTAGCGCGGGCGCAGGTTTCCACGAGCGCGGTTTTTTCGTGATGGATCAAGCCTTCGAGGATCAGCTCGGGCTGGGCGCGGTCGATCATGTCCTCCAAGGTGGCAAAGCGAGGGATGGATGAATAGCGTTCGCAGAGCGCGTCGTCGTCTTCAACCAAGCCGACGATTTGGCCGTTTGACGCCTGCAAGGCGGATTGGATCATGCCGCCGATGTGGCCGTAGTGGACGCCCATGATGCCGATGCGCATGATGAATTCTCCGGTGAAGTGTGCGCGGGAAAATAAGACGCGGCGGGTTAATGCGCTATGGCTATTGTAGCGTATATTCAGGCACGAGAAAGGATCCGAACCATGTCTGATTGGCTTACCACAAGACAGTTGCAGCACTTGCAGCGCGGCTACCGCAAACGGGTCGAGACGCCCATCCCGACCCAAGTCGTATCCAGCGGCGAGTGCTTCCCGCCGCCGCAGTCCCGCCGCCAAGCCCAAGCCGAGGCACTGATGCGCGAAAAGACTGATTTCTACGCGGGTCGCCAGGGGATGTCCCACCAGCGCTATCTCCGCTCGCCCAGCGGGATGGCCGCGGCGTTTATGGCGATGAACCAAGTCTATGGCGATGTCTATAGCGTCGATCCGGCCGAGGCCGAAGACCCCGAGGCTGCCGCAGACCAGCGCAGCCAGACCCGCGACCAGTTTATCTTCGACGTCCACACCCACCACGTGCGCGAGGACTACACTTGGGAAGGCCAGCTCTGGCTGCGCGATGTGGCGCGGGGCAACAACCAAGCCCGCACTCCTTGGAATCCAGAGCTGGTCGAGCAGGAGTTAGACCTGAAGTACTACAAGTTCGACTACTACGTCAAAGACATGTTTTTCGACAGCGACACCACGCTCGCGCTGTTGAGCACCTCGCCCTCGGTCGATCCCGAAAAAACGCTGTTGTCCGACCGGCAGATGGTCGCCACGCGGGACCAAGTCAATGAGATCGCCGGCACGCGGCGGATGTTCGCCCACGGGGTCATCTGGCCGAGCGCGCCGGAATACTTGGAACTGATGGAACCAGCGGCGAGGGAATTGAAGGTGGACTCTTGGAAGGGTTACACTATCGGCGACGTGCTGGGTTTTCACCCCACCTTTGACCGGCCTTGGCGTCTAGATGACGAAGAATTAACGTGGCCTACCTATGAAAAGGCCCGCCAGCTCGGCGTGCCCAACATCTGCATCCACAAGGGCGTTTTGCCGGTTGACTACGAGAGCATCCCCAACTGGCAATACGCCAGTGTCGAGGATGTGGGTGGCGCGGCGGCAGCGTGGCCCGACCTGAATTTTCACATCTATCACGCGGGCTTGAAGATGTGGCGGGACGCCGAATCGGTGAGCGAGGAATTTGAGCGCACCGGGCGGCTGGCTTGGATCGACGAGCTGGCTGCCATCCCCGCTGAATACGGGGTGTCGAATGTGTACGCGGATATTGGTTTGTCGTTTGGGGCGCTGGCGATTACGCATCCGCGCCTGGCTGCGGCTATGGTGGCCAAGTTGATCAAGGGCCTTGGCGTTGATCACGTGTTGTGGGGGACGGATTCGATTTGGTTTGGCTCACCGCAATGGCAGATTGAGGCCTTTCGCCGGATTGAGCTGCCGCCCGATTTGCAGGACAAGCTCGATCTAGCGCCGCTCGGCCCGGCCGACGGCCCAGTGAAAAACGCAATCTTCGGCATCAACGCCGCTGGGCAATATGGCCTCGCGCTAGACGAGCAGGGGCGACCCGTGACCGACTACGCTGGCGATGCGCTGTCGCAGCTCAAGGCTGCATACTTGGCGGCGGGCAATGAGCGCGACAATCTGTTTTGGGGGTGGATTCACAAGGAATAGTGTGCGATAACACACTGCGCGCTTTGCCCTTATTGGGGGTGGGCGCGTTTTTATACACAAACTTTTACTCCACTTGAAAAAGGTTGCCAATGATGCGTTTGCTCATCGCCTTTTGCTTTCTCGTCAGCAGCGTCTATGCCCAAGCACCCGGCGAGGTCTATCTGACTCCCAAAATCGACCTCCACCTCCAGTCGGTCGCCGTTGCAGGGCTGGAGAATCGGACCTTGAACGTCCCTCCCGGTTTTGTCGTCGAGCTGTTCGCCGAGGATATAGGCAAAGGACGGCTGATGGCGTGGAGCCCGGACAGCGTGTTGCACGTGGCCGTCATGGGCACCCGAGGCAACAGCGAGTGGCGCGCCGATCCCAACCGCACCGGGCGCGTTGTGGCGCTGCCCGACCGCGACCGCGATGGCCGCGCCGACGAGGTGCGGACGGTGGCCGACGATCTGCTGTGGCCCAATAGCGTGGCCTTTTATCAGGGGGCTATGTACGTGGCCGATACCGATGAGGTCGTGCGCTTCAGGGACGGCGATGGCGACGGCTTCTACGAAGAGCGCGAGGTCTTCATCCCCGATTTGGCGACGTGGATCCCCGGTTTAGGCGGCGCTGAGCACGTTACGCATACCATCGTCTTTGATGAGGCCAACGAGCGGATATACGTGCATCAGGGATCCTCCTGCGATCTGTGCCGCGAGCGCGACCCCGAGCGCGCTACGGTGCTGGCCTTTAACCGCGACGGCACTGGGCGGCGGATTTTCGCCAGCGGTTTGCGCAATTCCATAGGCTTGGCGCTGCACCCGCTCACCGGCGAGTTATGGGCGACCAACAACGGCCACGACCGCGACCGCTTTCCCAACGGGCGGGACTTGCCCCCTGAGACCATTGTCATCGTGCGCGAGGATGGGTTCTACGGCTGGCCGCTGGCGTATGGCTACCAGACGTGGGTTGACTTTGAGGTTGACGAATACTTCCGCTCGATTGCGCCCTTTACGCACCAGGACACGCTCGACGTGGAGCGGATGGAGCAGCCGGTTGCCACGATCGCGGCCCACACAGCGCCGATGGCGATTCACTTTTACACCGGCGACCAATTTCCCTCTGAATACCATTACCAAGCCTTCGTCGCGCTTCGCGCCGGCGTGCGGGGCAACGACCCAGGCTATAAGGTGATGGCGGTGTTTAGCGATCCGGACGGGCAAAATGCCCAAGTAGCCGATTTCCTCACCGGCTTCCGTCCCAATCCGGGTAGCAACCGGGTATGGGGCAAGCCCGTGGGCCTAGAAAGCGACGCCCAGGGGGTGCTCTACGTCTCCAGCGATCACACGACTCAGGCGGTTTTTCGGGTGCGGGTTGGGCCGCTGATGGGGCAGTGGGAAGTTGGGCCGCCGGATACGGTTTTGGCCGGTCAGCCGCTCGATTTATCCGCGGCGATTGCGCTGACGCGCTTTGACCGGGAAGCTGCCGAGCCGGTAGTGAGCGCCGATCTGAGTGCCTTGGGCGGCAGCACCGAAACGCCGCTCACTGCCTTGGGCGACGGGCGTTACCGACTGGAGGCCGCATTGGCGGGCGCGGAGACCAACGGTCGCAAGCAGATCGCGGTGAGCGTGGCACAAAATACGGCGGAAGGTCCGTTTGAAATCGCGCTCTCGCGCACGCTAGTGGTGCTGCCAGCCGAGGACTTGGCGATCATTGATGACGAACTGGCTCCGGGCTGGGTCGCCAATGCTGGTTTGGGATTGGACAGCTTTGACTTTGACGGGAGCGGCCCGGTTTTTACTGGCACCGCGGCCGGTGTGCTGACGGCTGACCCCCTGACGCGGCTGTTGCCTTGGCAGTTGGACATGGAGCCGCCAGCACCTATCGAGACAGTGGGCTACCGGGCACTGCGGCTGGCGATCCATCCCGGCGATGTGGTGCCAGACGAAGATGATGTGGTCGAGGTGGTGTTGGAAAGCGGTGGCTTCCAGCGGGTCGTGCTTTTGGGCGAAGGAGCAGGGGATTATGGACTGGATTTGGGGCGCAAGGAATGGCAGGAGATAGAAGTTCCCCTGAGCGCGTTCGGCAATCTTGACCAGCCGATAGGGACCGTGCGTTTTGCTGCCAATTTAGAGGGGCGCTTTTACATCGACGATCTGCGGCTGGTGCGCACGGAGTTTACCGTTCCCACCGTCGTCCACGAGGCACGCGAAGACGCGACTCCGCAGCACTTCGGCTTGGAGCAGAATTTCCCCAATCCGTTCAACGGCCAGACCGCGATCCGCTATACTCTTGACCGCGCCCAAGAGGTCGAGCTGAAAGTCTATACTCTCACAGGGCAGCACGTGGCGACTCTGATCAGTGGCCATCGGTCGGCTGGTCGGCACGTACTGCATTGGGATGGCCGCGACAGGCAGGGACGGCCGCTGGCTTCGGGGTTGTATTTGTACCAGCTACGGGCTGGAGGCGAAAGGCAGACGCGCAAGTTGCTGCTGGTGCGCTAGGGTGGGGCAATCCTATAGATCTTTTGAGGTGAATCCAAGGGTATTAGAATCCACGGCAATAGAAGGGCACAAATTGAAGCTGATTTTCAATAATGGAGAGCGGGGGTTCTACGACTGTTCTTCATTATCGAATGTCGGTGTGTTTCAAGAATTGCAGGATAAAAGTTACTTTAAAAAAGTAAAAGCCGTGGATGGAACTGTTGTTTGGCCTCATGGACAAGATATATGTCCTGACACGTTGTATTTGGATTCTATAAAAGAGGATTAGACGGATGGACGATATTCTAACCATCGCCCAAATCGAAGCGCAGTTTGCCTCAGAATGGGTGCTCGTCGAAGCCCCACAGACTAACGACGCCTTGGAAGTGCAAAGCGGCAAGGTCCGCTGGCACAGTAAAGATAGGGAAGAAGTCTATCGCCAAGCCGTGGCATTGCGCTTTAAACGGTTCGCCATCTTGTACACAGGAAAGATGCCCGAGGACACGGCGATCGTCCTATGAGCTTCCCCTTTGATCCACAACAGGGGTTCATCATTGTGCCGACAGAGTTATGGGGACCGAGCGGCAGTGCTATTCTCCGTCTGGCACTCGACACCGGAGCGACGGGTACGATGGTGAACACAGGAATGCTGGTTGCCCTCGGTTACGATCCGGCATTGATACCTGATCGCGTTCAAATAACTACAGGTAGTGGAGTCGAATTTGTGCCCCGCGTCTTACTCGACAGAATCATGGCTTTGGGGCAGGAATCTACCGAGTTTCCAGTACTAAGTCACACCTTGCCACCGAGCGCCGGCATTGATGGTCTTCTCGGACTTGACTTCTTTCGTGGACGGAACTTGACCATTGATTTTCGTGCAGGACAAGTGGCACTAGCTTAACTCGGTACCGGAGTAAACACTCCCTAGGCCGACAATTTCCGCACGTACACGTAATAAGGTGCGATAGTCCGCTCAATGCGGTCGTAGAACGAAGCATAGAGTCGGTCGGGGCCAGCGGCGAGGTCGATCTCAAAGCAGGCGCTCGTCGCGGCAGGATCGACTTCCTGCTGGAGATTTTGGCCGCCGATTGTTAGCTGTGCCCAGCCGAGGGCAAGGGCGACTCCGCCCTCGTAGGCCGGAGCTTCTTTTGGCTGGATACCGGCGCGGTACCAGCCGCTGTCGTCGCCCTCAATCCCCGCAGTAAGCGCATAGCCGGTTTCCTCGGGCCAGCGCCGCAGCTCAATCTGGTAGCGGCCCGCCTCTTTGACATCAACGGCCCAAAAACCACTCGTGATCTGCCCGGTGCGGACCTGACGGTGATTCCAGACGGCGCTGCACGCCTCATTGCGGATGTCGTGGGTGGTGAGTTTGACGGGTTGGTCGTCTCCGCCGAGGGCCATCGGCTCGTCGCGGTCGAATTGTTCGGATATGAGTTCCCACCAAGCATCGTACGCAGCGCGCAGGTCGGCGACGACGTCGGGATGCGCGTCGGCGATGTCCCGACGCTGGCCGGGGTCCGCGCCGAGGTCGTAGAGCGCGCGGCCGTCGATGAGCCGCCACTTGCCTTTCATCACCGCGCTCTTGCGCCATTTGACCGGATGGGCCACGCGCTGGGTGTCGCAGACGTTGATGCGGTCGGCCAAAGCTGAATCGTCCGCGCCGCGCAGCAGCGGCACTAGGCTCTGGCCGTGGAAGGTGCGGCCGGTTGGGACTTCCACACCACATAAGTCGAGCAAGGTCGGCATGAAATCCACGTAGCTGGTCAGCGCGTCGATGTCGCGGCCGCCGGCGATGTGTCCGTTGGGATAGCGGATGAGGAAGGGCACGCGATGACCGCCTTCGTACTGGGAGCCTTTTTTGCCGCGCATTCCAGCGTTGTAACTGCCCGGTCCTTCTTGGGGAAACTGGTCGGCATCTAGCTCGACGCCCGTGGCTGTGCCGTTGTCGGTCATAAAGATGAGGATGGTATTGTCGGAGATGCCCAACTCGTCGAGCGTGGCCTGCAAGCGGCCGAAGTTTTCGTCGATGTTGGTGATCATGCCGTAGAAGCGGGCGCGCTCTTCGTGTGGGGTGGCGTCGCGGTATTGTTCGACGTAGTGCGGCTCGACGTTGAGCGGTCCGTGCGGCGCATTGGTGGCGATGTAACAGAAGAAGGGTCGGTCGGCGTTTTCTGAGATAAAGCGCTGGCCCTCGCGGAAAAACACGTCCGTGCAGTAGCCCTCGTACGGGGTGGGGACGCCGTTTTTGAAATAGGTGTCGTCAAAGTAGTCGTTGCCCCAAGGGTCGCCCGTGTTGCCGATGCCGCCGCCGGCGTGGTAGATGGATTCGGCAAAGCCGCGCTCGTGTGGGCGGTAGGGGGGGCTGTCGCCGAGGTGCCACTTGCCGAAGTGACCAGTGCGATAGCCCGCGCCGGTGAGTGCGTCCGCGAGGGTCCACTCGTCGGCGCGCAACAGCGAGCGGCCACCGATGGTGTGCCAGACGCCAGCGCTGTTGCAGTAGTGGCCGGTGAGAAGGCCGGCTCGGGTGGGGGCACAGGTGGAGCCGACGTGGTAGTCGGTGAAGCGCACGGCGTCTTGGTGAAAGCCGTCGAGGCAAGGCGTGCGGATCGCGCTATTGCCGTGACAGCCCAAGTCGCCGTAGCCTTGGTCGTCGGTGAGGACGAAGACGATGTTGGGGCGCGGGTCCATGGGCTATTGCTCCTGCTCAGCGCGCCAAGCTTCGTATTCGGCGCGAGCTTCTTCGCTGAGCGGGTAGTACTTGCGCAGGTGGCCGCCCTCGGCCAGCTTCATGCGGCTGAAGTCCTCCCACTCGGCGTGCGCTTGGGCCTTTTCGGTTAGTTCGGGAGCGAGTTGGGCCGGGACAACGGTGGCACCGTCGTCGTCGGCGACGATGATATCGCCGGGCATGACGAGGGTGTCGCCGCAGGCGATGGGCACGTTGACCGCGAAGGGGAAGATGTTGGTTTGGGTGTGGAAGTTGGGGGTTGTGCCGCGCAGCCACAGGCCGATGTCGAGGTCTTTGAGCACCTGGGGAAAGTCGCGGATGCAGCCGTCGATGACCGCGCCAATGCCGCCGCGCCCCATGAAGAAGGTGAGCATCATCTCGCCGAAGACTCCGCTGTGCATGTCACCGCGCGCATCGACGACGATGATGTCGCCGGGTTGGGTGTGGTACAGGGCGTGGCGGTGGAGCTGTTTTTCCGGGTCGGCGTATTCATCGACCGAGTATTGGTCTTCGCGTTTGGGCATGAACTGCAAGGTCAGGGCTGGGCCGACGACGTGTTTGCCCGGGATGAGGGCAACTGGGCCTTGGATGTGGGGATCGCGGATGCCCAAGCGAGCCAGTTCGCCAGCTGCGGTCGCGCTGGAAATAGGGGCGAGGGCGTCGAGGAGGTCTTTGGAGGGGCGTTGAATGTCGTTAGTTTCGACCATGATATCTCCTGTTTGGTCAATGGGGTTGATGGGGCACAAATTTTATACTCTTTGGCGTTAGAGGCAAATCTTAAAACTAGGAGGAAGCACATGACAGTGGAAGATCGCGGCTCGGCCATTCGGGTCGAGCGCCTGACGGCCATTCCGGTGGGGGCCAAGGGCTACGTGAAGGTGGAGACGAATATGGGGGTGGTCGGCTGGGGTGAGATCAACAATATGGAGACTAAGGTCGCCTGCGCCTTGGCCGAGTCGCTGGGCTCGCTCATCGTCGGCGAAAACCCGACGCGGATTGAGCACCACTGGCAGCGGATGTTCCGCGCCCATCGCAACCTGCGCGGCGGTGGGTTGATGGTGCACGTGATTTCGGCCATTGACATGGCGCTGTGGGACATTGCTGGTAAGCTCTATCAGGTGCCGGTGTATCGCCTGTTGGGCGGTCCCTGCCGCGACAAGGTGTGGATGTATCCCAGCCCCAAGGCGATCAAGGTCGGCCCTGGGGGCGCGCAATATCACGCGGGGACGCCGGCTGAGGTGGCAGAATTGGTGCAGCGGGTGGCTGACGCGCGCGCCAAGGTGGGGCCGGATGGGGCGGTGATGTTCGATGCGCACAGTATGTTGCCGCTGCCGCTGGTCAAGCAGTTTGCCGGTTATCTCAAGCCGGACGATTTGCTGTTTTTGGAAGAGGCGTGGGTGCCGGGCAACATTGAGGCCATGCACAAGCTGCGCGAGGCCGTGCCCGTGCCGTTGGCGACTGGTGAGCGCGACCGCACCATTTGGGAGGTGCGCGAGATTTTGGAGGCCCAGGTCGTCGATATCCTGCAGCCCGACTGCGGCCACGGCGGCGGCATTAGCCAGATGCAGAAGGTGGCCGCGCTGTGCGAGGCGCATCACGTGCCGATTGCCCCGCATTGCACCATGTCGTTTTTGGGCCTGACGGCGAGCTTACACGTGGCGGCCTCGGTGGCGTTTTTCCTCATCCACGAAGGCTACGATCACCAATTGCCCGAAGGCGTGGCGCACAAGACGTGGACTTTGGATGCGGAGGGATATGCGTCGCTGCCCGAGGGGCCGGGGTTGGGAGTGGAGATTGACGAGGAGAAGGCCATTGCCGTGGGGCAGGAGCGCGGACGGCAGTTTAAGTGGCCGGATAATCGGTTGCGGGATGGGTCGGTGGCGGATTATTAAAAGAGGAGCCTTTATCTGCAAAAAAATCGCAGATAAAGGCTCCGCAACTTATAGCGGGAGTTGAGAAGCGGTTTTGAGATGCCCGTGTTTTAATCGCAATCAGACGACGAACTATTAACCCCAACCCTAGCCTCCCCACCACTGTTATAGTGAGAATCGGTCGTGTAGTGGGCCTCTTGTAGCCAAAAGTAAACGCTATAACTGGCCACGAACTCTCCCCCGTGTATACTAAACGTCGATGATCCAGGTGTGAATCCCGACAGGCCTCCCGCCCTCGCCCCATGAAGACTGGCATGGTCGTCTGGATCTCCATTATCGGATATACTATACTTGATGGTTAGGCTCTCAGTAGTAGGGCCATCGCGCTCTAAGGTGAAAATAGCCTCATAGACAGACTGCCCTCCAATAGAGATAGGATTCCCACCACTATCCAAACTTCGTTGCTTGCATCCTGTTACGCTAACAGTAGGCAATAGGCCGCGCTCGCTAAGGATATGGTGCCTGTCCCGTCTTCTGATACTTTCCCGCAGTGTTGGCTCACTCAGAACCTCAGCTTCGTATCCGGAAGGATTGAAGGGAGTATTGTAGGACTTAATTTCTGAGAGAGTAAGTATCTCTGCCGGTTTTTCATTGGAAGGTTGAGGCGATGGAGTAGCTTCCACGGCGTCTGGTCGCTCCCCTTCGTAACCTTGGGCTTCAATGCTGTTGCTATTAAAATAGCCATAGCTCCAGTCAGAGTCATTGTACTCGGCTCTACTAAGCGCGCGCACTCGCCAGTCATAGACAACATCAACGACGATACGAGAAAAGCGCATCCCCTTACTACCCGTTGTATAGAAAGTAACATCGTCCCACTCCCTATAAGATCGCTTCAACTGCACCCGGTAATTGCCGTTATGCCCATCCTCGTTAGCCGGAGCATTCCATTTTAGGGCTATTACCCCACCGGGAATCTTGCTGACACGCAAATTAGTCGGCGATTCGACCTTGGGTAGATCATCCTGCATACCCTTACCGGCTGGTAGAGGCGAGTCAACTACCGGATTGCTGTCCTTTGAGCAAGCTATCATGGATAGCAGCAAGAGGGCGATAGCTAATATCTGCATAGCAACACCTCCAAATGGTTAGAAAGTTAGGGATTTATATACCTACTGTCCTCGATAAGTTCTCTTCTTTAATTATGATAACGTGTGCGGGACCGAAACAAATATATAGGCAAGCTAACTACTTGCCCGCCTGTATAAATATACTATTTCATAAATACGATATGTTTTATGAGCTAACTACACAATCCCATCCTTCTGAATCGAGGTTATCGTCTTTGGATCTGTTGTTTTTCCACTGCATTACTAGACTATCCAGGGACTTTTAATATATCAGGCACAATATACTGTGTCAATCCATAATCTCCACACTATCCCTGTCCACGCTACGCAGTCAGAGCGTCTATCAGGGCTTGGGCACCCGGCTTGATTAAGTGGCTGGATAAGCGGCTGCGGGATGGGTCGGTGGCGGATTATTAAAAAGGAGCCTTTATCTGCAAAAGAGATCGATGCAGATAAAGGCTCCACAACGCATGGTGGGAATTGAGAAGCGGCTGAATTCCCGCGTTTTAACGGGTGTAGGAGGCTACTCCTCTTCTACTATTTCCCCTGCCACTACTTCTATCTCGAGGGATTGGATACCTTGGAGCAATAAATCGACGTCTTCCTGCGTAGAAATAGGCGCTGGGGGAGGCGGAGGCGGACCGGGAGGACCAGCTCCGGGAGGCGGAAGCTCATCAGAGCCGCCTTCGGGTTCGCCTTCTACGCCGTCGCCTTCACCCTCTTCGCCTTCGGGTTCGCCGTCCCCTTCGCCTTCACCCTCAGGCGGGAGTTCCGGCGGGAGCTCAGGCGGCGGGGGAAGAGGTGGCGCGACAAACGCCAAGCGAGCTTTTAAGAGGACGTTCCCGTCGGGTTTATTCAGGCGGGCGAAAACATCATCGAGCGTTTCCTCTCCAGGAGGACCCGGCGGTGGGCCGAACAGCAACTCATCGGGGCCTAATAGTGCGGCAGGTCCCACTTCAAGCAGGTAAAAACCAGGGAACAGCGTATCCGGTACGCTGAGGGCCAGATTGACTTCCCGGTCCTCAGTCCGTCCTACGCGCAGCAGAGTGGTAATATCCAGCGTACTGCCAAGAGTGATAACCGAGTCGACAGTGACCTTCCCCACGGTGGCAAAACGAGTCTCGGGGATCACTTCGACATGCGTTTCTGCCTCGCGCACATATACGGCGTAATCGAGCCTCGTCGTAAGTTGCTCGAGTGCGGATGCCACATCGTCATAGGCACCGAAAATTGAGGCCAAGAGCCGTCCGCCTGGTGAGGAGTAGAGCCGGGAACGGGTGAGTGTTGCATCGGAGCCGGCAAAAGAAATGTCCGTCGTAACGCGGATGCTGTGGCCCGGATCGTTGTCAACCCGGTTGTACAAGGGATAAAAGAATGCATTGGCGACGAGATCGAGCGAGGTGTATGGGCTGATACCGACGGCCATGCTGTGATTAAGTTCGAGTTCGCCTCCTGATGGAAACGTATAGACACTCTTAATAGGTACTAAATCCGGTTCCTGATCGAGTACGCCGCGCACCGCGGGCAAACGGTCTTCGGTCAGGGTGCCGCGCACCGTTGGGTTCAGCGTTGTAAACTTGAACGGGAGGGACAAGTTGGAAATTTCGCCGAGCACCTTTGCTTCGATTATGGGAAGCTCTACCGGACCACTGCTATTCATTGGATGCCCAAACCCATATATCCGGTTGCCATCGACGTACGATACGGTTCCCACTGAACCCAGCGTAAGCTCACCGAGCAGCAATCCAACGGTTAGTGGCCTACCGGCCTCAAAGCTCTCTTGGCGCTCTTGGGTTAGACCAGCGGCGCTGGCTCCGCTCAGGAGGGAAGAACGCCCTTCAGGCAGCGGATGCACTCCATTGAGTCCCGTGCTCAGCAAGGGGATATCCAAGGGGGTAATGCGGTTCCCTTCCCACGTGGCCATGGGTTTGGCCGCCGGCATGCGACCCCGAGTGCCGATGACCCATTCTATGGGAGTAGCAAAAAAGTAGTAGGGTGGGTTGTCTTGAGCCGCATATCCATAAGCGATGGCACCCCAAGTGCCCTGCTCCGTAAAAATGGGCGAACCGCTCATCCCCTGAGCAATGCCTCCGAGCTGGATCAAAACGGGATCCGAGGCTTCGACCATATAGACCGGCATGGGTGCCAAAAAATCATCGATCACCTGGACGAACGTCATTTCTAGGTCAGCCAGTTCACCATTGACAAATTCAGTGCGCATGAATACGGTCGTACCCACAGGCATGGCACGAACCTCGTCCGCCGTGACAATAGACGAAAGATCCCAAGGCTTTAACTCCCCGCTTGGCCGCACAACCGCTTCTGGAGCCAGTAATGAACCGGCAGCCGCCAGCATAGAATCAGCCGCGGCGATCATGGTGTTCGCAGCGGCCAGCATGGAAGCCGCATCGGCGGCAATCGTCGAATCCGCGTCCGCGGCGACCATTGCATTAGCCGCGGCGATCATCGAATTAGCGGTAGCCATCATGTCATTAGCAGCGGCCAGCATGGAATCGGCATCAGCGGCGATAGTGGAATCGGCGTCTGCGGCGATCATGGTATTGGCAGCGGTGATCATCGAATCGGCGGTGGCCAGCATGGTATTGGCAGCGACCAGCATGGAATCGGCCGTGGCGATCATCGAATCGACGGCAGCAGCCGTTGGTGCAGAATCGTCGTCTCCACAACTCCAAAGAGCAACGGCGAGGGTGAATAGGGCTAAACGGATCGGCATATTACATGCTCTCCATAAGGTTAGAGTGTACTCGGTGTGGGCAGTTCAAGCTTATCCCGTGCCATCAAGAGATGGTCGGACGAATCTTATCCTGCTTGGGTAGCGGGTGTGGATTAGGGGGGAGTGTTATAAATGTACGCAGAGATTCTTTTTTGTGAAATGTTTGGGTAGAAGACGCTGATTAGTCGACGTCGCGGGTGAGTGGTAAGTTCTACCGCTTAGATTCGACGATGGTGAGACCGTGCTCGTCTCACTACGCAGTCAGGTCATCCATCAGAGCTTGGGCGATCACCAAATGTCCGGCTTGGTTGGGATGGACTGGTTCTGGACAGAAGGTATCGGCGTCGCGGTACTGGAGCTGCCGTTGAAAAACGTCTTGCAAGCGCACTAGTCGGGCGTCAAATCGCTCGGCTAGCTGCTCCACTACTTCTATGTACCGAGGCAGCAGTTCGAGCACTTGGCTGCGGAAGGTCTGGCCGTTGTGGTCGGTGGAAATGTAAAACGGGGTGAGCAAGACGAGGGGACAGCCCAGCTCGTCTTGGGTGATCTCTAGTATTTGTTCATAGACGGCAGCGAAACGGGCTGGATCGACGCCGTCTTCGGCCCCGCGCAAATGACTGTGGAGGTCATTGATGCCGATCTTGACGGACAGCCGGTTCGGCCGGTGGTAGAGCACATCGTCCCGCCAGCGGGCGGCTAAGTCGGTGACGCGGTTGCCGCCGATGCCTTTGTTGATGTAGCGGACTCGCCGCTCGGGGAAGCGGGCTGTGGCCAACTCGGTGAACAGGCGCACGTACCCGTTGCCGAGAGGGGCTTCGGCACCGCGGCGACCGCAGTCAGTGATGCTGTCGCCGATGAACAGCAGCGTTTGTCCGTCTTCAATCCAGTATTGGCTCATGGGTATTCATTTCGGTTTGGAGGAGGTGCTTCAGACGCAGCCAGCGTGTTCCTGCCCTCGCAGCAAGGGATATTCGGGCTTTTCTTCTGGGCGGCCCGTCCAGCGCGAGCGGGCGCTCATGTAGTGGGTGGCCATGCCGCGGCGGCGCGTCGTCGTCTGGTTGGAGCCAGAGCGGTGCAAGAGCAGGCTGTGGTGGAAGGAGCAGTCGCCCGCTTGCAGCAGGATGGGCTGTTCGCGCTGGTGGTCGATGGCTGCATCGGGAACTTTCTTGTCCTGCCGCTCGCCGACCATCCACACCTCGCTGTGGTCAACCAGCCCCTCGCGGTGGCTGCCCGGCACCACCCATAGGCAGCCGTTTTCTAGGGTTACATCGTCTAAGGCAACCCAAGCAGTGGCGAGGTCCATCGGCTCGATGTGGAAGTACGCGGAGTCTTGGTGATAGGTCTTTTCTATGCCGCCTGGCCCTTTGATGAAAACTTGGTCTCCGAAGAGTTTGAGGTCTGGGCCGAGCAAGTCGGCGGCTGCGGTGAGGAGGGACTCCCGCATTGCGTGGTCGCGGAAGAACGGATCGCATTCGGATGGGCCGTTGATCTTGCGCAAGTGATCGATGTGACGTTGCCGGGGCGCGTTGGGGTCGAATTCGATGTTCGCCTCCGGGAAGGGCAGGTCGCCCGAGGCGATCCCTTCGATGTGGCTGCGGAGTGTGCTCACCTCCTCTGCGGAGAGGGCGTTGCGCAAGATGGTGTACCCGTCTTGCTGGTACTGGGCGATTTGTTCGGGGCTGAGTACGGACATGGTTTGTTCCTTGTTAGGCTATCTCCGTCAGCGCGTTCCCCACTGCGGCGACCAAGCCGTCGATGTGTCCGGCGTCCATGGGCGTAGAAAGCGCGCACATGCCCAGCCCTGGGCCGAGGAAGTACCCCTGTTCGATGAGCGAGAGAAAGAGCGGCTGAATGAGGGTTTTGTCGGTGGCGGCGAGAGCGCGGTAGTTGGCGATGGGGCCACGGGCGAAGTAGATGCTGAAAACCGATCCCGTGCAGACCGCTTGGGCGGCGATTGCACGATCGATAAAGAGCGCGTTGAGTTGGTCCTTTAAGCGCGTTCCGAGTGCGTTCAAATGGTCGATGGTTTGCGGCGTCAGCTCGTTCAGGGTCGCCAAGCCGGCGGCCATGGCCACGGGATGCGCGCTAAAGGTGCCGCTCTGGAAAAAGCCGGTGGACTGCTGCGAGTTGTCGAACAGGTCCATCAGGTTAGCCCGGCCGCCAAAGGCCCCTACCGGAAAGCCCCCACCGACGATCTTGCCAAAGCAACTCAGGTCCGGGTCGATGCCGTACAGGCCCTGCAAGCCGCCCGTGGCTGTGCGGAACCCAACGATTTCGTCGAAGATGAGCAAGACTCCGTGGCGGCGGGTGATGTCGCGCACGGCGCGGGCAAAGTCCGGCTGGATGTCCAGAACGCCAGCTTTGGGGTCGAAGAGGACGCAGGCGAGTTCGCTGGCGTGCTCAGCGACGAGCCGTTCGACGGATTCTGGGTCGCTGTAGGGGAGGATGACGGCTTCGGACGCGGCAGACGGGGACATGCCGCCGGCTGTTGGCAGGGCGATGGGCGCGTCTGGGGGGCCAGCTTGATCTAAGGAGGGAGTTACACTGACTTCCACGGCGTCGTGGCTGCCGTGGTAGCCGCCCTCGAACTTGGCGATTTTGCCGCGCTGCGTGTAGCCCCGCGCCAAGCGAATCGCGTGCAGCGTGGCCTCGGTGCCGGAGTTGACAAAGCGAATCCGCTCCAGCGCATCTACCCGGTCGCACATTGCGCGGGCGATCTCGCTCTCAATGCCGGTGGGCGCGCCCAAGGCAATGCCCTTTTGCATTTGCTCGCGCACGGCCGCTTCTACGCGCTCGTTTCCGTGCCCGAGGACTTGGGCCGTGTGGTGGTTGGCGCAATCGACGTAGCGCCGTCCATCGACATCCCACAGGTAGCAGCCCTCGCCGCGGGCCATGGTGAGTGGATAGGGCGGATAGTAATACGCGCCTTTGGCCGCACCGGCCGTATAGGAACGGCCCTGCTCAAAAAGGGCGCGGGAGTTCGGGCTGGCGCGGCAATAGCGCGCTTCGAGGGCGGCAAGTGATGTAGTCATAGGGGGATATTATAACTAAACGAGGTTAGCGAACAAATCTGCTCCTCCCGCGCACGAGGAGTTGACGCAGCCCGTGTTCGCACCCATTCTTCTAGGAACCATTCGCCCTTCACCCTTCACCGCCAAATTGCTACCATGTCCCAAACCGAATACGCCGTCGAAGTCGCGTCCTCAACTGAAGTTTCACTGATTGACTGCGACGTCCACAACTATCCGAACTCTATCGACGACCTCATGCCCTATTTGTCGGCGCGCTGGCAGGCGTACGTGCGGCAATCCGGGTTTAGCGGCCCGCCTGGGCCAACCTATCCCAAGGGGTTTGCGCAAGCGGCGCGGCGCGATGCTTGGCCGCCGTCGGGCTTAAGGCCGGGCGGCGACCCGGATTTTGCCCGCACCCAGTTGCTCGATGCTTGGGGCATTGACATAGCCGTGCTCAATCCGCTCTACGGCATGACGGCCCTGCACAACCTCGACTTTGCCAACGCGCTGATGCGCGCGGTCAACGAGTGGACCGCGCACGCTTGGCTCGATCACGATCCGCGCTGGCGCGGCTCGATTGTGGTCAATGCCAACGACCCGGCGGCCGCGGCCGCGGAAATCAAGCGGGTAGCGGCTGATCCGCGCTTTGTGCAGGCGCTGCTCTTGGTGCGGTCGAGTGCGCCATATGGCAAGCGGCAGTTCCGGCCGATTTTTGCTGCGGCCTGCGAGGTCGGCCTGCCGGTGGGAATCCACTTCGGCGGCAGTGGCCAGCCCATCACAGCCTGCGGTTGGCCGTCCTATTACATCGAAGATCACACGGCTATGTCGCAAGCCTTTGAGGCGCAGGTTATCAGCCTTGTTTGCGAGGGGGTGTTCTGCGAGTTCCCGGAGCTGCGCGTTGCGCTTGTCGAAGGGGGATTTGCGTGGTTGCCTGGGCTAATGTGGCGGCTGGACAAAAACTATCGGGGCTTGCGCAGCGAGGTGCCGTGGCTGAAGAAGCGGCCCAGCGAATACATCCGCGAGCACTGCCGCGCCACGACCCAACCCATGGAAGAGCCAGACGACCCCCAGCACTTGTTGCACATCATCGACATGATTGGCGGCGAGGATTTCTTGATGTTTGCCACGGATTATCCGCATTGGGACTTTGACTCTCCGGCCCGCGCCCTGCCGCCGGCGATTGACGGCGCGATGCGCCGGGGGATCATGGTCGATAATGCCGAGGCATTTTATGGCTTTGCGGCGCGTTGACGTAGGGCCGGTCGCTACCTTTGCCGATGGTGAGGTCCGCCGGGTCGAGGTCGAGGGGCGGGGCTTGGCCATCGTGCGGCAGGGAGATGCTTGGTATGCACTCCGCGATGTTTGTCCGCACCAAGGGGCGTGGCTGTCGGACGGTCGGGTTGGGGGCACGGCGCTGGCGCGGCAACCAGGGGATGAGATCGTCTTGGGACGCGCGGGCGAGATCTTGAGCTGCCCGTGGCACGGCTGGGAATACGACGTGCGCACGGGCCGGTCGCTCTGCGAGCCCGAGAAAGTGCGGGTGCGGACTTATCCGGTGCGGGTGGAGGATGGTCGGGTAGTCGTGGAGATGGATTAGAAAAATAAAAAGGGCGTCCACGAGGGACGCCCCTGCGGCGTTGGTTATTATCTCGGCACCGGAATGGGCACCGGCACGTTGCCCTGCCTTTGCGATTCTAAAAATCCGATAATCAGCTCTACTACAGTGTATCCGGCTCGGCCCGGCGACACTGACTCGACGCCTTGGTCCATGGCTGCGATCAGTTCATGGATGCCGGCGGGAATGCCCTCGACTGGCCAAGTCGGCGGCGCGAGGGGTTCTGGTTCTTCGCCGCGATACAGGGTGCCGCCGTCGCTGACCATAATTAGTCGTCCGGTGGTGCCGACCACTTCGAGTTGCTGCTTGGGATTTGGCGTGGTTTTCGAGCCACCGATGTAGAAGCCCCGCACTCCCCCAGAAAAGTGGATGTACCCGTTGGCCCCTGGCTCGGTAGCTGGTACGTGGCCGCCGTCGCCGCGGTACTCGGCGTAGTCCTCGTACCCTTCTTCCAGTTCGGCCACGACCCACTGAGGCTGCTCGCCTGCGTAGTAGCAGATAGCGTCGAGCGTGTGGGTGCCGTTGCGGAAGAGCATGGCGCGCGGGCCGGAGAGCGTACCGATGACGTATTGCACCGGGCCAATGACGCCTTGATCGACGATCTCTTCTTTGGCGTAGCGCCACAGGGGGATGAAGCGCCGGGTGTGATCGACCGACAGGGTGGTGTTGTTGGCGTCGCAAGCGGCGATCATGCGGTCGGCGTCCGCTAGGCTGGTGGCCAGCGGTTTTTCGCAGAAGATGCCCTTGGCCCCGGCGTTGGCCGCATCGACGACTAGGTCAGCGTGGCGGTGATCCGAAGTGGCGACGGTGACGATGTCCAGCGATTCGCGGTCGAGCATCTCGCGGTGATCGCGGTACAGGGTGAGGTTCGCGTCTGGCCAACGTTGCTCGAACTCGCGGAGAGTTTCTTCGTCGAGGTCGCAAGCCGCCACGAGGCTGGCGCGGTCCGAGCTGACAATCCCGGTGGCGTGGGCCACGCCAATGCCGCGGCAGCCAATGACTCCAGATTTATACATGTCGTACTCCTTTGTTTAGGGGTTCCACTCTTGGGCGCGTTCCGCAAAAATCGCTGGATCGGCGCGCCACTCTCCGTAGCCAATGCGCTGGCCATCGGTCAGATAGTTGATTTTGTCGTCGATGCAGGCCGCTAGGTCGGCGTCTTCCACGGCAAGCGCGAATCCCCCTAACTCAGTGGCCGCGTCGAGGGCCGCGACGACAAACTCGCCGTCGGAAGAAACGCTGGCGTCGCGGTTGCCGATTTCGCCGCGAGCGATGGCGTCGATGGTGCCGGCCCGGAGGGCGTTGAGCAGGTCTAATTCGCTGGCTTCTTGCCCTTCTTGCCCGTTGAGGTAAATCACTTGCGGCATGTTGGCCGTGGGCGGCACCAACCGCGTCCGGCCAGCGAGATGGTCCGATGCGCTGGCCGCGGTGATGGTGTGCGCGGCCGTGCCGTCGGCGAGGATCTCGCCTTCGGGCGTTTCAATGCGCGTACCAGTGGCGAGGACGCCGTTGGCATCGACTAAGCCCGTTAGTTCTAGCAGGCGGAACTCACCCGTGGTGCCGATCAGCGCACCCACTCGATCTTCGCTCGTTAGGTCGCTGTGGCTGGCAAAGCGCTCGGCATCGGCAGCCCTAACCAGCAGCGATTGGCGGAAGGCGATGTGCCCGGAGGAAAAGGTTACGACTTGGTCGCCGTCCGCATTGCGGGTGCGGGAGTCGAGGATGGTGATGCCGCCGCCGACCAAGTCGTAGTTCGGCCCGGCCGCTTGCAGCCATATATCGGACCAGTCGGCTATGCCGCGGCGTGCAAAGGACAACCCCGCGCCGTCCATAGCCTCTAAGGCGGTCAGCAAATCCGCTTCGTACCCGAGATGTTCGTCGAACCCGGCCGTGCCCGGAGTCGGGTCTGCACTGTAACTGACTGGAGCGAAAAAGGCGTAGAACCCGACTTGGAGTACCTGCCTGTTGCCGCAAGCTGCCGCAGGTGAGTCGCTGGGCGAGGACGAGCAGGCCGCTAAGAAGAGAGCTGAGGCCGCGAAGGATGAGTAGAGGAAGGATGGGGACATGTTCAACTAGTATAAGGCACGGTGCCTCGTGCATCTACTTGGTATCCCCAGCGCTCGAGATAGGCTGGGCCGGGGAGGAAGGGGTCGTCGGCTGCGGCGAGGCGGCGCGTGAGGGCCGCCTCTAATTCGTCGAGCAAATCCTGCTGGCCGGGCTGTCCGACGAGGTTGTCCTGTTGGAAGGGGTCGGCCTCGTTGTCGTAGAGCAGCCACGGCCCCTCTAGGGCGCGGACGTACGTGTGGCGGCGGGTGCGCAGGCCCCGGTAGGATCGGCCGCCAGTGCCGGTCCACCACTGTCCAAAGGGATGGGGGCATTGCAAGAGCGCGGTGCCGTCCGAGGGATCTGGGCCGCCTTGTAGGTACGCGGAAAAATCGATGCCCTCCACGGTGGAAGGAATCGGTAGGCCGCACAGGCCCAGCAGGGTCGGCATGATGTCCGGCAGGTCAATCCGCGCGTCGAGCTCGGCGGCGTCCATCCCCGGATAGCGCAGCAGGAACGGCACGCGGATGGATTCTTCAAAGGGCTTTTGCTTTTTGTCCATGCCCTGCGAGCCGAGCATGTCGCCGTGATCCGAGAAGAACAGAAAGATCGTCTCTTGCTCTAGTCCTTCCTCCTGCAAGGTCTGGAGCAACATGCCGACGCAGTCGTCTAAGGCCGTGCAATGGGCGTAGTACCCGGCGAGCCACTGTCGCGCGTTTTCGGCCCAGTCGGCGGGTACGTTGGGCCGCAGGGCGATAGCGGCTGGATCGTACAGGGCTTGGTACGCTTCTGGGGCCGTGTGATAGGGGGCGTGCGGCGGTCCCCACGACAGGACCAGCAAGAAGGGCTTGTCTCCGCGATCGCGCAGGTACGCTTGGGCGTCGCGGGTCTGAGCCAAGGCGTCGTAGCCCTCCCATACGAGCTGTTCGTCCGAGTCGCCGGCATAGTACTCAGAATGGTTGTAGTCGTGGGTGCATTCGAGCACCTTCCAGTACTCGAAGCCCTGCCGGCGCCCGGGCGGGATATAGCTGGAGCGGCCGCGGCCATTGACGTGCCATTTGCCGATATAGGCTGTGTCGTAGCCGCCTGCGCTGAACGCTTGCGCGAGGCTCGTGGCGTCTTGGCTCAGTTCTACGTCGTTGACGAAGACGCCGTGCGTGAGGGGGTATTGACCGGTCAGGAGCGAGGCGCGTGCCGGCGAGCACACTGAGCAGCCGGACACCGCGTGCGTGCAGTTGACGCTGCGGCGCGCCAAGGCGTCCAAATTGGGGGTTTGCACATTGGGGTCGCCGGCGTACCCGAAGGCTTGGGCGCGCCATTGGTCGGCGAAGATGAGGACGACATTCGGCTTTTTGTTGGGCACTGCGCGTCTCCTGAGTTGGGATTAGCAGCCTCCAATATCTTCGCGCCGGGGGGCGGCTGTCAACATTGACCGGGTTCGGCGTGCGCGGTACTTTGGCCGGTCTGCACGTCCTGTCTGGAGGATCTACCCATGAGCAAACGCAGATTACCCATTGGCATTCAAACCTTCCGCGAGATCCGCGAGGAAGACTGCTACTACGTCGATAAGACTGGCTACATCGGTCGGCTGATAGACGAGGGCAAGCACTACTTTCTGTCGCGTCCGCGCCGCTTTGGCAAGAGCCTGTTGTTGGACACGCTCAAGGAGGTGTTCGAGGGCAATGAGCCGCTGTTTGCGGGGTTGGACATCCACGACCACTGGGATTGGTCACGGCGGCATCCGGTTGTACGGCTGGACTTCAGCGGCGGCAGTTACTACGAGCGGGGCGGTCTGCACGAAGACGCGATGGCGCAACTACAAGATTTGGCAGAAGAGGCCGGGGTTACGACCCGTTACGAGAGCGCCTCGGCGTGCTTTCGCCATCTGCTTGGGGCACTGAGTCGGCAGGCTGGGCAGCGCGTTGTAGTGCTGGTAGATGAGTATGACAAGCCGATTTTGGATGCGCTGGAGGTGCCGGACGTCGCCCGCGCTAACCGCGACTTTCTGCGCGATCTGTACGCGATGATCAAATCCAGCGATGCACACATCCGCTTCGCCTTCATTACGGGGGTGAGCAAGTTTTCCAAGGTCAGCTTGTTTTCTGGACTCAACAACCTCAAGGACATCACGATCGATCCGCGCTACTCCGCTATTTGTGGCTACACCGAGGCAGACCTCGACACGGTGTTCGCACCGGAACTACCGGGCTTGGACCGGGATCAGATCCGCGACTGGTACAACGGCTACAGTTGGCTCGGCGATGAGAAGGTGTACAACCCCTTCGACATCCTGCTGCTGTTCGACAGCCGCAAGTTCGGTGCCTATTGGTTTGAGACCGGCACGCCGACGTTCTTAATCGAAACCCTGTGCAAGCGCCACGTCAGTTCCTTGGAGTTGGGCAGCATGGAGGGTGGCAGCGCCCTGTTGTCCAACTTCGACGTGGACGACATGGCGACCGAGGCGCTGCTGTTCCAGACCGGCTACCTGACGATAACTGACGAAGAGGACCTTGGCGGTGAACCTCACTATCTCTTGGGCTATCCCAACCGGGAAGTGCGACAAAGCCTGAACCGCAGCTTGCTGCGCTACTTGGTGAAGGACTCATCGCAGCAGATGGCCAACAGTGTGCGGCTATACGAACTGCTGTCAGTCAATAATTTCGCTGGCTTGAAGACGTTGTTCCACGCTTTTTTCGCCAGCATTCCATACGAGTGGTATGTCAACAATGACATTGCGAATTACGAGGGGTACTACGCGAGCGTATTCTATTCCTATTTCGCTGGCTTGGGACTGGATATTCGGGTGGAGGACAGCAGTAGCCACGGGCGCTTGGACATGGCGGTGCTGTTTAACGACAATGTTTATTTGTTTGAGTTCAAGGTGGTCGAGTTGGCGTCTGAGGGCGCGGCGCTGGCGCAGTTGCAGGAACGGCGGTATGCGGATAAGTACCGCGCCTTAGGGCAGCCGATATACCTGATTGGCGTGGAATTTAGTAAGGATACGCGCAATGTGGCGGGCTTTGAAGTCGAGTGAGCATGAAGTGGGGCCGGCTGGCTGTGGCCGCCTCCAACACCTTCGCCCGGGAATTGACCGGGTTCAACGCACCTGGTACAATCGAATTCTATCGGCTTGAACTCACCTACAGGAGGAAAACCATGAGAGGTCGCAGCATTGCCGCAGCAGTAGTAGTTGCAGGAATCGTCGGCGTTAGCTCAATCGCCGGTGCCCACGAGGAGCACGACAATGGTCCCGGACCCACGGCGTTCACCGCGATGACGCCGATCCTGAACGTCGCAAGCGTCGAGGCGAGCATCGAGCACTACACTTCGGTGCTCGGTTTCAACAAGGATTGGGATTGGCCCGCCGAGGAGGACGACAAGACCTTTGCCTCCATATCCAATGGCGAGGTACACGTCTTTCTCTCCGAGAATTCGCAGGGTGCCCGGCCTGTGTGGATCTACTACAACATCGGCGATGTTGACAAGCTGCACGAGGAGTATGCGGAGGCGGGGGCGGTCGTAACGCAGGAGCCTGTCGACCGGCCTTGGGGGGCGCGGGAAATGCTAGTTGAGGACTTGGATGGGCATGTTCTGCGGATTGGGGAGTCGCCTAGCGAGGAGGGGCATGATGAGGATGCGGAAGGGCATGACGAGGGTGAATGAGGCACCATTAAAGTGAGAACAAATGGCTAAGGTCAACGACACAGAGAAGCCTTCAGAGAGTGAGAACACTCGAACCGTCCCTTCGGCGGTCAAACTCAAGCGGCTAATAGGCACCTCGCCCGCTTGCCGAATGCTGACGCCGTATGAAATCGAGCTGCTGCGGAAATGTGCAGAGGAGACTGCTGAAGTGGTACGCGAAGTCCTTGCTAAGAAGAAGGATGAGTCGCAGAGAAATCCCGATTGAAAGCGATGCAGAAAGCATAAAAGTAGTGATTATGCACGACGAATTCGACAGCAATTTTGAACGACTGATGGGGTTTTCGCCGTTCGAGTGGCAGAATGATCTTTACCGAGACTATTTCGCCAAAGGGCAAATCCCTTCCATACTCGACATCCCGACGGGTCTCGGCAAGACCTCGGTGATGGCGATCTGGTATTTGGCCCTGAAAGCCGGAGTCGCAGTGCCTCGGCGTTTGGTCTATGTGGTCGATAGACGGGCTGTGGTTGATCAAGCTACGACGGTCGCTGATGAGATCCGGGAGAAGTCAAACGACCCCGAATTGCGCGTGAGTACGCTACGTGGCCAGCATGTGGACAATCGGGAATGGCTTGCGGACCCGGCTGTGCCAGCCATCGTCGTCGGCACTGTTGATATGATCGGCTCGCGGCTCCTGTTCTCGGGTTATGGCGTATCGCGCAAAATGCGGCCCTATCATGCGGGTCTGCTTGGTGCGGATGCGCTCGTAGTGCTCGACGAGGCGCATTTGGTTCCGCCGTTTGAAAAGCTCCTCGAAGCGATTGCAAACGGAACCGAGTCATTCGGTCCGCACAAGCAAAAGGATCGGGAGATAGTGCCGCCATTCAAGTTGCTCTCGCTATCGGCCACCGGACGAGAAGATGGCACAGGCGGCAAAGTGGTCTTCCGGCTTTCTAATGAACAGCGGCAGGACGAGGCTGTCAGAAAGCGCCTTGAAGCGCGTAAACGGCTTATTATTCAGGTGTTCGATGATCCACCGAAATTGGTGCCGAAGCTTGCCGAGCGAGCATGGAGTCTTGGCAAGGGGCCGGCCCGTGTGCTCATCTATTGCGATCGGCGGGAGGATGCTGTGAAGGTGAAGGGTGAGATTGACAAGAAGTTTAAGAAGGAAAAACGCGAACCTATTTCCGAACTCTTGGTTGGTGGGCGGCGGGTGTTTGAGCGAGAAGAGCTTTCTGACTGGTTGCAAGAGCACGGTTTCTTTGGGGACGCCGAGGCTCCACCTAAGCAGCCAACTTTTCTGATTGCGACCTCGGCGGGTGAAGTGGGCGTTGATCTCGATGCGGATCACATGGTCTGCGACCTAGTCGAGTGGGAGCGCATGGTACAGCGACTTGGCCGCGTGAATCGGCGCGGTAACGGAGACGCTTGTGTTGAGGTTATTGCCGCGCCACGCGGAAAGGTAAAGGGTGAGGAATGGAAGGAGCGCTTAGATCGTCTCCGCAAGCCACTGGACGCTTTACGGCCCGTCGGTGTGGAGGATGTTGAGCCGGGCGGCCAACTCGGTTCTGGCTGCGAGGGGCCGCGTGATGCAAGCCCCGGTGCCATACTGAATCTGAGAGAGCGTGCGGAGCAAGACCAAGCCCTGCGAGACGCTATTGCAGCGGCAACGACGCCAGTGCCGCTGCGCCCGGCGTTGACCCGCGCCCTCGTTGATGCTTGGTCAATGACCTCGTTGGATGAACATACAGGACGACCGGAGGATATCCAGCCGTGGTTGCGCGGATGGGAGGACGACCAACAGCCGCAAACTACGGTCGTCTGGCGTAAGTATCTGCCGGTGTGCATAGACGGGACAGAGGCAGAGCCAAAAGATATCGAAGCCTTCTTTGAAGCAGCACCGCCACATGCCAGCGAAAAACTTGAAACCGAGACTTACAAAGTGGTTGACTGGCTTGTCAAACGCGCTAAGGAAATTTTTAGCGACCAGTCCCAAGAAGGAGTTAGCGGTCAGAATTCGGCGCTGAAGCGAGAGGACATCATGGCTTACATTTTGTCTCCCTCAATGGATTTACGGTACGCGGTACGCGGAGGCAGTCTTATGAAGGAGGACAAGAGAGAAGAGAGAAGGGCAAAGGAGAATTTGGAAAAAAATCTAATGGGCGGCATCCTAGTCATGGATAACCGCTTCGGCGGCCTTTCCGAGGACGGTATGCTTGACGAGACTGGCGGCTTGCCGCGTGTGCTTGACGATGGCGAGGAATGGCTGAAGCTGCCCGATGGCTCGCCGGTCATTCGGTTTCGGGTGCGCTCTGTTACGGCGGGAGTGAGTCTCGAATCCGATGAAAACTGGCGGGAACGTCATCGGTTTGAGGTCGATAAGACGGACGCAGGCGATGTCACTCGCTGGCTCCTCGTCGAGAAGTGGCGCAGCGATTCTGAGACTGAAGAAGATCGTTCCGCCGGGCCTCCGCAGGAACTGGCGGAGCATCAAGTCTGGGTCGAATGCAAGGTACGCGCTTTGGCGAACGACCTCGGGCTACCGGATGCCTATGCCGATATGCTTACTGTTGCAGCAAGACTGCACGACGAAGGCAAGCGCCATGAGCACTGGCAGCGGGCCTTCAATGCACCACGCGACGGGAAAGTCTATGCCAAGACTAAAGGGCCGATAAACGTCAGGTGCTTGGACGGCTATCGCCATGAGTTTGGCTCGTTGCCTCGGGTAGGAACAGATGAAGAATTCAAAGCCTTGCCATCCGGTTTCCAAGAACTCGCTCTGCATCTGGTCGTGGCGCATCACGGCTGGGCACGACCTGTTATTCCTACAAGCGGCAGCGACGAGCCGCCCTCCGTCCTTGAAGAGCGTGCCCGCGATGTCGCCCTGCGCTTTGCGAGGTTGCAGAAGCAATGGGGACCGTGGGGGCTGGCTTGGTGGGAGTCGCTGTTGCGTGCCGCAGATCAACAAGCCTCACATGCCAATGACGCCGGGGAGAATGCCTGATGGCTGAATCTTCGATTTCCGTGGACCTCTTCAATTCGGGTCAAGTCTTTGCCTGCCTCGGGTTCTTGGAAGCTGCTGACGTGCTATGCGGCGATGCCGAGGGGGGATTCGATTGGGGCGATGAAGTGGAGGTGAGGTTTTGCTTGCGAGCGGGGGGTGAGCAAAACCCCTTTGAGGCAGTTATGGAGTTTTTGGCCAGAGCGGAGGTAAAAGCTGTAGTGCCCCAAGGTTGGCGACCAAAAAAAGAGCCAACTAAGGCCAAAGATAAAGAGAAACTGGAACAGGAGTTATGCCAACAGGAACAATCTGAGGTGTTTCCTGCCGCCTCGCCCGAAACAAACTCAGCGATGCCGATTCAGCTTACTGACGGCAAGAAACGGATTGTGCTCGGGCATTGGGCAGATGGCTCCAGCCGCAACGAGTTCAAGCTTTATGCGGGCAATCGCTCTGCCCTCGGCATTGCAACCGCGATGCAGGAAGGCATCGCCCGAATTTGGAAAAAACAACAGAACAATCTAATTGAGCGGCCTTTCGGCATCACGACGCCTATGGCCGGCAGTTTCAACTTCGACCCGAGAGGAGCGTGGACACCTATTGACGCGGGTTATTCGCCGAACGAACAAAAACATCGAGTCGCGGCTTCTCCCTTCGTTGAAATTCTCGCGGCTTGGGGCTTGGAGAATGCTCGCCCCGACGAATTTGAAACTCGTAAAGTCCGTTACGCGGCGTGGGGAGTTACCCTTCCGCCCGTATTGGCTCGCGTTGCTCTTATTGGCCGCGTCTCTACAGTACCTATGAAACAATTTCGCTTTGAACTGGACATGTCGGGTAAGAACAAAGTCACCACCTTCGCAGAACAGGAGACTATCCATGACTGATTCGCTTTCGCACGAAACCATCAATACTTGGGCCGACGACGCTCAAGGCCCCGTGGCACTGCACCTGAAACAGAAACTTTTGCCCGTCGAGGGAGAAAGGGGCGTCATCTTCCCACCAACCTATACGGATATTGGCTACAACATCGACACGCTTTCCGATGGAACGGAGGTCGCTCTGATCGATAGCGTCGGTTCCCAAGCGAATCGCATGGAGCCGATTTTTAAGCGCGAGCCTTATTCGGAACTCGTCCCGCAGATTGAGATTGAGTATGGAAATCAAAACGACAAAAAGAGCGTCTCGATCTTTGAAGTGGGGCACCGTCTCGGAGATGCGGTCATCCGGTCGTCTAAACTCGGGAACGAAGCGAGAACAGCCTTTGAGTCCTTTCTCAATTCGGGAGACGCTTCTGCGTTGGCAAAACTTGCGCCAACTTCACTCGTTTTCGGAGTCTGGGATTCTAGGGATACCGGGGCCAAACTTCCTCGAATCGTGCAGTCTATAATTCGCGCTTGGGATATAGATAAACTAACACGTTCAGCACAATATACTCCGGCCCTAGACTACGCCGCACTTGAAGTTTTCTCAGAAGAAGACAAGCAGAAAGCAGAGGGCAGAAGGGAAAGCCCTCTCGCGCAGCGTGGATTTGTTCATGTCCCCGCGACCGATTCGCCCGGCGGCGTGGTCGTACACGGTACGATTGAGCGCGACGTTACTGTAAACTTGGTAGCCTTGCGACGGCTTGAAGGAGGCAACATCCAAGCCTTACGCCGATACATACTCGGCCTTTCTCTCGTCGCCGCGACTGCTCCGTTAGATCCCTTCCTCCGTCAAGGATGCCTTCTCGTTCCCGATGCTGAGACGGCACCGCAGTGGAAGTTGGTCAAGCGGGATGGCTTGCGCCAAGAAGTTGAGATGTCTGAGGACTTGGCTTGCAGTTACGCTTCGGCCGCAGCCAAAAGTTTCGGTGTAGGAGAAGGTAAAGCTGTCAGCTTTGACAAAGAACTCGCTAAAAAGGATGCCAAGCAAGCTGACAAAAAATCCAAGGCTTCCTGAGTTCGCTATGAACGATGCACTTCTTATCTCAATCCGTTTCCACGACGGGCGGTATCACGGAGCCGGTGATTGGCCGCCAGCACCAGCGCGGTTATTTCAGGCGCTGGTCGCTGGTGCCGCTAGAGGTATCAAGCTGACGGACGAGGACGCGGCGGCACTTGAATGGCTGGAGAGGCTCGACGCGCCGGTAATTGCCACGCCAGTCGCTCGCATAGGCCAATCCTGCAAAACCTATGTGCCGAATAACGATCTCGACGCGGTTAGCGGTGAGCTGAAACGGATCGGGGAGATTCGGACCGCTAAGAACATACGTCCGCACATTTTCGATTCGGAAATCCCGTTACTCTTCGTCTGGACGTTTAAGGGCGGCGAGGACGATGATGGCAACGCTCAAACCATCTGCCAGATCGCTGAGCGGCTCTATCAGTTGGGGCGGGGCGTCGATATGGCTTGGGCTTGGGCAGAGGTGATGGATGCAAGCGAGGTTGAGACACGGCTCGCTCGTCATGGCGGAGTTGTGTATCGCCCAAGCGAGGGCGAGACCGGCAAGGCACTGCTCTGTCCCAAGGAAGGATCGCTTGCAAGCCTTAAAGAGCGATACGATGCAAACAGGACGCGCTTTACCTATACAAAGGAAGATAGAAAGGTTCAGCAGCTTTTCTCTCAGCCGCCAAAGCCTCGCTTTGCCAAGGTCGCGTATGACACTCCGCCTCGGCACTTTCTATTCGAGATACGTGCAGCTACGCACGACGAATCCTTCGTACCATGGCCTTCTACTAAGACGGCGGAACTAGTCGTGGCTTTGCGGGATCAGGCCGCCAGTCGGCTGAAAGAGGCTCTGCCCGAAAAGGCTGGGGAAATTGACCGCATACTCGTAGGCCGCGAGGCCACAGAGGCAGACAAGGCTGCCCGGGTGCGGATTCTGCCGCTGCCCTCCATTGGCTACACCCATGCAGACCGGGCGATTCGCCGCGTACTGATTGAGGTTCCGCCGAACTGTCCACTGCGGGCCGATGATATAGCTTGGGCGTTTTCCGGCCTTGAGAAGATTGACTACTCAACTGGAGAAATCCTGTGGAACCTCGTTCGGGCCGCAGAGCAGGGAATGCTCAATCACTATGGAGTCGGCGGCAACGAACAGAATGCCTTCCGCGTCTGGCGCGCAATTACACCGGCGGCTCTGCCAGTCATGCGGACGGGACGCGGAACCGCTGGTGCTAAGCGTGTGGCCGGTGGGGCGAAGGCTGCCCGCGCTGTCGTGCAGGCGTTGCGTCATGCGGGAGTGGCGGTGCCGGTAGAGTCTATTCGCGTACAACGCGAGCCGTTTGACCGCAACGGCGCACGGGCAGAAGAGTTTGCCATGCCTGAGCGATTTGTGGCGCGTGGCCTACATCATGTGGAAATTGCTTTCGCGCAAGCCGTGAGCGGTCCACTCGTCATTGGGAATGGGCGCTATCTCGGTTTGGGCCTGATGGCACCGCAAAAGGACGCATTGCATGACGTGCTGGTCTTCTCGATAGCGCCTGAGACAAATATCGCCACTGCCGATGCCGCATCGCTGCTGTACGCGGTCAGACGTGCGCTGATGGCACTTTCGCGGGACGACAACGGACATGTGCCTCGACTTTTCTCTGGACACGAACGCGAGGGAGCACCGGCGCGGTCCGGTGGGCATGACCATGTTTTCCTCGCTGCGGATGACGCCGACGGAGATGGGCACATCAACCGCCTGATCGTGGCCGCGCCGTGGGCTTGTGACCGCACCACGAAAGGGAAGCGTGAAAATCGTGCCTGCTTCGATAGGGTGTCTAGGAAATTGATCCATGTGCGAGCTGGCAAGCTCGGCGTCCTCAATCTGGGTCCGGCACGTGCCTTAGCGGCTAGCGATCCACTTATCGGTCCTGCTCACGCATGGGAAAGCCGCACCGCTTATTGTCCGACTCGCCACGCAGGACGGGGCAAAGACCTAGGTGCTGCTGTTGTCCGCGACGTAATCGCCGAATGCGGGCGTCGCGGCCTGCCCAAGCCCGAAGTCGAGTTATTGGAACTCAACGCCGGCCCAAACGGTGGCGGCCTAGCTGCTCGCGTACGTCTCCGCTTTGCTGTAGCGGTTGCGGGACCGATTATGCTTGGTCGCGACAGCCATAAAGGCGGCGGCCTTTTCGTCTCGGATCCCCTGTACCAGTCCCCATCTGTTGGCGTATCGGAATCAGGGGACGCTGCTGCACACCATGATGAAGTGCTGTACCAGTGAGGTTGATGTTCGTAGATACGGCTGCGTGGATTGCAGCTTTGTTCTCATGCAAGAACTGCGGAGGCGGCCAGCAGTTAGTCGCGGTTGCTCGTCGAGATATTTCCGGGGTGGTAACGCCCCGGCCTCATTGAAGGAACGCCTTTCGGCATCAAAGATGGCTGCACACTCTCCATTTCCGGGTCGTCGCCCCGGCCTCATTGAAGCAATAGGATGTCGGCAGGATGAGATATCAAAGGCCCTCCTATGACCCACGATCACCAACTCACCCTCCCCTTGGCCCCGCCGCCAGCCGATGAGAATACGCCGCTGGTCCCGGCCCGCATGGTCAACGAATGGGTCTATTGCCCGCGGCTGGCCTATTTGGAATGGGTGGAAGGCGAGTGGGCCGAGAGCGGGGATACAGCCGAGGGGCGTCGCGCTCATGTCCGAGTCGATGAAGGTGGGGGTCGCTTGCCCGCGCCCGACGAACTCGGCGAGGAGATGACCCGCGCTCGGGCCGTTACCCTTGCCTCGGAGCGTCTCGGCGTTATCGCCAAGATGGATGTCGTGGAGGCCGACGAGGGCATCGCAATGCCGGTAGACTTCAAGAAAGGCAAGCGGCCCCACGTTGCCGCCGGAGCCTACGAACCTGAGCGCGTCCAAATCTGCACCCAAGCCATGATCCTCGAAGACAATGGCTACAAGGTCGAGCAGGGCGTGCTTTGGTACGCTGGCTCGCGCGAGCGGGTGCAGGTTGTTATCGACGAAGAACTTCGCGCGCGGACTTTGGAGGCGATTGCTGGCCTGCGATGGGCAGCGGCTGCTGGTCGTCGGCCACCGCCGCTCGAAAATAGCCCCAAGTGCCCGCGCTGTTCGCTGGCTGGCATCTGCTTGCCGGACGAGACCAATCTGTTCCGCAAGGGGTATCCACCGCGCCCGCTGAACCCGTCCGACGATCCGGCTCTTCCGCTCTACGTGCAAACGCCGGGGGCGCGGCTGCGCAAAAGCGGCGAGCGCTTGGTGGTGGAGACCAAAGAAGAGACTATGGAGGTGCCTCTGATTGACGTTTCCCAAGTCGATCTGTTCGGCCCGGTCTCTGTAACTACACCGGCTCTGCACGCGCTGATGAACGCCGAGATTCCAGTGTCGTGGTTTTCCACGGGCGGTTGGTTCCTCGGCCACACCGTGGGGACTGGCAATGGCAATGTGGCTGTGCGCCAAGCGCAGTACGAGGCCGCCTCTGACGAGCCTCGTCGCCTCGTCTTTGCGCGCGATTTGGTGGCGGCAAAAATTCGCAATGCGCGGACGATGCTGCGGCGCAACTGGCGCGTCCAAGGGGATGCGGAGGCCAAAAATGAAGTTCTAGTCCGATTACAGCGAATCGTCCAGCGGGTGTCCCGCGCCAAAGACGATCGTCAACTGCTGGGCATTGAGGGCGAGGCCGCGGCGATCTATTTTGCCTGTTTTGCTAACATGCTCGCCGAGGGGGCAAAAGAGGATGTACCCGCATTCGCTTTTGCAAAGCGCAATCGGCGTCCGCCCACCGATCCAGTGAATGCCATGCTCTCACTGGCTTATGCCTTGTTGACGCGGGTTTTTACGACCGCGATTTCGGCGACTGGCTTGGACCCTTACATGGGCCTCTACCATCGCCCGCGCCATGGTCGCCCGGCGCTGGCCCTCGATTTGATGGAGCCGTTCCGGCCTATTGTCGCGGACTCTTGCGTGATTCAGGCGATCAATAACGGCGAGGTCAGACCGGGCGATTTTGTGTTCAACGGCCCGGCGTGCTCGCTAAAGACTGGCGGTCGCAAGGCGTTTATCGCCGCGTTTGAGCGCCGTCTGGAGCAGGAAACCACGCATCCGCTTTTTGGCTATCGCGTCTCCATGCAGCGGCTGATTGAGGTGCAGGCTCGGTTGTGCGCTCGGCATTTGCAGGGTGAGATTGTCCCCTACCCGCATTATCTTCCCCGGTAGTAATATGGCCAACGAGCGTCTCTACATCGTTGCTTATGACATTGCCGAGCCGAAGCGTTGGCGGCGCGTGTTCAAGGTAATGAAAGGCTATGGTCATTGGTTGCAGTTGTCGGTTTTCCAATGTCGGCTGACGGCCCGGCGACGCGCTGAGATGACGGCGCGGTTGGAAGGTTTGATCAAATTGGCAGAGGATCACATTCTGATTGTAGACTTGGGGCCTGCTGACCAAGTTGATCCTCTAGTGGAAAGCCTAGGCAAGACGTATGAAGCGCCGAGTCGGCAGGCGACAATTGTTTAGCGGAGTATCTGCCGTGTCCCTTGCGAGTGCTCCAATGGAAGGAAAAGGGCCGGTAGCTCTCGCAATGCGCTTTCTATTTGTATTACAAGGAGATAGGTCGTATTATGATCTACTTTTGGCGAACAATTTGCATGTTCGGGAAGACAAAGCCGCCACCGCTCGCAAAACCTGTGGAAAACCCAAGCCGCACAGGGAGTTCCGTAGAGACTATTTCCGGGGTGGAAACGCCCCGGCCTCATTGAAGCTTTGACGGCGCGGGCGGGCGGCGTGTATTTTACGGAAATTTCCGGGGTGGAAACGCCCCGGCCTCATTGAAGCCAGCGGCCGCCATGCGTACAATGCGCTGCTGATCGCCGATTTCCGGGGTGGAAACGCCCCGGCCTCATTGAAGCCGTTGTATGCGCCTAAGCTGGAGACAGAGACGATAGGCATTTCCGGGGTGGAAACGCCCCGGCCTCATTGAAGCTCGACAGGGGCCATTCTACGAGCCTTTTTGTGACTGGATTTCCGGGGTGGAAACGCCCCGGCCTCATTGAAGCTTGACCCCCGCTTGAAGCTGGACACCCGCATACGGATCATTTCCGGGGTGGAAACGCCCCGGCCTCATTGAAGCAAGTTGAACCGCCTCATTGCCGTTGACCGTCACTCGATATTTCCGGGGTGGAAACGCCCCGGCCTCATTGAAGCATCTTCAACTGCGATATGGCCTGCCCTATCGACAAAAGATTTCCGGGGTGGAAACGCCCCGGCCTCATTGAAGCATGTCGTCTCCTCGGTTGGGGTGGTCTGGATGCGGGCGATTTCCGGGGTGGAAACGCCCCGGCCTCATTGAAGCGACTATCGCCGGTATGTCATTACTTGCAATGTAGGGATATTTCCGGGGTGGAAACGCCCCGGCCTCATTGAAGCCGTTTCTGTGTATTCGTTGGTTTCGTCTTGCAAAAGATTTCCGGGGTGGAAACGCCCCGGCCTCATTGAAGCGTAGTTATCGTCGCCGGCTTCGGCCGCTCCCATCTTATTTCCGGGGTGGAAACGCCCCGGCCTCATTGAAGCGACGAGGTATCAGAAAAAGAGGAAATAAGCGCGGCTAATATTTCCGGGGTGGAAACGCCCCGGCCTCATTGAAGCGAGTTGAATTTCTTTTGCCTGCAACCGATCCGGGAGCAATTTCCGGGGTGGAAACGCCCCGGCCTCATTGAAGCGCGCATTCGGCGGAAAGCCTCGTCGATCGTACACGGGTTGAGATATTTCCGGGGTGGAAACGCCCCGGCCTCATTGAAGCGCGGTGGATGTAGTTGGGATGGTCAAACGCGCCGCGATTTCCGGGGTGGAAACGCCCCGGCCTCATTGAAGCTTCTCAATCGTCGCGTCGGAGATCAGGTCGTATAGCTATTTCCGGGGTGGAAACGCCCCGGCCTCATTGAAGCAACTGGAGGGGCAACGAGAAGGCAACACCGGCGACTAATTTCCGGGGTGGAAACGCCCCGGCCTCATTGAAGCTCTACCTCTGACGCCGAGGTCACGCCCGCCTACACGATTTCCGGGGTGGAAACGCCCCGGCCTCATTGAAGCACCGTTTGTGGCACATAGGTTGAACCGCCCGCCGCCCATTTCCGGGGTGGAAACGCCCCGGCCTCATTGAAGCCATTGACGAGGGCAGCTATGAGATAAAGCAGAAGCATGGATTTCCGGGGTGGAAACGCCCCGGCCTCATTGAAGCGGAGCTTTTTCGCTGCTCTCCCTCTCAATGGTACCGTATTTCCGGGGTGGAAACGCCCCGGCCTCATTGAAGCTGCCAGGTGATAAGCCAGGTCTGGTTTCCCATGGGATATTTCCGGGGTGGAAACGCCCCGGCCTCATTGAAGCAAGATCAACAACTATGGGTACGTCACCCGTGTTGCTATTTCCGGGGTGGAAACGCCCCGGCCTCATTGAAGCTTCTCCGGGCGCGGTCGTAGATACCTCTGGCTCCGTATTTCCGGGGTGGAAACGCCCCGGCCTCATTGAAGC
>JAPPEG010000047.1 GCA_028875345.1 Gemmatimonadota bacterium
AGCTGATGTTCGGCGACTTTTCGCTGTTGACCATGGACCAAATCGTCAATCAGGCGGCCAAGATCCGCTACATGTCGGGCGGCCAGTGCAAAGTTCCGCTGACAATCCGGCTGTCGATGGGGGCCGGGCGTTCTTCAGCCGCGCAGCACTCGCAGAGCTTGCACGCGCTTTTCGCCCATATCCCCGGCCTCAAAGTCGCCATCCCTGCGACGCCGCGCGACGCCAAGGGCCTGCTCAAGACCGCGATCCGCGATGACAATCCTGTGCTGTTTTTTGAAGACAAAATGATGTACAACGACTCTGGCCCCGTGCCCGAAGAAGACGATTTCCTCATTCCCTTTGGCGAAGCCGAGATCAAACGCGAGGGTACCGACCTAACCCTCGTCGCCACTTCCAGTATGGTCGGCGTCGCCCTAGCCGCCGCAGAAGATCTCGCCGCCCAAGGCCTAGAAGCCGAAGTCGTCGATCCGCGCACCCTAGTGCCGCTGGACAAGGAGACCCTGCTCGCCTCGGTGCGCAAAACCGGCTATGCAGTGGTGATTGATGAAGGCGTCGAGCGCTACGGCACCACGGCCGAGCTCGCTTCCATCCTCAACGCCGAGGCATTCGATTGGCTCGACGCACCCGTCTTGCGCATCGGCGCGGCCGACGTGCCCATCCCCTTCAGCCCCACCCTCGAGATGCCGACCATCCCCAGCCAAGAGCGCATCGTCGAGACCGTTCTTTCACAGCGAGGTTAGGCTTTTGTCGCCCCGACGACATCGCCGCCGCCTACGCCTTCACCCAGATCCCCTACATGACCGGCTAGCTCACCGCCGTTGACGGCGGCTTTACCCTGCCCGGCAACTTTCCCAACCGCGAGGTCTTTCTCCAAGAGGGCTTGCGGAAGCGGCAATCTAGTTCCTGACACAGTAAGCAGTCGTTCGCACCTGAAAACCCAACTCCCCTATCGGCCCGTTCCTCGTACATTGACGATCCTATCGTGGTTGATTATCGTTCAAGACATGGTCGATTTACATACAATAAAGCCCCGGCTGCAAAGCCCTATACTCGCCCAAGTCCTGACTCAATACCCCGTTGTAGTCGTACATGGGGCCCGTCAGACCGGCAAGACCACTTTGGTTCAAGGGTCTCCCATAGGTCAAGGGCGTACCTTCCTTTCCCTCGACGACTTTGATGTCCGCGATGTGGCCCAGAGCGATCCGACGGCCCTGTTCATCGGCCGCGATTGCATCACCTTAGACGAAATCCAACGACAACCCGATCTGTTGCTAGCCATAAAGGCCGATGTCGATCGCCAGCGCCAGCCCGGCCGCTTTTTGCTCACGGGTTCGGCCAATCTGCTCTTGATGGAGCGAGTGGCGGATACCTTGGCCGGGCGGGCGGTCTATTTTTCCATACCGCCGCTGACTTGGGCCGAGATCGAGGAGCGTGGGTACGGCCAGACTCTGGACATTCTCATTGAGCAAGAGACCATTGACCAAGTCGTGTGCGCCTTGCCGGCCAGCGTTCCAGACCCCAACAGGCCCTTGCAAGAAGCGGTACGGGCTGGCGGCTATCCAGTGCCGGCCTTGGCCGCGGACGCGGGATTTCGGGCGCGCTGGTTCGATGGCTATGTGCAGACTTATCTAGAGCGCGATCTGCGCCAGTTATCGGCGATTGACCAATTGATGGAATTTCGCCGGCTCATGCAGTTGTGCGCGCTCCAGAACGGCCGTCTGCTCAACACAGCGTCCCTTGCCGCAGACGCGGGCCTCGCAGCGGCCACAGCACGGCGCTATATCAATCTATTGGAGACTTCTTTTCAAGTGACCCGGGTGCCCGCCTATGCCGTCAACCGCGGCAAACGCTTAGTCAAAGCACCTAAACTGCTGTGGACCGATACCGGACTAGCGGCTCATTTGGCCGGCATTGCTGACTCGGATAGCTTGGTGAGAGGGCGGGAGTGGGGTTTTTGGTTAGAGAACTGGGTGGGTAACCACCTGCTGGTCTGGGCGGGTCTGCGCGTACCGAGGCTCAACATAACGCACTGGCGCACTTCTAACGGACGCGAAGTGGATTTTGTCATTGAAACCGGCCGTCGGCTCATCCCCGTGGAAGTGAAGGCCACACCAAGGCCATCGAGCAGGGATTTGGCCGGATTGAACGCTTTTCTCGATACCTATGAGGCCGCATCCTTCGGAGTAGTCGCCTGTCCGTGCCCGGCCCCCAAGGTGTTGTCCTCCCGCGTTATTGCTCTGCCGCTGAATCTGTTGTTGCTCTGCTGAAGCGAATAGACGAGCGCATCGCCCACAAGTCGTGACAATCGCGAAGTAAGTACAAAAAGCGCCCGATGCTGCCGGAGCATCGGGCGCTTTTTTGGATTCCGTTTTCGGCAGCAGCTTAGTGCTCTTTGATACTGCCCACCTGGATCTCAATGTCTTCGCGGTTGGCCACCCGCTCTAGCCGCCCATCGCGGATCCAAGCCATGCGGTCGGCGGCCGTGAGCATTTTGTCGTCGTGGGTCACGGTAATAATCGTCGTCCCCATCTCCTGTTGCAAGCTCTTCATGTAGCTGATGATCTCTTGCCCCGTATTGCTGTCGAGGTTACCCGTCGGCTCGTCAGCGAGGATAATGCGCGGCTTGTTGACAAACGCACGAGCAATGGCCACGCGCTGTTGCTGACCGCCCGACAGCTCGGAGGGAATGTGGTGCGCCCGATCGCCTAGACCGACGATCTTCAAACACTCCATGGCCCGCCTCTCGCCCTCGGCCGTGGTCATGCCGGCAAACACAGTGGGCAGCGACACGTTCATCAGCGCGCTCATCACCGGCAAGAGATTGTAGGTCTGAAAAATGTAACCCAGCTCAAAGCAGCGCACCGCCGCTAGCTGCTGCGTGTTGAGGGAGGCCAGATTGACGCCCTCAATAAGCACCTCGCCGTCGGTAGGCGTCTGCAGAGCGCCGATCATGTTGAAAAGCGTACTCTTCCCCGAACCAGAAGGCCCCATGATGGCAAAAAACTCGTTCTCGTACACCTCGACGGTTAAACCGCGCAGCGCGTGCACATGCGTCGATGCGTCGCGGTTTTTGGCATTGTAAACCATCTTGACGTCTTGGACATCGACGATTATATCGCGGCCATTTGACATAACGTACTCCTAAATTTGATGTTGCTGCTCCAAGAACGGATCAATCTAAAATGGACAACGCCGCAGGTCAAATTTGGCGGCGCACCTTCAACTCACCTGCTGCTCCTTGATCCGCGTGATTTCATCGCGCAGATGCGCGGCTTTTTCGAAGTCCAAGTTGGCCGCTGCGGCCTTCATCTGCTGCTCCAAATCGGCGAGCAATTCCTCTTGGTCTTCTATTTCTTGGTAATTGATCGTCGGCTCGGCTGCCAATTCAGGTGCCACACCGCGCACGCTTTCGAGCACTGAGGTGGCCTGAATAATCTCTTCCCGGCTGCGGTATATGGTCTCCGGCACAATGGCGTGCTCGGCGTTGTACGCCTCTTGCTTGTGGCGGCGGCGATAGGTCTCGTCAATGGCTCTCTGCATTGAATTGGTGACGTGGTCGGCGTAGAAGATCACCTTGCCGGCGGCGTTGCGGGCCGCGCGGCCAACCGTTTGGATCAGTGCAACCTCCGAGCGCAAAAAGCCCTCCTTGCTGGCGTCGAGCACGGCCACCAGCGAGACCTCGGGCAAATCCAAGCCTTCGCGCAGCAGGTTGA
>JAPPEG010000344.1 GCA_028875345.1 Gemmatimonadota bacterium
CAAGCGATCCCATACGATCCCGTGCTCAACGCCCGCTGCTCAACTAGCCGCCGTACCAGTCGCCCTTGCAAATCGTAGATGAGTACCTCCACCGGACTATCATCGCCCACCTTGACTACCGCAAAGCGGAACGACGCCTCGTCGTTGATGCCATCGCCGTTGGGCGTAAACACCGCAGGCACCACCGACACCGCTTGCACCAAAGGACCAGACGCGACTTTGCCCACTAACGTCGTCGTATTACTGACCACTTCCACGACTGCCTCACCCGGATCCACCCGCTGCCAGCCGCCCTCGCCCTCCGCACTGTTCTGCAATGACGCCAGCATCACTGCTCCGGTCGAAAACAAAGCCGTCGAAAAATCCAACCGCATCACCTCAACCCCCGAATCAGGCCCCAGCGGTGCAAACGCTACCTGCAAGCTATCGCCCGAAGTAGGCACGACCTCAGTAGCGAAAGCCGTCCCAGTCGCCTCCCCGGCCGCTAGTTCGGTCGCGGTACCGCCATAAAGTCCCTCAAAGCGCAAGTTCATGTCGGTGGGAGCGATCAAAAGCAACTGGTCGAAACCGGGGTCGCCGCGGGCGAAGTCTGGACGTACGTAAAAGGAGAAACGCTGCTCCTCGCCGAGGTTCTCAACCTCGAAAGGAGCGACTTCACCGACGAGTTCTTGCGCGACCGGATTGGTAAAGTTGAGCCGGATCGAACGCAGCGTTGCACTGACCTCTGGATCGTCCGAAAGCAGGACCGCGCGGATCTCGAGAAATTCGCGCGGACTAGGTGAAGTAATCGGGCTGCCCTCCGCTACTTCATAGGGCGCACTCCAGTCGCTCCAATCTGCGCCAGCCACCTCCTCGCCAATAGTGTCGCCGCGAAAAATCGACAGCAATTTGTTGTATTCGGCCTCGGTAACTTCAGTGCCGTCTTTTTTAAAGTAGCGCAGCACCTCGTCGAGTTCGTTGCCAGTGCGAGTCTGCAACACGACGCTGGTCCTCGGCGGCGTATCAGCGTCCCACTCAATGGAGGACAGGTTGCGGCTGCCGCCCAAGCGCACCAAGTCGGATGTCAAAGTCACTTCTGGCTGATACCCCCGCCCGTAGAGCTGAATCTCGGCTGGCTGACCAGAACCACCGCCAAAGCCGCCGCCCGCCTCATACTGCTTCCAGACGAGGTGAAAGAAGCGCGCCTTAATCCGCTCGAAGTCGTTGCCCTCGTAGAGGCCGAAACCCAACCCCTGACTGCTGCCATAGTCGCTGTTTTCCGTGCGATTGACCGCGACCGACCACTTGAGGCTGCCGTCGGCTTCAAGGCTGCCGTCGGAAAAATCTAGATGGTAGGCTTGAAAGGCCGCGCCAGCATAGGCGATGCGGAAGGCATCAATCCAGTAGAAGGCCCCCAAATCGAACAGGACTCCACCCTCCGGGGAATTCAGTGATCCCCGGCCGAAGCGGGTGATAAATTGGACCCTGCTTTCGATCTCGCCGTCGATCATGTTGCTAATTGAGGCCGTCTGTGTCGCCGTACCGGAACCACCGCGCTCCAGCATCTCAGAAAGGATCTCGTCGCCTTCGGCTAGAACCTCCAGCTCCGCTAGCCGCGGACGCTCCTTGCGGTAGTAGCGAATCGAACCTCGACGGTCGGCGTCGAGACGCTCAAAAACCTTCTGCTCCACTAGGGTCTCGCGGCCCCCAGCGAGTTTTTTGAAGTAGTCAATCGCCCCCTGTTCTCCTGCCGACAGGGCCTCGTACTCGGCTTGGCTTAGCTCCCGGCCGCGGTCGAAATCGCTGCCGGTCACCACGATCTGCACGAAGCGGAGGCCAGTGCCGGCGAAATCATCTCCCAACTGGTCCATGTCGATCTCGAAGACGCGCTGTTCCTTGTTGGGCCGCAAGGTGCGCAACAGCGTGCTGAACTCTGGCAGCGGTGAGCGCTGGTTGCCTTTGGGCTTGTTGCCCTGTGAGGCCAGGACATCGAACTGCAAGAATGGGTCTCCCAAATCCTCGGCGACGAATTTGAGCACGATCTTCTTAGCGATCACCAACCGGCCCAAGTCAACGACGAACCACCACTGCGAAGCGAGGTCGGACTCCGCGCTCGCCGCTACTGGTTCCCAGTAGGTCGTCAAATCTCCATCAAAAATGTTGGGCACCGCGGCAATATTCGCCGTGGCCCCGCCCTGTACCGCATCGAGTGGAACAATGTCTTCGGGGTCTTTTTTGATTCTTTCCGGGGGGCGCAAGCGCAAGTAATCGACGATATCCTGCACCGCATTGATGTCGCGGCGGACGTGCTGAGGCCGCACCGACCCGTCGGCACCTAGTTCCAGCACCCCCGGTGGGAAGCTCCAGTTCTGCCAGTGAACGCGGCTGTTGACCACCACCTGACTCGCCGTCACCCGATGCCCTACTTGGGCCGAGACGCTCACGGCCCAACCAAGCACTAATACGATGCTGATACGCTGCATACCCATCTTTCAGTAGGCCAAAACGACAACGCGCTGGCGTGCTTCTTTGCGTTGGTCGCTTTCTACTTTCAGCCGTAGCAGATACAATCCCGGTGCAGCCACTGACCCATCCGCTAACCTCCCGTCCCAGTGCAGGGCAATCCGACCGCTCGCCGCGGTGCCTCGATCCACCGCCCCGATCCACCGCCCCGACAAGTCGTATAAGTCCAGCATCACTGGCACTGCACCAAAAAGGTTCAACAACTCGTATTCAATCTCAAGGACATCGTTGATGCCATCGCCGTTGGGCGTAAACACCGATGAGGATAGCTTGAGCGCGTTGACCGCTTTCTCCCCTACCTCGGCTAACTCCACGCTCAGGGTATTGCTATCGGTCAGCGGATTGGCATCGCCTGGGGTTAATGCCTGCCGCACCTCAAAGGGCTTTTCGCTATCGGAGATCCGGCCGGCGAACACCGTCCCAAACTTGAACACCTCCACGGCGAAATCCACCTCGATCCGTTCACTGGTTTGCTGCACGTCCATTCTTGGGATTTTGAGGGCAAAGCCAGCGGCGTCCGAGCGCACGACTTCAAAACCGACTTCCTGGCCGGCGATTCGCACGCCGTCGATGCTGGTCACTTCGACCGGCGTCTCAATCTCGATGGTGTCAAATCCCAAATCTTCGCGCTCGAATTGCGGCAGAATACTATAGGTAAATTGGGTGACGTCCCCAGCTTGGGCGCTCGGCGGCGTAATCTCGGCTAACACTTGCGTTGCCACGGGCGGGTCCGAGACGCTAAACTGTAAAAAGTCCAGCCGTCCGCCAGCGTCCTTTCGCGCGGCAATATCGGCTTTGAGCTGTACGTAGCGCCGCGGTCTGTCAGCTTGCATCGCTCCCGAACCGGCCACAAAATCATAGGCCTGACTCCACAGCTCCCAGTTCTGGGTATCGGGCGTGATCCCAGCCTTCTCGCCTTTATTGAGCCTATCGTAGGCTCGCGCCGTAAGCGGCTGACCCTTGGCGTCAAAGCGACTCTGCTCGTCACCGCGGAAGGTGAAGCGCCAATAGATGCTCGGGTCTGGCACATCGCCGCTGCGCATCACTAAGTCGATCTGAGCACCAGCATCGACTTCGCCCGACCAGCTCAAATCGCCCAAGGCCACCGGCTTGCCCAAATCGATAATGCTACTGGTATAATTGGAGAAGGGCGCAAAACCCGAACCGTAGAGTTCCAACTCGGCCAATTCCCAAATTCCCCGCGTATTCTCCGGTGCCCGGAAGAGCAACTTGCGGATCGGCTCGTCGGGCATCTTCAAGTCAATGATCGGCTGCGTATTGTCGCGGATATTGTAAATCACATCGAAGGCCACATAATCGCCCCGCGACCCAGCCTGAAGGTCTCGATTGGGATCCTTGAGCGGGTCGCCGTCGCTAGTGCCGATAATGAAGCGTTCGACAAAGCGGTCGGTCATATAGCTAGGCCGTGGGTAGAACTTGACCCGGTCGATAAAGAACAGCCCGCCAAAATCGAAGATCAGGTTTTTAGTATTCGGTCCATGCGAGGCAAAACGACCATCTCCCAGATAGGCCGTATTGGGATCCTCGTCCCAGATAAGCTCATCGTCGTCGTTGAATCCCCCCCAGCCAATCCAAGTCAGGTAGAAGATATCACCAAGAGAATCGGCCTGCGGCAAAAGTGGTGTCAGATTGACCGTGGGGTCGAGTTGCCGCGGCTCAATGTGACCGCTGGTCACCTCTAGCAAGTTGGTACTACCGTGCAAATCCTCGTCAATATCGGCCCAATCAATCTGCACGAATTCCACCCCTTCAACCGATGCCAACTCCGGCGCAGGCTGGTCAGCCCCCCCGATCCGATAGATCGTTAGAGCACCAAGGTCGCCTGCCCCTACCACCAGCGACCCCACCGTCCACCATGCGATTAGGTGTCTCATCTGGCTCATCCCCATTCTCAATAGGCTAGGGCAATGACGCGCTGAAGCGCTTCCTTGCCTTGGTCGCTGTCAACTTCTAATCGCAGTAGATACAGCCCCGGCGCGGTCACGGCCCCATTCGCCAACACTCCATCCCAGGCCAGCGCGAATCGGCCACTCTCCGCCGTTCCCCGATGCACCACCCCTATCCTCCGTCCCGATAGATCGTATAGCTCCAGTGCAACCGGCACTGCGCCGAAGAGGTTCAACAATTCGTATTCAATCTCGAGAGCATCGTTGATTCCGTCGCCGTTGGGCGTAACCACCGGTGAGGACAACTTGAGCGCGTTGACCGCCTTCTCCTCCACATTGACCAGCCCCACGCTTAGCGTATTGCTATCCACCAGTGGATCGGCGTTGCCAGCAGTCAGCGCCTGCCGCACCTCAAAGGGCCTTTCGCTATCGGAAATCCTCCCGGTGAACACCGTCCCGAACTTGAATACTTCCACCGCAAAGTCAATCTCAATTAGTTCGCCCGTCTGTTGCGGGTCCATGCGCGGAATCCGCAACGCAAACCCTCGTGCGTCCGAGCGCACAATGTCAAAGCCGACCTCCTGGCCATCAATCCGCAACGCGTCAATGATTGCAACCTCGACTGGGGTCTCAATCTCAATAGTATCAAACCCCAAATCCTCGTCGCGCAGTTGGGGCAGAATCGCATAGGTAAAAGACGTCACCTCGCCAGCGCGAGCACTTGCCGGCGCAAGCTCGGCCAAGGCTTGAGTTGCCACCGGCGGATTTGAAACGCTGAACTGCAAAAAGTCCAAGCGTCCGCCAGCTTCCTTCTGGGAAGTGAAATCAGCTCTGAGCTGCACGTAATGACGAGGTCTATCGGCCAGCAACACGTCTCCGCCGGCGGCGAAGCTATATGGCGGGCTCCAGTCGGACCAGTTTTCTGTATCAGGCGTGATCCCGGCCTTTTCGCCCTTTTCCAACCGGTTGTACGTGCTGAGCGTCAGAGCGGTACCATTGGTGCCAAAGCGACTGCGCTCGTCGCCGCGGAAAGTCAGGCGCCAATAGGAATTGGGATCGTCGTCATCACCACTGCGCATCGACAATGCTACCTCTGCCCCTCCCTCGGCCTCCCCCAACCACGTTAGATCGCCCAAACTCGCCATGCCGCCTAAGTCGATGACGTTGGTCGTGTATTGGCTCTTGGGCGCGAAGCCGATACCGTAGAGTTCAAACTCGGCGATTTCCCAAACGCCTCGGGTGTTGGGCGGTGCTTCAAACATGAGTTGGCGGATAGGCGAATCGGGGATGCTCAACTCGATTACCGACTGCGTGTTTTCGGTGATGTTGTACACCAAATCGTAATCGCGAAACTGGCCACCCTCGCCGCCGACGACGTACTCGCGCGTATTCTTCTTGAGTGGATCTCCATCGCTGGTGCCAATGACGAAGCGCTCGATGAAGCGGGTGTCGAGAAAGCGTTCGCGGGGATAAAACCTGATGCGATCGACGATAAAATTGCCGCCCAAGTCGAAGATCAGGAGCTTGTTTTTGACCCGGCCGTAGTCTCCGCCCCAATCGCCATCGCCGAGAAAGTGAGTCGTTGGGTCGCCGTCGAACATCGGTGCATCGCGGGCCGGAAAGTCAGCAAAACCGACGATCGTCTGCAAAGTCTCAATTCGGCCGCCGCGCTCGTCCAAAAGGGGCGTCAGGTTGACCGTTGGGTCTAGCTGCTGCGGCACAATCCCATCGGGGGCGAGCGCCATTTGTACCGCGCTACCGTGCGCTTTGGCATTTATGGCCTCCCACTCGAGCTGGACAAACTGATAGGGCACGTCCAACTCGGGCGCAGGTAAATCCGCTGCGCCGATGCGGTAAATGGTCAGCGCACCACTGCCTCCACTCCATCCTACCATCCAAAGCGCCAAGAGCCATAAGCTACCCCTCTTCATGCTCGCGACCCCCGAGGTTTATAGAATACACAAATCATAATACAAAGAGGGAGAGTAGAGCAACTCTACCCTCCCTCTTCTTTATTGGCTTAAAACTGCTAGTTGTTCGCGCCTATCGACCGAACGAAGCCTTGATGTGACCCCAGCTATTGCCTTCAACAGACGTCGTCTGCTCCGGCAGCAACTCGGCCATGACCGGCAGCAGAATGTAGTCACTGCCGCAGGCACCGTCGCCGTTGATGCAGGGCTGGCCGCCCAGCGCCCACTTAGCGGTGCGAGGATCGTCCGAACTCGGGCCGTTGTCGTTATCGACGACTTGGATACCAACGCCGATGATCTCACCCTCGACAAAGTCGTGGAGGATGCTGTTTTCGGGGCTGTTGTGATCGAAATCATCCCAACCAACCGTGTACCACTCGGCCTGGAAGTTGGACTCAGTGCCGTGAGCACCATCGAGGTTGAAGGAGTCGGGGCAGCACGAATAAGGCTCTTTGTCGTGCCAAGTCGAACTGCTCAGCCAGAACCAATAGAAGCCAAAAGGCTCGAGAGCCGGCCAGCGGTAGTGACCCGTCTGGTTGGTGCGGCCGTTGTTGCGGGCCCGTTCCTCTGCGTCTTCGTAGTCACCCGTCCAGAAGGCGAAGCGGTCGGCGCTGTGATCAGCATCGAGGAAAATCTCAATGCTGTCATCCTGACCGCAGCAGCCAAAGCCGCCAGCATCGCGATCCCAAATGTCATCGAAGCGGTCATAGACGTAATAGACGCGATCCAACTCGTCGTTCCAACCAACGGCGACGCGGAAGTTGAGGTTGGCGGTGTCGATCTCGCGGCCGATATCGCCCTCGGCGACTTCCGTCTGGAAGATGTCGATCCACAACTCCGCCGGCAGCACATTCCACTCAGAGATGTCGCCATCCAAGTTGGGAAGGTGGGTCGACGGCCACTGCCACGCCCCGAAGATCTGGCCTTCTGGGAAGTGGGCGAGGCTCGCCGTGCTAGTCAGCATCAACGCCGTAGCGGCGAAAGCTAACAATTTTTTCATTGCTGAAACCTCCTATGTAAGGTTTAAAATAAAAGGCGGTGTCACCACCTGGCACTGTTGGCGACCGCCTTTACTTGAGAGCATTTCCACCGAACACTCCCTGTGTAAAACCGTCAACTAACAAAAAAAGGATTGGATAATTTGTCAATGATTTTCTCAGCGCGTGTCCTCGGCCAATGCAGTGCCGGTAGCCCACGGCATAGCATTTCGGCTCAACTCTCTGCGTTGAGCGGCCTTTTCTAGATCGCGGACTAGAGCGGAAACTCGGATATACTCTGCTCTATTGCCCTGCTTTTTATACACTTGAGACAATGCCTGATGTGCGCGAATATACTGGCTATCCTCCTCAATTGACCGCTTGAAAGCTCGCTCCGCCTCGACTAGCTTGCCCATTTTCCAATAATCCACGCCTAGATTGTAATGGGCTTGGGCCATTTCTGGATCCAAGTCGATGGCCTTGCGGTGGAGCTCTATGGCTCGATTCGGATCGCCAGATAGCGAATAGGCAATGCCGAGATGGGTATAGGCCTGTGCAAATTCAGGATCCAGGTCCACCGCTTTTTGGTGCTCTTCTATCGCGCGCTCGTACTGGCCTTGCTTCACATAGGCCCTGCCCAAGTCGTCGTGAGTTTTGCCCACATTCGGCGTCATCCGGGCCATGTATTCTCCCATTTCCAGATCCGATACCGAATAGGTGGCATCACTCCAAGCCAAAAAGAGAATGGGTACGCCGAAGTAGAGCACTTGTCGCCCGGTCTCGAATGCATAGCGCAACCCCACCCAGCGTCCAACGCTTTCCTGTAGCCTTTCGCGCAGTCCCTTGCGGTCAACCGCGACCGCTTCGCCCTCGTCTCCAGCAACGAGATTCTGGCGGATCTCTTTTTTGCGCACCTTCCACATAAAACCGTCGTAGTAATAGTGCAGAAAAGCCGAAGCGGCGATGATGACCTTGGCCACATCGTACATCAGGTAGTTGTCCGTCGCTCGGGCCAAGGCCTCAATTCCGCCATAGGCCAAGATCAAAATCACGTAGAACAACACGATGCGGAAACGGCCATCGGAGAACAAGAAGCGGAAGAAGGATGCGCCCAACTCCTTCGAGCGCTTGAGCACCCCGTGGTTGTAAATCCAGACGATGGCAAAGTACTGAATATCGTGGGCCAAGGCCGTAATCGCATAGCCGAGGATGATGTCTTCTAAGACGATATAGGCATAATAAACAGTGGCAAAGGTCGTCAGCGAAATTGCCAGCTTCGGCCAAACCACTGGTATGCCCCGCGCCCGCTCAAAGACCATGTTTGCCACATAGAGAACAGCTATTCCAACAGCCAGATAGAAAACCCACTCTCTAAATTCTAAGAGGAACTCCGGTGTGATCCAGGTGTAGAGGCCGAAGCCATAGCGGTGGCAGCGCTCGAGGAAATTGATCAGGTAATGGGGACTGTCGATGATGATATAACCGAACCAAACGGCCGTCAGCCACCAGTCCAGCCGCGAACTGAGGAGTGAGGGCTTGCGGCGTTTGACATCGTAGATCCTCATGAAGCCGTAGTGCTGCATGAAGAAATGCCACAGGTCCCATAAAGCCAAGAAGATGAAGAAGCCCAGATGGCCGTTGAATACACTCCAAGCCACGAAGGCGGTTACCACCAGCGGAGAAACGAGGAAGGTCGCCTTGTGGCGGTCAAAAAGCTCTCTTTCGCCGTAGGCGCGCATAAAGCCAGGTAAGTGATGGCCTACCGCAAAAAACGCCAACACGAACCAAGCAATGTCGGCCGAACTGAAGTACTGTGAAGCAATGAGTAACGCGACCAGCGATAAAAGAGGCGTGCCGATAAAAAAAATCGCATCGCAGCCGCGATTGATGATCCAACCCTGCACAGTAGAGACACCACTCATGTCGTGGATTTATCTACCTTAGGCTGGCGAAGATCGAGAGAAAGGCCAACCCCGCCGTGCGCGTCTCGGCGTCGCCATCGACAACTTCGATCGCACGTCGGTCGTAGCGTATGCCGAGCTGAGCAGTGAGTTCGTAGCCCAAATAATCTCTGCGGTTGGTCAACTGCACGGCCAAGACTGTGCCTCTGAAATCTCCGGTTCGCTCCCCCGCCCCCAGTTTATCCTCGTCGCCTATGAGGTTGTAGAACTGGCGCTGTTCAACGCCGAGGTCAACACTGGAGCTCACTAAAAGCGGGAAACGCACCAAGAACGACCACAAAGCGTCCCAAGAGCGCCGCTCAGCCAAGTCGAGGTTAAATGGTACCTGGCGCAGAAATTCGCTTTTGAACCTAGGCGAAAGCCACAGATGTCTCCAGTTAAAGGCGTAGTCAATTTTGTCGATTAGCCCAATAAAGCCCGAAGTCTTACGGCCATTGCGCCCCTCCGGACCGAGCGGATCGAAAAGCACCACCGGATCCCCTTCCGCATCGAGCATCCTTTCCCCGGTTTCGTCGAGGGCAAAGACTACATCCGCATCTCGCTGACGCCACCAATCCCACTTAAAGCGGTGCCGCGTAGCCCAACGTCGCGGACTCTTGTATTCCCAGTCGGCATAGAACGTATTGATCCAAGTGTCCTCGGCGGCCAGAAGATCGGGTACGGGAACGTTGCGCCCGCTGACCTCTTCGACGACGCTACCCAACTCCAATTCGGGTATAATCCACTGTGAGAGCGGGTCGGGGATGGTGTCCTCAGCCCTTTTGAGCATGTCATAGACCCTCAAGGCACCCCAAGTAGGCCCAGCCCGCTGATAGGTCAAAATTCCGTAGGCCGTCTCATTGCGGCGATTGGTTTCGCGCTGGTCCTGATAGAGGAAACCACCCATCAGGCGCATCTCTGGATTGACTTGAACTCGGGCGTAGGTATTGTAGCCCCAGTGGTCCTTTTTGTAGGGATAATCGGGCAAGTCGTCGTTCTCAAAGCGCTCGGCCCAACCGTTGTTATTTAAGTCAATGCCAAAGAGAAACTCCGGCCGGTCCGAGTGATAGCGCAGGAAAGGCTCCTCGTAGTCGGGAAAGAGATTCTCCCGGTCGCCGTTGCTGTTCTGGTTGAAATCCGAGATGAAATCGCCGTTTTCGTCGTAGCCGGGGAAAACCGCTGGATCGGCCACCCCCTCAGAAGTCACTGTGAAGTTGCTGATCGAGGTCGTATGCGGCGGAATCAAGCTTCCCTGAAAAATCCGCAATTGGTCCGGGTGCCGGTCGTGATCGTCGTTGTCGTCAACGAAATCGTAGAGCAGGTTGGTGGCCTCGGGCGAGTAGTCAGCCACACCGCGGCCATCGACCGGCAGCACACTGGTAGAGTACGTCTCATCCATGCCGAAGCCCTCTAAAAAGAGCAGCCACGGACCGGACTTTCGCGCCAAGTTGAACATCCAGCCAAGTGCGGTCTCGTCATCGACGATGCCCGAGAAGCTCTCGTGCTTTTTGCGGTTGATCGCAGGGTATTGACGGTATTGGTTGCTGACGTTGAACTCGCCGTAGAAGTCGAAGCCGAAAAAGTCGCGCAGCTCAGCACTGGCCCCTAAGATCTGGCTGGCCGTCGGCAGGCCGTAGTCGATGACGACCTCGCGCTGATTGAGTTCGTTCTTGATATTGCCCGGTGCCCGCTCCATGACGATGAACTGAGGCTGGCCCGAGCGGTTGGTCTGCCGATCAGACGACACCTCCACCCGGTAATCATTGGCTAGCACCAAGCGGAATCTCACGTTTTTGATGGCGGTAATCGCATCGGCGGCTTCGGCCAAAGTCAGCCCTAAATGCTGCTGCAAAAGCAAGCGTAGGGAACCTTCCTCAGAGGCATCATCTTCGGGTGCCAGCACGTACTTAAGCACGATGCTCTCAGCGCCATCGGCACGCAAGAAGCCATCGCGCAGTTCACCGCCATCGCGCACCGGGCGAAAACCTATTCCGCTGCCAATGATGGTGGTGTCGCGCGCTACTAGCTGTACGCTATCGCCGACTGAGACCTCGCGCATTAGGGTAGTAGTGATTTCCACATCGTCGCTGAAGAGCACCGCCCCACCTTCGCCATCCTCGGGCGAATCATCCGCAAGCCTTACTACCAGCAGGTTCAGTTGGCGGTCGAGTTGACCCGAAGTCAACTGGCCCTTGAGTGGATTACCCTGAAAACTTTCGCGCGCACCATTGCCGTTGTGGACGTTGACCAACGTTAGCCCCAAGGTCGCTTGATCGGCCACGTCGAGTTCAAAACGGCCAGCCGCCAAGTTGGAAAAATTCTCCAACGAAGCCGTCGGGACATCCGCGTCAATATCGACGATGGGCAGGGTCACCCGCGAAAACAGGCCCGTAGCCCGAGTTCGTCCCGCTGCGAAACTGGTCACCACGCCGTTGAAGCCGACCTTGTTGAAGGTCATCGGCGTCAACGTGGTGCGGATCTCGTCGCCGACGATAATCGAATAGCTATAAGTACTGGTTTGGTCTGAGGTGATAATCAAGCGGTTAAACCAGTTCGCGTAGCGGCCCGTCTTGGTGATTGAACTGCTTTCGAAAGCACGCGGCTGGGTCTGTCGCCAGTCGTAGACAAGATAGCCACGGGTGATAAAATCCCCGTAGGCGTCGTAGAAGTAGTTGCCGTCGAGATTGCGGTCTAGGTAGCGGCGGTAGGGTTCTATGGCGTAGTTGGTGTAGCTCCATTGGCGACGCCCGTGCTCGCTGAACAGCTCCTGCGGCATGTACCAGCGCATAACCGTCGGGTCTAGCACGTCCATATCAACCGCTGCGCCGACCGAGGAGTAGCGCACCTGCTCGGCCACGCGATACCCCAGGCGATTGCCGTAATCCATGTCCTGGGCCTCCGCTTCGCCTAGCGCTAAGGATAGGACGAAGGCGAAAATCGCCGTGAGCCTCGACATCATTCGCACCCGTCTCATATTACTCCAGCCCGGCGAAGACCGTAATAAAACTGGTCGTCTCGTTGCTGGTCTCGTCGCCAATCACGAAAGTACCTGGTCGTTCGCTATCCTCAATCACCTGTTCGGTAAGAATCCGGCCATAGCGCAGGCCGATCTGGGTCGTCAGCCGGTAGCCCAAATAATCCGAAGTAGTCGAGAGTTGCACGGCGACATTGGTCGAACTCAGGTCGCCTGTCTCCTGCTGGCGACCGGCGGCAATAAGCGCGTTCTCGTCCACGCTCTGGTCGCTGAACCACAACTGCTCCAGCCCGGCCTGAATAATCGTGTGGCGCAGTACCGGCAAGGTCGCGATCAACTGCGCCGTCGCCGTCCACTCCTCGCGGTCGTCTTCTGCAACGAGAAAGGCCGTCTGGCGCAGAAGCTCGCTTTTAAACCTCGGCTGCAAATCCAAACGTCCCAAGCCATAGGTGTAGTCAACCTTGTTGATCAAGCCAAAAAAGCTGGAGTTGTCCTCCATCAGGCGGCCGTTGGCGTCGCGGGTCTCGGCTTGGTTCTGACGGAAGGTCTCCCACTTGAGCTTATTGACTAGGTTCAAGCCCTCGATACCCTTGTAGTCGAACTGCACAAAGGCGGTGTTGATCCAAGTATCCTGCGCCGGAAGGATATCTCGAACTACTGGCTGGATCGGTGCACCCTCAAAGGGCGTCGGCTCGCGGCGGGCATCGGGGATCGTATCCTTGGCCTGTTTGATCATATCGAAGACCCGCAGGCGTCCCAAGCCCGCGTAGTTCTTGTCAAAGGTGAACATCGCGTAGTTGGTCGCGTTGGTCGCGTCGGTTGTCTGCGACTCTTCGTCGGTGCGGCCGACAATCAGCCGAGCCTCCGGTAGCAGGTGCACCCCACCAAAGACATTGAATCCCCGACGATCAGGTTTATAGGGAAAGTCGGGTAAGTCATCGTCCTCAAAGCGGTCAATCCAATTGTTGTTGTTGAGGTCAATGCCGAAGAGAAACTCCGGCCGATCGACGCTGTAGCGCAGAAACGGCTCCTCGTAGTCGGGAGTGATATTGCCTACAGTGGCGTTGTCGTTCTGGTTGAAGTCGGAGATGAAGTCGTTGTTCTGGTCCCAACCTGGGTAGATTGCCCGGTCATTGATCGTGCCGAAGCGAACCCAATCGGGGTAGCGATCTTGATCGTCGTTGTCATCGACAAACTCGTAGAAGTGCCGCTGGCTATTGTCGTATTGCACATCGCCGTTGGCGTTGACCAAAAAGGTAGTGGTCGAATAGGCTTCATCAATGGCGTAGGCCTCGCCATAGAGGAAGTAGGGAAAGTCATCGCGCGAGGCGCTGAAGTACCAGGCGTCGGATGACTCTGAAGAGATCGCGTGTTTCTTCCCCTCGTTGAATAGCGCGGCATTGGGGTACTGAGCATAGCGCTTGTTGCGGTCCCACTCGCCGTAGAAGTCAAAGCCGAAGGCATCGGCCCCCTCAATGGTAAAGCCGCCGATTAGGTTGGCAGTCGGCAAGCCATAGTCGAACTTGATCCGCTGCAAATTGGAGATGTCCTTCACGTTGCCCTCGGCGCGCCGCAGTACCACGAAGGCTGGCTGGCTGTTGTCGATTACTTCGCTGGTCAACGGGGCCGCCGGTACCGCCCGCTGGCCCGTCTGGCGGTCGGACCACAATTCGACTTTGAAGTCGTTGGCCACTACGTAGTTGAAGTCCACTCCGACAATCGTCGTCGGGTCTGGGCCGACGTAGGCCGGATCGTTGAAGTCGTAGTTGACGATGATCCGCTCCGGGCCGTCCGCAGCCAAAAAGCCCGGACGCCGAAACCCGCCAAAGATGACCGGCCATTCGGAGCCGGGCCGGACCACCTCCTGCAAGGTAGAAACCGTCTCCTTGCCGGTGTCAAAGTCGCGGCTAGTAATCCGCACGTCATGGCTGAAAAGCGCCGCACCTCCCTCGCCGTCTTCCGGCGAGTCGTCGCTCAGAATCACCGCAATCGCCGTCAGCGGTGTCGTGCTCTGTCCAGCGGTGAGGCTACCGGCGACCAAGTCGCCAGCGAAGAGATCGAGAGTAGTATTGGCGTTGCGAGCATCGACTAGTGTGGCCCCCAGCGTGATGAAGTCGCCGACCTGGAACGTCGCCCGCCCACCAAACATCGAGGTCGTATTAGTCTGAGAAACCGGCTCAGTGCTGCCGCCGAGGCCCTGCGAGGAGCCGCGGATTGGCTCGCTGATGCGCGAGGCGAGGATCGTCGCCTGATACTTATCCGAGGCAAAATCGATCTGCACCCCGTTGAAGTCCGGCTTGGAAAACGTCATCGGCGTCAGCGTCGTGCGAATCCGGTCGCCCACCGTGATCGCGTAGTTGTACTGCCCCTGCGAATCGCCACTGATGGTCACTGCGTTGAACCATGTATTAAAACGCGAACCCTGGAAGATGCCACTGCCCAAGGGCAACGGTTGGTCCTGGCGCCAGTCGTAGATCAGCCAACCATGGGTGGTGAAATTGCCATACACATCGTAGAAGTAGTCGCCCTCGCGGGTGGTGTTGACGTAACGCTCGTACGGAGTGCGAGCGTAATTGGAGTACTCCCACTGACGCCAGCCGTAGTCCACGAAGAGTTCCTGCGGCACGTACCACTTTTTGACCGTCGGGTCGAGTGCGCCAAATATCACGCCTGGGCCGCTAGGCTCAAAACTGACCGCACCGCCGCGCTGTACCCCTAACCGACCCTGGTAGTCCTCCTGCCCATGCGCCGGAGTTAGACCAAATAAAGCGCCGATCACTGCAAGACTTCGCATCGCTTTCAACACTGCTCTCCCTCGTTCCATAAGTACCTCAATAAGCCAAGCTGACCATGCCGACGCCGCGCTCCTGGCCAGTACCAGCCTCCAGCGTCACGCTGAACAGATAGTTGCCTGGGGGCACTGCCTCCCCAGCATCGTTTTTGCCATCCCAAAGACGAGCATGACGCCCGCTACTGTCGAGTCCGCGGTAAAGATTCCGCACCGGCCGACCCGCTAAGTCGCGCACGACGATTTTTACATCGGTCGGTCGAGCGATATTGGTGATGTCGTACTGGATCGTAGCTTGGTCGTTTATGCCGTCCCCATTGGGGCTAAAGGCCCCGGGGACCGCATGCACGTTGACCAGCAAGTCGCCGACGATCGGCACGGCCACCGAAAGGTTCCCGCTGAAAGGCGTACCCAAAGGCTGCAAGTCCGGATCGGCTTCACCCAGATCGGCGGCATTACCCGACACCACATCTTGGGCAATCTGCACTTCCTCGCCCGAATTGAACGCCCGCGTCGTAAAGGTCGTGCCGAAACGCAGCACCGCGTTGTCGAAGGTCACCCGCACCTCAGTGCCATCCTCGGCGACCATTGGGAACTCAAAAATGAAGCTGTTGTCAGTGGCCTCAACCACCGCAAAGTCGCCGCGCTGGAACGGCAACTGGTCGAGTGCCGCGCCGCTGAAGTCGGCCTCAGTCGTTGTGCCGTCCGACCGCCGGATTTCTATCAGTCCCACGTTTTCGACCTTAAGCGGGGTATCAATCTGTAGCCGATTGAAGCCGCGGTCGAGTCCCGGGCGAAGTTTGCTCAACACGGCGAGGGTAAAGTCCGTTTTTTCGCCCAACGCCGCTTGGCGCGGGACGATCTCGGCGATTAACTCCTCGGCAAAAGGCGAAGGCAGTACCTCAAAGGAAATCCCCCCAACGCCAGTGGCTGACTCGAACTCGTCGCTAGAGAACTCAATCGCGAACTGAAAATAGCGCCGCGGACTCGGCGAGACTACCGGCACCCCCTGCAATGCATCGGCCAAATCGGCGTCCGACTCAACCAGCGCGCTGACCGGATAGGGCGGCGACCACGCGCTCCAGTTGGTCACGTCGTTGCGGATATTGCCCTTGTCTTCATTGCGCAACCGACCGAAGTCGGTGGCCGTCAGCGAGATCTGCTCCTGCTGCTCCAGCGACAGATCCTTGAATATCTGCAACGCCTCGCGCAAATCGACATCCTCGTTGTCGAGCACCGTCTCAACCAAAGTTTTCAACTCTTCATCCTCGACGTCAGCGGCGAATTTCCACGGCACTTCGTCGCCACGGGCCGTGGTCCCCGTCTGTCTAGATCCACCGCCCAAGCGGAAAATCTGCTCGCCCGGGCGAATTTTGTTGTATTCGACCGGCTGCGGGTCGTTGCCAGTACGGGTGCGGATCAAGACCCGAGATAGCCCACTGTCGCCCGCCTTCTGTTCGACCCAGCGCAGCGTTCCAAACAGCGACAGGTCGCCGAAGTCAAAGACATTGGAGATATAAGTGGCCTCGGGCACAAAACCAGTGCCAAAGACTTGGAATTCAGCCAAGTCAAAGCCCGTTGACGTCAGCGACTTGAGCCGCACGAACCGCACGTACTGGGGCGGGATCCGCACATCAACTACCGGATCTTCGTTTTGGTTGACCAGCACCACAGTCTCGCGGATTGGCACTCCCTCTCGCTGAGTCTCGGGTGTACCGTCGTTGATAAATATCTCGAAGGCGCGCATAAAATCGTTCTGGTATGGAAATGCCGCAGCGGGAAACGCCGGGTCGGCGTTGCGGGGAAAAAACTTGAAGCGATTGATCCCGAAGCGGGCCCCTAAGTCCAGATCGATGATAATACCCAACACGCGCGCGCTCTGGCCACCAGCACTAGCGCGCAAATCCAGCGCCGTCTCGCCATCATTGTCGATGATACTGGGCAATTCCGGCCGGATGTTGATGGTATTAGGCGAGGTGATCGAGCCGCCGCGGGCTTCGGAATTAGCGCCAACGGCGATATTGAGCGTAGTATCAGCGCGCTGGGGAAAAATCCAATTTCTGAACCCCTCGGCATTGAAGTCGATGACCCCGCCGGGTGCGTTGGTATTTTCCACCGAAGTCGCGCTGCGGATGACCGTAGCTTGAATCTCCCCACCACCACTGACCCAATCCAGACCGCCTTCGCCGCCGACGATCACGACTTCAGCGGCAGCCGACCAGCCTCCGAGTAGGCACAATAAGAGAGCACATACGCTGGCGCGTTTCATAGGCAAAAGTTTGTCGATAAGTGAATTCAGATTCGAAAATGCAATAAGTTCTTTATTATAAAGGCATTATGCGCAGCCTACCACTGCGCAATCTCCTAGTTGGCCAACTATTTATAATCAATAGCCATTAACGCCGCAAGCATCTTTCAAACCCTGCCTCATCCCATCGCCCCGGCGCTTTACTTTCATTCCCTCCCTTTTTCTTTATATTCGTTTTTTCTTGTTCTCAAAATTAGGAGTATCCCAGTACCATGAAAATGAAGCATCTCAACGCCTTGCTCTTACTCAGTTGGCTCTTCGCCGCCTGCGAAAGTCAGCAGCAACCGCCGTCCTCGCCGGGCGAACTCGTCGTTGCCGAGGTTGGCGACAAGCCGATTACCGCGGCTGAGTTCGCCGAGTTCTCTTCCCTGATCCCCGAAGGTATGCGCGAAGGGGACACGCCGCTGGCCGTCGCCCGCAATCTGCTCAACAGCCTGATCGACAAGGAATTACTCCTACAAGAAGCCCAGGCGTCCAATATCGAAAATATGACTTGGTTTATCGACGAGCTGACCAACTACGAACGCTCGCGCATCTTGCGTCTCTACGAGCAACGAGAAATCATCAGCAAGCTGAACATCACCGAGGAAATGGTCGATGCCCACTATCGCGCAACCCGCCGCGACCGCTCAATCCGCCTCGGCGGCATCATGGTCGATACCGAAGAAGAAGCCAACGCCCTCTACCAGCAGCTTCAAGAAGGTGCCGATTTTCACCAACTAGCCCGCACCCACTCGGTCCATCGCGAAAGCGCCGAGCGCGGCGGCGATACTGGGCTGTACCAATTGCGCGACCAACTCATGCCCGAAGTCGTAGCCAAAGTAGCCGACCTAGAAATCGGTGAAATTGCTCCGCCGGTGTCGATGCTCGTAGCCCGGGAGCAAAAGTTTGCCATCTTCACCGTGCTCGACGAGATCCCAGCGCCGCTCGAAGCCTCCGAGGCCCGCATCCGCGAAGAATTGCTCATCGCCCAGCGCAACCAGCGTCTGCAAACCATGCTCGATTCGCTGCGGGGTGAATACCATCCTCAACCGCAACCGCAGAACCTCGCCCTATTGGCCGAGCGCATAAGTCATTTCACTGGCGAGGAGTTCACCCCCACCGAGGACGACGCGGCCTTACCTGTCTGCACCTTTGGCAAAGGAGACCCCATCGGCTTGGGAACATTCGTCGAGACTATCCGCCAGATGAGAATAGCGCCGCAAATGCTGATCGACACCGAGCGCGCCGCGGACTTGCTCGACCGCCGGGTCATCCCCGAACACCTGTTCATGTCTGAAATCATCAACGCCGGGTTGGACCAAGATCCCGAGTTCCGCGCCAGCATCGCCGCCAAGCGCCAAGAACTTATGGTAACCGGCCTCCGCAAGATCATGGTTGACCAGCATCTGTCGGTCACTCCAGAAGAGGCTCGCACCTTCTATGATGAGCACCCGGAGAAATTCACCAAACCCACGACCACCGTCGCCATCGAAATTCTAGTCACCAGCGACTCGCTAGCTCAGCATCTGTTTACTGAGCTAGCACAAGCCACTGAAGCCGAGGCCGAAACCCTCGCCGTGCGTCACAGCGAACGCGCCGAAGCCCTCCACCACAACGGACGCATCAATTTCAATATCTACACCGAGCAATTCTTCCCCGGCGTCTCCGACTTGGCTCAAGATCTCGAGGTTGGCCAAGTGGGCGGCCCAGTCCGCACCCAGCGAGGCTATTCGGTTTTCAAAGTCTTGGATCGCCAACGCGAACACATCCCCTATACTGAGGACTCAGAACGACGCGCCCGAGCCTACGTGCTCATCGACAAAGCTCAGAACCGCTACGTCGAATACGTGCGTAGTCTGCGCAAAATCTATCCGATAACCATTCACGAAGATCATTTGAAGCAGTACACCGCCGCCCAAAGCTGATGATCTCCCCCCTGTGGGCGCTTTGCTGCCTCCTTCTAATACCATTCGGCGCACGCGCCGACCGCGCCGACACCACCATCGCCGACCAGACCTACGCCCTGCTTCCGGCGGCTGACTTGCTTTCTCGCCTACAGCGGGCAAAAGAGCCGATCCACCTCCGCGCCACCGCTGTCGTCGGCCCTCTCTACGCCCCAACTGCCGGTATCGACACCGTGCGCGCCTCTTTTCATCTCGACGACGTCTTCTTCTTCGACGAGGTCACTCTCAACAACGTGATCTTTCTCGCTCCAGTGCAGGGCGAGCGCATTACATTCGCCGGTGGCCTATCACTGATAAATGCCCATTTCCACAGCGCATTCGGCCTGCGCGCAAGCCGGTCTGGTAAGCATCTCAACTTCAAACAGGCGGTCTTTAGTGCCGACGCCGACTTTGCCGATGGCGATTTCGCTGGCCCCAATTCGTTTATCAACGCCCGCTTCGCCGGTACCGCCCGCTTCGCTCGCACCCATTTTGCGACCGCTGCCTACTTTGAAGGCACCCACTTTGCCGGTCAGACCGACTTTACCGACGCCCGCTTCACCGGTGTCGCTTCCTTCAAGGACGCCCGCTGGAATGGCCCGGCTTCTTTTGCTGGTGCCCGCTTTGCCGAACGCGCCCTCTTCTGGCGGAACCAGTTTCTCGCCACAACCGACTTTGCCGCGGCCCGTGCCGACGGGGAGATTTCCTTCAACCGAACTACTTTCGCCGACCAAGCTCATTTCGCTGACTTCACCTTCGCCCAAGCCGCCCACTTCACTAACGCAACTTTCGCCCGCGCAGACTTTGGCGGTAGCTACTTCCGCAAAGAGGCCGACTTTAGCGGCGTCCAAGCGCAGACCCTGCGTTTCAACGCCTTTTTCAACCGCTCCCTCGACCTGAGCCGCACCGCTATCGGCACCCTCGATCTGCACCCAAGTACCCAAGCTGATTCAACCTTTGCCGCAAGCGCCCAACTCTATTTGCAGCAAGCCTATTTCGAGCGCCTTCGCGTCCGCTGGGCGCACGTGCGCCACCGGCTAGCCACTGCCGACTCGGTGTCGTTCGCCACGCTCGACCCGGCCTACAACAGCCTGCGGCACCACTTCCTCGCCCAAGGACTAAAAGACGACGCTATAGCCTGCGAGATCGAGCGCCTAGACCGCCAACGGCGCGCTCTTAGCTGGGCCGCGCCCAAACGTTGGGGGTTGGAGTTGTGGAATCTCTGTTCCCGCTATGGCACCGCCCCGCTACAACTCGTCCTCTGTATCCTCGGCAGCATCCTCCTTTGGGGGCTGGTCTATCGGCTGGCCTCTAGCACTCTGCGGTCCGCCAACGGCGACGAACGTCCCACCTTCGCCGACTGCATCGGCTTCAGCATCCACACCTTTACCCGCACCGATTCCTATCCCTGGTACGCGACCGGCAAGCTCAAACTCTTCGCCACCTTCCAAATTCTGCTGGGCTGGGCCTCGATCGGCTTATTGCTCGCCGTGATCCTAGCGCATCTGCTGTGAGTACTTTGTGGCCTTGGCTGGCCGCCCTCGCGCTGTTGGGCGGTTGCACCGCTGAACCTCCTGCGTCCACCACCTCAATCCACTTTGTCGATGTCGGCCGGGACGCCGGCTTGGACTTTACCCACTTCAACGGCTTTTCTGGAGAGTACTACTACGTCGAAACATTCGGCGCTGGGGCCGCCTTCCTCGACTACGATGGCGATTGGGACCTCGACCTCTATCTAGTCAACGGCACTTACCTAGAAGGGCTTCCCCCCGATCCTCTACCGCGCAATCACCTCTACCAAAATCAGGGGCAAGGAACCTTCCACAACGCAAGCGGCCCTACCGCCGCAGCCGACCCAGGCTACGGCTTCGGAGTCTCGGCCGCTGACTACGACGGCGACGGCGATCAGGACCTCTTCGTCGCCAACTACGGCCCCAATGCCCTCTACCGCAACGACAGCGGCACCTTCACCCGCAATGAGGCCGGCGTCGAAGACCCACGGTGGGGCACCAGTGCCGGTTTCTTCGACTACGACTTGGACGGCGACACCGACCTCTTCGTCGCCAACTACGTTCACTTCAGCCTCGACGCCAATATCGTCTGCAAGGTCGGCAAGACCCGCTCCTACTGCGAGCCGGCCGCCTATGCCCCAATCGGCGACATCCTCTACCGCAACGACGGCAACCGCTTCACCGACGTCACCGACCCGGCCGGCATCACCTTAGAAGGCCGTGGCCTCGGTGTAGCCTTTGCCGACTACGACTTGGACGGCGACACCGACCTCTACGTGGCCAACGACGGGACGATGAACTTTCTCTACGAGAACCAACGCGGCACTTTTGCCGAGGTCGGGCTGGCGGCCGGCACCCGCTACGACGAGCACGGCCACGCCGAGGCTGGCATGGGCACCGACTTTGGCGACTACGACCGCGACGGCGATATGGATCTTTTCGTCACTAATTTTGCCTTTGAGACCAACACGCTCTACCAAAACGATGGCCAAGGCCAGTTCGCCATCGCCTCTGGGCGGCTTGGGCTAGGCGAGGCCTCGCTCCAGCCCCTCGGCTTTGGCACCCGCTTCTTCGACTACGACAATGACCGCGATCTCGACCTCTTTGTCGCCAATGGCCACGTCATGGACGTGGTCGCCGAATGGGATTCGACCCAGACCTACCGCCAGACCAATCAGCTATTCCGCAACGAGGACGGCCAACACTTCGCCGACGTCTCTGCCAGTATGGGACCAGCCTTCGCCCAAGCCAATGTCGGGCGCGGCACGGCCGTGGCCGACTACGACGACGACGGCGATCTCGACCTGCTAGTCACCACGGTGGCCGCCCCACCACGCCTGTTGCGCAACGACAGCGGCAACCGCCACCACTATCTGCAAATTTTCCTCACTGGTCGCACCCATCCCGATGCCCTTGGTGCCCGCGTGGCCGTCACTGCTGACGGCATTCGGCAAACGCAGGAGCGCCAATCGGGCAGCAGCTATCTCTCCAGCCACGACCCGCGGCTGCACTTCGGCTTGGGAACGGCCACCCGCGCCCGCGTCGAGATCACGTGGCCCTCCGGTCAAGTACAGACCCTCGAAAACGTCGCCGCCGATCAGATCCTCCGAATCGAAGAACCATAGAAGAGCATTTCCTCTCTTTTCTTTTTGCGACAAAAATCACTTGACAAATCGCCCAATCGCGCATTATTTAGCGATTCAAAAGGCTAATTTATTCGCGTTTTGCCATCCGCCGTCTGAAGTCTCCGGACCTTAAGACGGCTTTCAAAGAGAAGGTACTATGCCCCGCAAACGCACCGAGGGTCTCACTGATCGCGAGGCCGAAATCATGGCCGTCCTCTGGCAAATGGGCCAAGCCAGCGTCGAGGACATCCGCCAGCGACTCGAAGGCCGTCCCGCCGCCAGCACTGTGCGCTCATTGCTAGCCATTATGGCCGAGCGCGGCCTAGTGGCCGACGACAATACCGTGTACGCCAAGAAGTACCGCCCCAAACTCGACCAGAGCCAAGCCCAAGATTCGGCCCTGCGGCGCGTCATTGACCGCCTCTTTTCCGGCTCAACCGAAGAACTGTTGGTGCGTCTAATCGACGAAGGTGCCGTGGACAGCGCCCAGCTTGAGCGCCTGCAAAAACGCCTGCGGGAACGCCGAGACCAAGGCGAATGACAATATGGAATCGGCATCGCAGGTGGACTCGATGGGTCACACCCTCAAACCAAAATTGGAGAAGAGAGACATGAACGCGTACTCCGCAGCCTTGATGGTCCTAATCGCCTCCTTGAGCCTCTGTCTAGCCGCAACAAGCGCCCAAAGCCAGCCCCGCGCCGCAATCGTCACCGGCGAGGTCCACAACGCTCCGTCGCGGGAAATCGAGTTCCACCACGAACCGCTACTCGCTCCCGGACCTTCCCAACACCACATCGTCTTGGACGAGCAAAACCGCTTTGCCCTCCTCTTGAACATTCCCAAGGGAACTTTCGTCTCTGGGCATGACAAAGATGGACGACAACACATCCCCTTCTTTGTCGAACCCGGCGACAGCCTGCACGCGGTCGTAACCTTCGCCGAGGTGACGGAAGCCGACCCTTTAGCGGCGGTGGAACCCGACAGTTTGCACAGCGCAGCCGATGAGGCCCCTCCCTCCTACTCCCTGACTTTTAGCGGCCGGGGCGCGGAGAACAATCGCTTTTTAGCCGAGTTCTGGCCTCAACATAGTGCCTTCGAACCAGATTATGCGCTGGAGGCTGAGGAGTTTGTACGCCAAGTCAAACAGCGGCGTCGGGATGAATTTGCCTTGCTCGCCGAGGGGCGCGAGCAATACGCTCTTTCTCCGGGGTTTATCGACTATATGACGGCCTTCATCAACTACAACTGGGCTGACCAGACGATTTCCTATCCGCTGTTTTCGTTGGACAACGGCGCATTGGTACGCCGATACATCTCTGGCATCCCCGACAGAAGAGTGGTCCCCCCGGACTACTACGACTTCCTACAAGAAATTCCCTTGATGGATGAAAAGGCTATTGGCGTGAGAGAGTATCGCTCGTTTCTGGAGAACACCCTAGAGTTGGAGGCGAAGTCGGACAAGCCACCTAGACTTGCCGATAGGTACAAGCTGTCGGGGTTGGGTCTATCCCCGGCCGTCCATGTCCAACTCGATTCCATGTACGACGCGAACAACCCACCCAGACTATCACAGATGATCGCTCTGTCGGGGTTGGGTCTATCCCCGGCCGCCCAAGCCCAACTCGACTCCATGTACGAAGACCCCAAAGAGATCAGCGCGTCCGAAAAGGCCACTTGGTTGGGTTTGGAGTTATCGCCGGCCGCCCAAGCCCAACTCGATTCCTATGAGGATCATCGCATGCGCATGGCCTTCAGTGATATGGAAGATACCACGAGGACTGATACAACAGGCGGGAGTTTGACCTTCCATATACCAATGGCAAGAATCAACGAGTGGTACGAATACCTAAACAATCGCCCACTATCGGCAAGGATTGACTTGTCGAGTTTTGAGTTATCGCCGGCCGTCCAAGCCCAACTCGACTCCATGCACCAAAATCGCCAACCGCTCAAGCTATCCCAAAGAGTTGACTTAGCGGCCTTGAATCTATCGCCGGCCATCCAAGCCCAACTCGACTCCATCTTTGCTGGACCGAGTTTTATTATCCCCCGAGGAGGTGCAGAACGATACGACATAGCCAAGCAAAAATTGCAAGGGCGAGTACTCTACTGGTTTCTGGCTGAAGAGTTGATGGATGGAATTCGGCACGGCTATGAAGCCTATGTGGATGCCCGCTGGCAATCCTTTGAAGAAAGCAATCCCTTTCCAGAATACACCGAGGCCCTCCAAGCAGAACAGAACAAGCTCTTGACGCTGCAACCGGGACAACCCGCTCCTGATTTTACCCTCCATGACCCCGACGGCCAATCCGTATCGCTGAGCCAGTTCAAGGGCAAGGTGGTCTTGATGGATTTCTGGGCGAGTTGGTGTGGACCGTGCATCACCGATTTAGGGACCCTTCGCAAGATCAAGGAACAAGTGGCCGCCCAGCCGGTGGTCTTCCTCAACGTCTCGTTGGACGAGAACGAAGGAGCTTGGAAGCGAGCCATTGCCAAACACCAGATCAAAGGCGTCCACGTGCGCTCGGACGGCGGGGCAACGCAAGCCTATAATGTGAGCGGCATTCCTCGGTATTATCTGGTGAATCCACAAGGGCTGATTGTGGAGAATAATTTGAGGGTATCGAGTACTGATGAGGTTGTGGCAAAAATCGAGGAACATCTGTTGAGGAAGACGACCGGGTCCGTACAATAGGAGGCTCCCATGGAATGGACGCATTTTGTCGAGCCAATCGCCAGCACCGTAATCGACCTCGGCTTCAAGGCCGCCCTTCTCATCGCCTTTGCTGGTCTAGCGATCCGCCTGTTGACTTGCCGCCGCCCAGCTTGGTCCTGCCTGCTGTGGAGCGCCACCTTGGGTGCGGTAGCCCTATTACCGCTAGGGGCTTTGCTCGGACCCGTCCTGCCTTGGGGCCAAACCCCAATCCCCCACTTCGACGGGACTTGGTTCCTGAACACCGAGCCGACCCCGGCTTCCGTACCCCCAGCCGCCCCGATCACCGCCGGTCCCGCTTGGTGGCAATGGGCCGTGGCCAGCCTGTACCTACTCGGCTTGGCCTTTGCGCTGACGCGCTTGGGCTGGGGCCTATGGCACCTGCACCGCCTGCGCCAATCCGTCCACTTGGTGGACGCAGCTCCAGTCGAGGCTTTGCGGCGGCAATTGGGCCTGCATCATCCGGTCCAGCTAGGCGTATCCCCCCTCCTGCAAACCCCGGTCCTGTTCGGATGGCACCGCCCCACTATTGCCCTGCCTGCCGCCCTTTATGCCCAGTGTACCCCGGAGGCGTTGCAGGACATTATCGTCCACGAGTTGGTCCACTTAAAACGCCGCGACCCCCTGCTCAATATGCTGAGTCAAGGGATCGTGGCTCTGTATTGGTTCCATCCCTTAGTACATTGGGCGGCCCATTCTTTGGTCGAGATGCGCGAATGCGCCTGCGACGATTGGGTGGTGGCCCAAAGTGGCGATCCGCTAACCTATGCCGAGACCCTACTCCACGCCGCGGCCGACCAGCGTCCCCGCCTAGCTGTGACCATGGCGCGTTCTGGGCGCGTGGCCAAGCGCGTCGAGCGCCTTTTGGACCCGTCCCATCGTCCTCATCCTCGCGTGCATGGGATTCTGGGCGGCAGCGCAGTAGCGATGATATTAACCCTAGCCGGATGTATGGGTGGCTTGGGACGCGGCGGGGAAACGTCGGGACCTCAAGCCCAGCGATGGATAATTACCCCGCCCGCTAGCGTTGCCGTCGATTCGGTCAATGTCCAAGTTCGCGCAGTGGCTATATCAAGTGCCTACCCCCTCGCCAGCGGGATCGTCGATCCGGTCCAACCCGTCAAGCCGGTCCAACCCGTCAAGCCGGTCCAACCCGTCAAGCCGGTCCAAGTCAAAGGGGTCTTTCCACTTCTCGCCCGGGCCGATAAATTGCTCGCTAGTGGGACCGTTGATTCGGTCAATGTCAATGTCCACCGCGACAGCCCCGATGCCCCCCTAGCAATCTCCATGCAGTTTCCCCCGCACATCCAAATGCAAGTGACCGCCTCGGCTAGCGATACTCCCGTCGATTCGGTCAAAGTCAACATCCTCGGCAGCAGCGCCGATACGCTAAAAGTCTTCATGCAGCGTTCCCTAGACATCCCCATACAAGTGGCGGCTCCCGTCAATACGATCATGCTCAAATTCCTCGACGACAGCGCCGATTCGATTAATAAAAGCTAGATGTGGGGCTACACGCGCAAAGAAAATTGAAAAATGGACCATCCCAATATCCTCTTCATTCTCTCCGACCAGCACAGCAAGTTCCACCTCGGCTGCTACGGCGACCCGCTGGTGCGCACCCCGCACCTCGACCGCTTGGCCAGCGAGGGCATGCGCTTTGCCAATGCGTACACCCCCTCGCCTTTGTGCGCGCCAGCACGCATGGCCTTTATGACCGGGCGGCGGCCTAGCGCCAACCAAGTCTGGGGCAACGACCACATCCTCAACTCGGCGCTGCCGACTTGGGCCCATGCCGTGGGCGCGGCTGGATACGAGACCGCGCTGATTGGCCGCATGCACTTTGTCGGCCCCGAACAGCGCCACGGCTTTGAGCGCCGACCCATCGGCGAGTACAGCGCCCTGCATCCGGGTGCGGCCCGACAGGGCGACCCCATGTTCAAGAACATTCCCGCCAGCACCTCGGGCCAAACCCGCGAATGCGTCGAAATAGCCGGGTACGGCCGCACTACGTACCAATCCTTTGACGACCGGGTCGCCGAGGCGGCTTGCACCTATTTGGCGGAAAAGGCGCAAACGCGCGACCGGCCCTTTGCCGCAGTAGCAGGCTTTGTACTGCCGCACTGCCCATTCTTCGCCCCCAAGGATCTCTACGATTATTACTACGACCGCGTCGATGTGCCGCAACCCGACCCGACCGGCGAGCCAGCGGCCGTGACCAATTTCAAAAAGCGCCGCCTCCTTGACCAACCCCTGCCCAAAGAGCGCATCCGCGTGGCGCGGGCGGCCTATTTTGGTCTGTGCGAATACTTCGACCGCAAAGTCGGCCAGCTCCTCGACAAACTCGACGAGACCGGCTTGCGCGACAATACGTTGGTGATCTACTCCAGCGACCACGGCGAGATGGCCGGCGAGCACGGCTGCTGGTGGAAGAGCAACTACTACGAAGGCTCGGTCGGCGTCCCCCTCATCGCCCGTTTGCCCGGCGTAATCCCGGCGGGCGCAGAAAACCCGGTGCTATGCAATTTGCTCGATTGGGCACCCACCGCCGTAGAAGTAGCCGGCGGCGAGCCTCTACCCTCCACCGATGGTCATTCCCTGTGGCGCGAACTACAGGGTCGCGCAGACGACGCCCGCCCCGATACTACCTTCAGCGAACTGGGTCCCTCGCGCGGCGATGCTCCTTCGCGCATGATCCGGCAGGGACCGTGGAAACTCTACAAATACCACGACGACACCCCACCGGCTTTGTTTAATCTGGCGGACGATCCAGGGGAGTGGGACGACTTGGGCAGCGCTGATGCTTACGCTGCCGTGCGGCAACATCTGCTCGACCAACTCTACGCCGATTGGGATCCCGAACAAGTGGCGCAACGCAGCGCTGAACTAACGCGGGATGCACAAGTGCTGACGGCGTGGGGACGGGCAGTGCAGCCCCTGCACGAAGACACTCTGCCAGTCGAAGACGTCGAGGATGTGGTGTGCTGTTGAGGGGTTTGCCTCACATATACGATAGAAAATGCCCGGTCTCGCCCAACACGCCGTCAATACACAGCCACAATCCGGCCGCGGTCGCCTCTCCCAAAATTAGTCCTAGGAAAAACGGCTTGGCCCGCTCGTAAAGCGGCATCCCACCCCACTTGACAATGCCCAGCTTGAGTGCCCACGCGATGAGCACCGAAAACCACACCTGATTAGCCAGCCAACCGACGCTGACGATAAACCCCAGCGGGTGCAACGGCCACCAGTAAAACCGATGATGCCCCCACAACAGCACAGCCTCAAAGAGACCACCGATGCCAGTAAACAACCAACCGCGCATATCGGCTGGCAGCGGATCGACGATCGGCCGCGCCATATCGGTAAACGTGCGATTGGCCTGACGGGTCATAAAGAACGGATGCAAATTGATCCCGCCGTGCTCGTAGCACACCTGAAAAATAATCCACGTCGCCCCGGCCAAACTCACCACTAACGCCAGCGCCATCCCCCAAAACAGCCGCCTTTTAGAGCCAACCACCGCCTCGGCCAGCTTGAGCGAATTGGCCGCGGCAATCATCGGAAAGAGCCGCATCTCGGACTGCCAGACGTACGTAAAAGTCAGAGCCGTCAGCCCCTTGGCCCCAATCACCGGTGCGCCGACTGCGGAGATGACGAAAAATGCCGCCACCATCGGCGAGCGCGCCGTCGCCAGCCCGGCCGTGGCCACCGCCCGCGTGACAAACACGTAAAAGAGCAAGCACACCAGCAAAAACAGCGGCAAAATCGCCAGCGGCACCCCAGACGCCCACAGCCACGCGCCCACGAAGAGCAGGCTGACCAAAAAGCCAAAGACCGCCACCCGATAGGAAAGCATTTCCCCCGAATCATCCACCGTCGGGTCGCCGCGCCACGCCTTGCGCCACACCGCCCCCAAGTGCCGCCGCCCCATCCACAAAGTGTAGGCGACGAAAATCAAACAGGCCCCCATCACCTCGTGCGTCAGGTCCGCAGTCTGCGAGTAGGAGTAGAGACTGAGCTTTTCGGTACTGGCAATGCCCAACGAGGCGAAAATCCCCTCTTGCGCCTTGTTGAAGAGGTAGAAAAACCAAATCGAAAAGGAAATGTTTAGGTTGACCAAATAGAAAAAGCCGATCCACGCGTACACCCAGTGCGAATTCAGCTTACTGCCGATCCACGGCAGTTGCCCAGCCGACTGAATTGGCGTCGGCACCGCCGGAAAGTAGTAGTGCAGCCCCTTGAGCGACAGCAGGACGAACGGCACTGCAAAGCCGATCCACAACAGCCGCTGCTTAAAAAGCGGCGCTAGCTTAGACCCCGGCTGGTCCTCCTCCACCATCTTGAGCGGCAGTTGCACCATGGGATAGGCCAGCCGCTCGTGCTGCGACCACTGCCGGTGCAGGATGGAACTCATGCAGAGCATCATAAAGCTCAGCACCAAAAAGAAGACATACCAATAGCTCAGCGTCTCGCTCCAAGCCGCCCACGGAATGCCCTCCCCTGGCGACAATCCCTCGTGCAAATCGACAATCGCCTGCCGATCCTGCGGAGCCAACCACGGCGTCACATGCGGAAAGAAAATCTCACCCCAGTTATTCTCCGGGGTCGCGTAGTAGTACAGCCCACTGATAATCGGAATCAGATAGCCGACAAACGCCTGCGTTGGCACGGCCGACGCCAACAGCATCATCGCGTAAATGAGCACCAAATCGGCCCGCCCCAAGGCGAGACCGCGGCCCAGCACCCGTAACAGAGTATTAACCACCACCACCAAGACGAAAAACAGAAAGATCGCCCCAGGCGACGAGCTGTTGAGCGCCATGAACGACCCTTGCAGCATAATCACCGCGTAGGGTGCCCCCACGCCGATGCACAAGGCCAACAGCGCCCCCACCGCAAATCCCCGCCAAGTAAAAGACGCCGGCTGTTCCGCTGCCGACTGTTCCGCTACGCGCTGCTCGGCCTGCTCGGCCGCCAGCGTCCGCGCCGACTCCACGTGCTGGACGCGATCGGCCTCCCGGAGCGCGTACCAAATCAACATCTGCTTGCGCAAGGCCTCTACCAACCGCAGGTTGAGCCGCTGCCAGTAGTGATGCTCGCCACTTAGCCGATGCAACCGGACTTCCATCGCCCGCGAGCGCTCACCAGCCGACACAAACTCCACGACCACCTCTTGACTCACCCCCAAGTCAAACGGGGCCAACCACAGCGCAAACGAGAGGCGATAGCCATCGGCCTGCGCAACCTGCATATCCTCGACGTAAAAATCCCCCAGCGTCGCCCGGCCAAAGGCCCCAAAGTAATTGGCCAAAAAGCCGCACACCCCCTCGACTTCTCCCTCGCCGAGCATGAAGGGAAACTCAAACAGCCACTCGTCGCCGCTGGGCGGGTCCGGCCGCCAGCGCCGCACCACGTCCGGCACCGCCTGCCGCGCCGCCACCCGCGCCGGATAGATCGTCGATAGCAACACCACCCCCATCACCGCCAGCGCGGCCCCAATCGCCGCCAGTGACGAGTAGTTCAAGGTCAGTCCCTGCAACAGTCCCAGCCCCAACAGCACCCTCCCCAACCCCTGGCCCAGCAAGTAGCCCAACGTCGTCCCCAACACCGCATAGACGCAGGCTTCGGCCACAAACAGCAGCGCGATGTGCAAGGGTGCCAGCCCCACCGAGGAGTAGATGCCGATCTCGCGCAGGCGCTCGTACACCGCCCCCATCATCGCATTGAGCACAATGAGCGCGGCCACCAGCGCGGGAATCGCCAGCACCCCCAACCCCTGCACAGCCGTCAGCCCCACGGAACTCAGAGCAGTCACCCTCCCATCCGGCGAGCCGACGAACAAAGTGACCGCAACCCGCGTCAGATAGTCCTCGACCAACGCCTGCCCGTCGGTCGCGCCCGGAAAGCGCACAGCTATCGAGCGCAAGCTCCCACCAGCCTCGATCAGCGTCTGATAGGGCACGATGACCACGTGCTGCGGCTCTAGATGAATAAAAGGCCGCAACTCGTGGGGATCCTCCTCGCCAGCAATATCCACCGCCCGCGCCGCCCCTAGCTGGAGCATCTCTGCGCCCGACAGGACGAAATCGGCCGGCATTAGGCTCTCGTCGTCTAGGTCGCGCAGTTCACCCAACCGTTCCGGGTCGGCAACCCCGCGCACCCTTAGCGCACGCCCAAACACCTCGACCTGATCCCCAACCCCAACGCCCAGCGCCGCAGCCATATCCAACGACAGAATACAGGTAGCCTCGTCATCCGCGGCAAAAAATGACCCTGCCACCAAGCTCCTATCCACCTCGGTGATCTGCGCCTCCTCCGGCGTCAGGCCCAACAAGCCCGTGGCCCGCACTGCCTTCCCTGCCGCGGCCACCGCAATCCAGCTCCCCTTGCCGCCTTCGGCCGCGTACCAGCCGCGCCGCCCCATCCAGCCACTGCCGCCAAAGTGCGACTCAGCGTAGTCGAGCGCCTCCGGCGTCAAGAGCTCCCAGCCGCGATCGCGGATTAAAATCCCAGGATATGCTCCAGTGTGGGGCAGCCGGAAACTCGCGTAGCGGATTTGCTGTTCAAACGAGGTAAAAGAGAGCAGGGTAAACGTCAAAAGCGTCAGCGTCGCCAGCGTCAGACCAGTGCGCAGGGGCCGCCGCCGCATATTGGAAATCCCGAGCATGAAGGCCGCATAACTCGCGCTCATACGGCTCAGATCCTGAGCGTGGACCCGCGTCTGCTGGCTCTGGTGCTGGGCCATGACGCGGTTGAACCGGCCTACCAACATGAAGAGCACGAAGGCAGCCATTGCCATGATGGCAAACGCCAACAGCACCACCAGCGGCTCGGCCAACTCAAAGGCTGGATGCACCTGCGCCAAAATCAGCCAAATCGCCAGCAACAACAGCCCAAAACCAGCGAGCTGGCGGCGGATATCGGCCGCGGCAAACAAGAGCCGTTCCCCGAAAAAGGCCGCTGGCAACAACAGCGCCATGAAGAAAATCACCCCTTCGAGGACATCGTTGAGCGTCGCCAAGACCTCTGGATAAGCCCGCGTCTCCAAGCCCAACGCCTTGCGGCTCCACGCCACGTACTCATCCCACTTTAGCTGCTCAGCCGCTGCTTCCGCCTCAGCTATGGCCGCCTCCGTCTGCGCGTGCAGGCGCGTCAACCGCTGATTTTCAATGCCGTGCTCCTTGAGCACCCCCAACCGCGCCGCATCCAAGTTCCACACGTCCCGCGCCGCCTGCAGCGTCGCGGCCCCGAATCCCTCCTCGGTCAACAAAAACCCCCGGCCTCGCGCCTCGGTCTCGCTTTGACTGCCCTCGCTGTTGAGCAGCAAAAACTGGCTGTCCAAAATCACTTTGACGCGATCTCCGGCCGCGGCATCGGCTGGTCCGTAGACCACCCCCACCGAGCCGATGCTGCTTTTATCCAAGGCGTACCCGTACTGGCCCGGCTCGCCCCCGTCCGCCGACAGCACCTTGACTTCGTTCAACGCGCGCAAAAGGCGCGGCTCGACCAAGCCGTACAGGGACCGACCCACTCCGGGAAAGAGCACGGCGCTCTGCTCGTTTTGCCGCCAGCGCACATTTTTGGCCAAGCGGCCATCCGACCTCGGTTTCCCGTGGTGCGCTTGCGCACGCTTACTCAAGTCCACTACGTGAGTAAGCGTCCCCCGCTCGGCATCCAGCGCCGCCACCGCCAGCGGATACGTCCCCTGTACCAGCCCGGGTACCCGCGCCAGCCCGGCTGCATCCGTGAGAAAGTAGCGCGTGTCGCGCACCCCTTTGCGCTCTTCCTCCTCCACTTGCACCGCCACCAGCGCCCCGGCTACCGGCCGATCCGGCACCTGACTGCGCCGGGGAAACGTCCGCGCTTTGACCCGCAAATCCCGCAGCCGATCTTTCAACGCCTCTTCGAGCCGCTCCCGCCCAACCAACAGCGCCGTATCGGCCAACGCATGAGCCAACAGATCGGCCACCAACGCCGCCTGTCCTTCCACATTATCCCACGCCACCCGCTCGCCCGTATCTTGTGGTAAATCCAGCGCAAAACGAGCGTCGCCTACTGTGGCCAGCGTCAGCGACGGGAATCCCGCCTCGAGCGCCAACTCCCCATCGGCGGCCAACCCCCCGGGCATATAGCTGTCCCAATCCATCCCCCGAATCGGGCTGATGCCATTGGCCACCGCCTCGGCGCGGCCCAGCGCCTCCGCGTACTCGGCAAAGCGACGGCCAAAGGGCACGAAAAACCGCTTGAGCGCGTAGCTATCCGTATTGTTCCACAGCACCACCCGCTCGCCGTGGCTGGATAAATCAAGGCCAATGAAAAGGTCAATATTCAGCGGCTCGGCCAGCCGGGCCGCGTAGTGCTCTTGGCGGCGAGCGTGCCTGTCGAGGAAGGCGACCATGCCCTGCCGCCCTTGGAAGTGGGCACTCAGCGCGGCGAGTATCACCGTGTGCGCCGGCGGGTTCTCTCGCAAGCGAGCAGCCACCTCCAACAGCGCCGCCACACTCACCGCCGCCTCTGCCCCCGGTGCCCGTGCCGGTACCACCGACGGCGCGTCGTAATACGCATGGACGAGTACCGTCTCGTTCTGCGCGGTCCCCGCATCCTTCCCCGGCACTACCGCCCACACGTTGTACGCCATCCGCTCCTGCCAATCCATCCGCCCCCACAGCCCCACCTCCACCTCTCCATCCACCAACCGCCGCCGCAGCCGCTCTCCAGCAGCCCCCTCCGCCCAAAAGCGCGGCACATCCAACGGTGCCCGCAAGTACTTGCCTTGCGCCTGCTGCGTAGTAGCCAAATCCGCAGCCACAAACACCACCGCCCGCGCGCCCAACGACGCGGCCTTCAGCCAATTGTCCCCACTGGCAAAGTCCAGCACCACCACCCGCCCAGCCACCTCCTGCCCATTGAAATCGCCCCAATCCCCATCGCCGCCCCAAATCGCCGGTACCCGCAACCCCTCCGGCGGCACGGTCGAAGTCCGCACCCCATTCGGCCACACCGCATATAAAGGCATCGACTCATCTTCCCATTCCAACCGCCCACCCTTGTCCATCGGCACCACCACTGCAAAGGAGTCGCGTCGCGTCACCAGCCCCAACGCCTGCAACCGCCCCTCTACATACTCCGCCGCCCGAACGCTCCCCGGATACCCCGCCACCCGCGATTCCAGCGAGGATAAATGCTCAACCACAGCCCGCGGTCCTGTAGAAGCTGCCACCGAGCCGATGGACAAGGCGACCAAAAAGGCCATAATCAGCGCTGCCATAGCGTCCCAATATCGGCCCCAAGTATTCCGTCTAGCAAACAAACCGACGGACGCGGCTTCTTTCGGCAGTGGCTGGAGGACCGCCTCTGAGGCTATTACCTTATCTGTACGTGGAACTTTAGCTATCGGCGAGACGTTCAAACGCAGTTGAAGGAGGGCTCCATGCTATACCGCATTGCCGCTATTGGCTTCATTTTTGCCTGCACGAGTGTCGCCTGGATCATCTTGGCACAGGTCGTCTCGCACCGCACCCACCAGCAAGACACCAAGCTCAAAGCCGCGGTAGGCCAATTGTGGGGCACTTCCCAGTCCCAACGCGCCCCAGTTCTGTACTGGACCACCGAGGAAACCGTCGTCACACAGACCTCCGACGGCCAAGCGACAGAGCACTCCAAGGAGCGGCGGCATCTCCTGCCCCTGGAAGCCAGCCGCCTACAAGTCGATCTGCACCTTGAACACCGCCGCAAGGGCCTGTTGTGGTACGCCACTTACCAAGTGGCACTGGACGCCACCTATACGGCGACCAACGAGACCGACCACCCCCTCGATCTGACCTTCGATCTAGCCCTGCCTACTTCCCAAGCTGTGTACGATGATTTCGCCCTGTCCATCGACGGCCAACCCATTGCCCCGCTGCCGCTGGCGGAAGGACACCTGCAACAGCCATTGCACTTCGCGCCGGGCCAGAGCCGACAGATCCGTCTTTCCTATCAATCACAGGGTTTAGAAGAATGGTGGTACCGCTTCGGCGACCACGTCGAGCAGGTCTCCG
>JAPPEG010000348.1 GCA_028875345.1 Gemmatimonadota bacterium
ACACCGATCCTCAGTTCCAAGCGAGTGAAGGCTTTATCGTCGGGGCCAAAATGACTTCGGCGGCCTTTGATTCGTTCCTGCCCGGTGCCCGCTACGTCCTCGCCATTGGCGTCATGCTCTTTGCCTACTCAACTATGATTTCGTGGTCGTACTACGGGGAGCGAGCGTGGGAATATCTATTTGGCAGTCGCTTCAACCTAATCTTTCGGGTCATTTTCGTCGTCTTCGTCGTCTTCGGCTCGGTCGTTACGCTCAAAAACGTACTCGACTTTACCGATATGCTCATCTTGAGCATGGCCTTCCCCAACATCATCGGCGGCATCATCCTCAGCCCGCAGATCAAGGCGTGCCTGCAAGACTACTGGGGCCGGCTGAAAAGCGGCGAGATGAAGCGCTACAAGTAGGGTTCAGGGGGCGTCTCCGCCTTCCAACCAGTCGCGGTCTGCGGCCAAGTAAATTTCCTCGACCTCCAAGTCGGCAAAGGCCGCAGACCACCGCTGCCAATCGGCCCGTTCCTCCTGCTCCTGCATCCGCAGCCGCACCACAAAGGCAAAGCGATTGAGCGCGAACGTCAGCGTGGTGACCTTGCCCCCCCTCAGATCGACCTCCACCTGCTGGGTCTGCCCGCCATAGCTCAACTCGACCCAGTGCTGACCGGCGGGCAGATTGTGGAAGAGCAATCCCTGATAGCCGCGCTTGAGCAATTCGAGCGAGTAGCGGCCGTCCAAGCGCACGGTGATGTCCTCTGTGATCTCGCTGCCGATGGGGGCTAACACCAAGGCTAGCCAAGCGTCTAAATCGTCGAAGAGCAACTCGTCGGCAGTGGCGATGTCGACAGCTAGCGGAGCCTCTTGTACCATGGCTACGGGCCTTTGTTCCGGCGTCCAAGCTGGCGGCGGCAGTTGGGGCGTGATGCCACTTTTGCGCGTCAGCGCATACACTAAGATGTTGGTCCCCGCCATCAGCGCGTAGGTCGCTGGCGGCGTTTCTTCGTCTTCCGTGTTGAAGCTAGCCTGCCAATAATTCCCTAACCATAAGTCACTTAACACGGCGACCAACTCGCCATCCAGCTCAACGCCCCACAACCCCTCTGGTGGTGGTAAGTCCGTGCTTAGAGCGCTGGCTCCGAAAAGGGTGGCTTCCTGTTCCTCCTGCAAGGCCAAAACCTCATAGCGATTGTTGACTGGATAATACCAAGAGGGATTGTCGTCGGCGTCCTCAAGGCGCGATTTATCCTCGCCGGGGAAGCCGCCGCCGAACTCGTAAAAGGAGTGATATATCGGATGTGAGGTCGGGATGGGTGCCAAACGCGCCCTAGACCCCAAAATTTCGCGTAGTTGGTCCTTCATTTCGCGCAAATAGTGGTTGGTACGGCGGCTGTTACCCTCGATAAACAGGAAGCCACCCTCGCGCAGATAGCGGCCCAAAAGCGCCTTCTCCTCCGCACTGAACTTGGTCAGGAGGTTCGGGTCGTACGCGGACAAGGAGTCTTCAAAAAGGAAGTGAATGGGATCCTTGAGCAGTTGCTCCGACAAGAAGTACTCGTAGGTCTGATCTCGCACCCGCGCCAACAGGTGAGTGTGGTCGCGCAAGTAGCGACTCAGGGCGTCGAGCGCACCCCGACCCGAACTAGCCCCATAGACGCGCAACTGAGTAAAGTTCACGTAGCCAGACAAGTCGCGCCGCGTCGCCCGACTGGGAATGACCGCGGCGTGATCCTTGTTAGCCCGAGCCATGTCCTCTAGCCGCAACAGATCCATCGAGGCCACGCCCATGCTATCAGCCAAACCCAACGACGAAGGCGAAATCATCTCTACGCGCTCCAAAATTGGCGCATCTTCCTTTGCGCCGATGGCCATCTCGCCCAACGCCAAGGGGGCTGTCGGCGACTCTATCTCGGGCGGGGTCGCATCGCTTTCTAAATTGGGGTCGCGGACGGTCACAGCCGGCTGGTCGGCCCGCAGATACTCCATCTCCACTTTTAACGCCTCTACGTCCAGGGGGGGCAAGGGAATCGGGCGAGGGGGCTTAAACTGCGGCGGGATGCGGGCGAGGCGCACGCGGAAGGCTTCTGCGTCCAACTCGTCGCGCCACAGGTGATTTCCTAGATAAAGCGCGGTCAGATGCAAAAGTAGCGATGCCAGCAAACAGATATAGGCGGTTCGGTGTCTGCGCACGGGGAGTCTCTCCTTCTGCGCCGCCCATCAGCGCGTGCGAGCAGTATCTATAATATAACTGATTGTAACAAAACGGTTTTTTGCCAAGAAAACAGGTGCTTGTTATCTTTTTTTGACCTATAAAACGGCCTACGCAAAGGAATTATTTCAGCCATGAGCAACGCCCAAGAACTACAAGCCGAACTGAGCGAGTGGCTCGAATCTCTCGATTACGTGCTGGCCCATAGGACGCCCGCGCAGGTCCTCAAGCTCCTGCAACAGCTCCAAACCCACGCCGCAGAAGCCGGCGTCGGCACGCCCTTCAGTGTCAATACGCCCTACATCAACACCATTCCCCGCGATCAGCAGCCACCCTATCCGGGTAGCCGCGAGATTGAGCGACGGATCAAAAGCATCGTGCGCTGGAACGCCATGGCCATGGTCGTGCGCGCCAATCACGACTCTAACCTCGGCGGCCACATCTCGACCTACGCTTCTTCGGCCACCCTCTACGAGGTCGGCTACAACCACTTTTTTCGCGCCCCGAGCAACGGCCATCCCGGCGACCAGATATACTTCCAAGGGCACGCTTCCCCCGGCATGTACGCCCGCGCCTTCGTCGAAGGTCGCCTCAACCAACACCAGTTGGAAAATTTCCGCCGCGAGTTGCAAGAAGGCGGTGGCCTCGCTTCCTATCCGCACCCTTGGCTGATGCCGGACTTTTGGCAGTTCCCAACCGTGTCTATGGGCTTAGGTCCCATCCTTTCGATCTATCAGGCGCGCTTCAACCGCTACCTCGAAAACCGCGGCCTCAAGCCCGCTGACGACAGCAAGGTGTGGGCCTTTTTGGGCGACGGCGAATGCGACGAGCCCGAGAGCTTGGGAGCGCTTACCCTCGCGGCGCGCGAACAGCTCAACAACCTCATCTGGGTCGTCAACTGCAACCTCCAGCGCCTCGACGGCCCGGTGCGCGGCAATGGGAAGATAATACAAGAACTCGAAGCGATCTTCCGCGGCGCTGGCTGGAACGTCATCAAGGTGATCTGGGGCGACGACTGGGATCCGCTCTTGGAACAAGACGTCGACGGCAGCTTGGCCCAGCGCATGAACGAGGTCGTCGATGGCCAGTACCAGAAGTACTCAGTCTCCGACGGCAGCTACATCCGCCACGACTTCTTCGGCACCGATCCGAAACTAGCCGCAATGGTCGAGGACTACTCGGACGAACAACTACAGAAAATGCGGCGCGGCGGCCACGATCCAGAAAAGGTCTATGCCGCCTACCAGCAAGCCATTGCCCAAAAAAGCGCACCTACCGTCATTCTCGCCAAGACCATCAAGGGCTACGGCATGGGCGAGGCCGGCGAGGGCAAGAACATCACCCATCAGCAAAAAAAGCTCAACGAAGACGAGATCCGCCTTTTCCGCACCCGTTTCGGCATTCCCATCTCGGACGACGAGGTCGCGGAGACGCCGTTCTACCGGCCCCCGGACGACAGCCCGG